>USEC01000067.1 GCA_900553595.1 uncultured Prevotella sp. | reverse complement strand
CAGCGACCACACGCCCCCCAGACGTGTACGCTAACCAACTGCGCTACATCCCGTTGCTCTGTAAAAGCGGTGCAAAGGTACACACAATGTGCGATATATGCAAATTAATTTGAAGTTTTTTTTTCAAATAAACTCTTTTTCCATGGAAATGTATTGAAAAAACGAATGGGAAATCGTCGGTTTTCAAACAAGGCTTCTTTTGATTGTAAACAAGGCTTGTTTTTGATACAAACAAGGCTTCTTTTTGATGCAAACAAGGCTTCTTTTCAAGTGTAAAAAGCTGTTGTTGTGAAGTGCTGGTGCAATTGTTTGTAAATGAACGTGTTACGGTTGTCCGACGGCGATGCGTGGCTTCGGCGCGCGCCGTGGTTTGCGTTTCTTGCAGAATAGCAGCTGTGGGGCGGAAAATGATAAACTATGTAAAGTGGTGTCATTCAAACTTAACTTATTTGTAAGTAAAATTTTATTTCATTATCTTTGTACTCGGAAAGCCGTCGCCGCATGAACGGCGGCTTTCCGCTACAAAAACAATGACGAAAATGCAATACAGAATAACTGCGCCAGACACGTTTGACACGGCGGTGAACCTGCCGCCCTCGAAGAGTGTGAGCAACCGTGCGCTGGTGATACACGCCCTGTCGCACGGCGACATCATTCCGCAGAACCTCTCGGAGTGCGACGATACGGAGGTGATGATTAATGCCCTGAACGGCAATGACACGGTGGTGGACATCAAGGCGGCGGGCACTGCCATGCGCTTCCTCACCGCCTACTACGCCGCTACGCCCGGCGAGCACATCCTTACGGGTACGCCACGCATGAAGCAACGCCCCATTGCGCTGCTCGTGGATGCGCTGCGCTACCTCGGTGCCGACATTGAGTATATGGAGAACGAGGGTTTCCCTCCGCTGCGCATCAAGGGCAGGCCGCTTGAAGGCGGCTACATTGAGATTCCGGGCAACGTGAGTTCGCAGTACATCTCGGCTCTGCTGATGATAGGTCCGGTGCTGAAGAATGGTCTGCAACTGCGCATGACGGGCGAAGTGGTGTCGAAACCCTACATCGACCTGACGCTTTGGACTATGAGGGAGTTTGGCGCTGATGCCGACTGGACCGATGCCGATGTCGTGAGCGTGGGCGCGAAGCCTTACAGTCAGCGCCGCTACACGATAGAAAGCGACTGGAGCGCAGCGTCCTACTGGTATGAAATGATGGCTCTCTGCCCCGACCGCGAGGCGCATCTCGGCTTCAAGGGTCTGCATGATGCGTCGAAACAGGGCGATTCGGTGGTGAAATACATCTTCTCGCTGCTTGGCGTGAAGACACGTTTCGACCGTCGCGACGGCGACGAGGCGGTGGCTGTGAAGCTGAAGAAGCAGCCCACTTTCCTGCCACGCCTTGACTACGACTTCATAGGCTCGCCCGACTTGGCGCAGACAGTGGTGGTGACATGCTGCCTCATGAACATACCCTTCCGCTTCACGGGGCTTGCGAGTCTGCGCATAAAGGAGACCGACCGCATCGAGGCATTGAAGCGTGAGATGAAGAAGCTGGGCTATGTGCTGCACGACGAGAACGGCGACACGCTCGTCTGGGACGGCGAACAGTGCGACGCCAGGCTGCTGCCCATCGATACCTACGACGACCATCGCATGGCGATGGCCTTCGCTCCGGCGGCATTCAGGTTTCCGGGGCTTGTGATCAACAATCCGCAGGTGGTGACGAAGTCGTACCCACAGTATTGGGAGCACTTGCGTCTGGCGGGATTCAAGGTCGAGGAAGTCGGCGTACAGGAGGCCTGACCATGTGGATACTTGTAGCAGCGATAGTGGTGCTGGGCGTGGTCGTGGCAGTGGCGGAGCTGCTTATGCGCCGCCGTGGAGCCGAACCTGCCGAGGCGGTGCAGCCCGAAGCCACCTGTGCCACATGCACCGGCGGCAACGACAAGTGCGAGCAGGAGTGCATGATGGAGGCAGCCACGAAGGAAATAGAATATTACGACGACGAGGAACTCGACGCCTTCCGGGGCCGTCCCTCGTCGGAATACACCGACGATGAGGCCGAACAGTTCGGCTACATCCTCTCCACCATGCGCGGAGAGGAGGTGGCAGGGTGGTGCCGGAGCCTCAATCTGCGCGGAATAGAACTGCCCGACCAGATAAAGGACGAGGTGGTAATGATAGTGAGCGATGGACATTCTTGAATACACATTCTTCCAAAACGCCCTTCTGGGAGCGTTTCTTGCAAGCATCGTGTGCGCCTTTGTCGGCACATACATAGTGGTGCGGCGGCTGGTGTTCATCAGCGGCGGCATCACCCACGCCTCGTTCGGCGGCATAGGCATCGGCGTCTATATGGGATTCAATCCCGTCGCGTCGGCAATGGCGTTCTCGGTGCTCTCGGCTTTCGGCATACAGTGGATGTCGCGGCGCGGCAATGTGCGTGAAGACTCGGCTATCGCCATGTTCTGGACGCTCGGAATGAGCATCGGCATACTGTGCAGCTTCCTCACGCCGGGTTTTGCCACCGACCTGCCCTCGTTCCTTTTCGGCAGCATCCTCACCATAAGCACCGCCGACCTTGTGCTGCTTGCCGTCGTGACGGTGGTTGTGACGGTGGCGTTCGCGCTGCTCTACCGGCCGCTTCTCAGCATAGCCTTCGACCCCGTCTTCGCACG
>USEC01000066.1 GCA_900553595.1 uncultured Prevotella sp. | reverse complement strand
ATTGTCCGTTATCTTCCTTTAACTTCCGGCGAAGCCTGACTTCCGATAACTTCCGTTTTGACTTTACCGCCCTACCCAAATTCAGTCAAAAGAAAAACCTGAACATACTATCCTTTCCGTATAGTTTTCATGTCGCCCATTTCATATATTCGTATATGAAGACAGGAAAAGAATTCAATATTGCAACACTATCGGCCGGTTTGACATACAGCAATACCTGCCTTTCGAATATAGCCTGTTGGCTGATGTCCGCCTTCTCTTCCGGCATCGCGTCCACTCCATTTACGAGCAGATTGGCCTTACAGACATTCATCCGTTTCAGATACTCCCAATTGTCTTTCACCTTAATATACTTTTCCTTGGTGGGAGTCTCACCATCCTTGAACAGTATGTGGTCGAGGCTGCTGTACGCTGAAATATCACGGGCCAGGCGTTTGAAGTCCCTGCACTGTTCCCTGCTTACGGCATAACGGGCATAATCCCTGTCGGGAAGATACTTGGTATAGCAGATTGACTCAATCATTGGATAGTTGATATAGAGTTTTCCGTTCTCCGTTTCGTCAGCGAACAACGCCAGCATCTCTTCCACTCTCCTGTTGATTTCGCCAACCGAAAGCTGGGAGTTATGAAAGTCATAGTCGAAGAAAAGGAATATTTCCGAAACATCAGAACTTCTGATACCGCTCAACGCAGAGTCTCCTCTGGCTGCAAGGCGTTCACGCATAACGGAGACGATGTCCCCTCCCCCGTCATATTCCATCAGTTCATTGTAAAGGTCATATATGTTGTTCCCGAAAGAACAAATGATGTTGTCATTCTCCTTCGGGAAATAGAGCCTCTCCAAAGTTCTGTACAGACGGGGCTCACGCTCATCACCTTCAAACACAAACAGAATCATAAGCCAAATGTTCCGCCTCTATACAGCTTCTCCAGATTATGGGCAAAACGGAGTTCCTTGTCCGTCAAATCGCATATAGCCTTGATTTCGTTGTTTCTGAGAATGAAGAAACAATCAGGGCGAAGCAGGTCGTTGGAAAGGAGGAAGGTGTCGTGGGTGGTCACAAACACCTGGTTGGTGCCTTCAAACAGCCGCTTGCAAATCTTATAGGAGAGTTCATGGTGGTAGAATGCGTCAAACTCGTCGATGAAGACAAAAGAGGCGTTGCTCATCTCCTTCAGCCAGTAATACTGCAACTCCAGGTTTCTGGTACCTGTGGATGCAACCCATTGGAATGGGATTCTCACGCCTTCCATTATACAGAACAGAGTGTTGTCGCCCTGCGCATTAGGTGCAAACTCATACTCCTGCCCGCTCACTTCCTTCAAGTATGCAGCAAAGTCAGCGGCAAGATCGTTCTTGACTATATACTCCTCAACGTTGCTGCCGCCTTCCTTCAAACCTATGAATTCACGATAATCAAGACTTCTGAAGAACAACATATTCTCCACGAAATCACGAAGTTGCAGCAAAGCATGCCCACTGGGAAGCGGCACGGAACCCAACAGATAATTGACAATGGAGATGTTGTTGGCACTGTCCTTCAGATTCTGAACGGCAACAGGCGTCAAACCGAACTCTTCGGAAACCGACAACCCGTCTTTGTCCTTAACGAGAACCTCTTTGTTGTCTATTGCCAGTTTCTCACTGATAATATCGCCTTTAAGTTCCGACGCCATCTTGCTATAACTGTATGCCACTACACAACCGTCGAAAACGAATGTATAATCGAACTCGACAGGCTCGTCGTGACATGACGCACAAGAATAATTCAGATAGTAGTCGGGCTTCTTCCACTTGTGGGAAAGGTGATTGGCGATGTCGAATATAGCCAATCCGAAGTTTGACTTGCCGGCTCCATTCGGTCCATAGATAATGCCATTGCGGACAATGCCATTACGGACAGCGTCGTTGTTGAACGTATAATTGCTCGGATGAGACAAATCCCACTCGATACGCTTTTTAAATCCTCTATAGTTCTTGACTGCAAATTTCGCTAACATGACAATACTTATTGGTGAATATCTGCCTGCAAAAATACGGAAAAATTACATTATCCGTAAATTTTTTACGGCAAATATTGCTTTATACAGCTGTTATTTAACATTTACAGCAAGTTTTTACAGTCTTGATGTCGGAAATTTACGCCAAAGCCCCAAACAGCAATAGGGCTATAAACATGAATGCGAGCACTCCCAAACGCAAGCAGACACGCAAGGCTTCGACCGAGGCATTAGCTCCGATTACAAATCATGAATTCAGAATTATGAATTGCCTTGGCCGGTGTTGTCGAGCGGGACGCCCGACCTCCTACACTCACCCATAATCCATTGATTTTCAAGAGAGTTACAACGGGTCTGCAAACAAGCCTTGTTTGCACTCAAAAGAAGTCTTGTTTGGACAGCAAAGAAGCCTTGTTTGCATCACAAACAAGGCTTCTTTTTATTTCGGGGAATTGTATTTTGAAACGGGAGTCCCTCAATTCACAATCCCTTCTCCTTCCTCCACCGTCCCGGCGGAATGCCCTCGCTCGCCGTGAAGAGGCGTGTGAAGTTGCTCAGCGACATATATCCGGCACGCTGCGCAATGTCGGCAATGGTGAGGTCGGGCGTGGTAGTGAGGAGCTTCTTGGCGTGGTCGAGGCGCAGGGAGTTTATCCAGTCGCGGAACGACATGCGGTAATGGCGGTTGATGTAGGCGGAGAGATAGGTGCGGTTGGTGCATATCTGCTGCGCGAGCTGCGCTATGGTGAGTCCCTGGTGCGTGAAGTTGCCCTCTTCAATCCAGCGGTCTATCTGGCGTGCCACCACCGAATCGTTGGCGTTGCGCATGTGTTGCCCCTCCGTTTCGTCAGACCCTTCGCCGCCGTCATGCTCCACCAGCGCGGTTTCCTCGGCATCCGCCTCGATAGCCTCATCCACCATCTTCACCTCAAGGGCATAGTTGGTGTAGGCGATGTAGCCGTAGCAATAGAACGGAATCGACGAGAGTATCCACAGAAACACATAGCGGTCGGGGATGAACGTGAACACACCCTGCCCCACTCCGTAGAACACTGCGAGATAGGTGAACACCGACACCCAGCGTACGTACGCCGCCACGTTGTCGGAATAGTAGCCGTCGAGCAGACGCACGGCACGCCTGTAGGTCCTGATGAGCATCACGGCGAGGCGCAGGGAGTAGAGCATGAACACAAGGGAGAAGGCTATCAGCACAATGACATCGCACAGTCCCTGAGGCGAAATCCATATAGCGAGCGCGCTGACGGCGGAGAACGACGCCCAACAGCCCACATTGATGAGGTCGCGGCGGGGCGAGTTGAAGTCGCGGACAAGAAGCGACATCAGACTGCTGGCAAAAAGCCACGACGACAGAAAATAGGTGCAGATGTTGAGGAGGATGCCCCATTCGGGATGAGAGAAGCGGGGCGCCGCAAACAGATGCACCGAATAGTTGAACGAAAGAAGAAGCAGGGCCAGACCCATGCGACGGCGGGCGGCGGTGTAATGACGGTAGGCGGCAGAGTCGGGATGCCTGCCAAAGACAAAGGTCGCACTGAAAAAGAGCATGAGCGAAATAGCCGCCACAAGTGAATATCGGTACAGATCGTAATCTATCATAATGGTATCTTCGTGTTTGTAGTGCCGTCAGAAAGCATGTCGCAGATGTGCAAAACATACCCCAGTTCGGGATAAGAATAGTTCATAAAAAAGTTGGTAGTCTCACAAATA
>USEC01000065.1 GCA_900553595.1 uncultured Prevotella sp. | reverse complement strand
TGCAAAGCAAGCGGCAAAGCCGAGCGCATAATGAGACGCCTTGTGCAGTGTTGTCTAGCGGGACGCTCGACCTCCTATCGTTTTTACTTTTTTACTCTTTTACTTTTTTACTTTTAAACAGCTTTTCTACTTTTAAACAAGGCTTCTTTGCTGTGCAAACAAGGCTTGTTTATGCAGCGAAGAAGCCTTGTTTGCAAGGCGATTAAGGCTTCTTTTTAATTCCGCCTATCAGCTATCGGGAGCAAGCCGACTCAGATTATCCGGCTCACGCTCACCCCGTCGATAGCACGCTGATAGATGTCCTTCACCATAAACATGGATGGGACGACGGAGAGGTGGCAGCGGAGGGCTATCTGCTTGAAGGCATTCACCATGTTCTCGCGCACCCGCTTCACATCACGGCTTGCCTTGAGTTTGTTGTCGGATGTGATGAACGGGAACAGATATTCCGTGGACGAGGGGTAGCGGTCGGCTATTTCCTGCATGGCGGCGTCCCATCGCACTGTTATGCGGGACTGGCCTGCCACCTGCGAGGTGTATGTGAGTGTGAAGCCTTTGATGTCGGTCTTCCTGATGTGGGCAATGTCGGTGAAGCTGATGCCTCGGGCGTAGATGCTGAAGAAGAACATGTCGCGGGCGAAAGTCATTGACTTTGAGTCGGACAGGTCGGCATAGCGCATACGGCGCAGTTCGTCGGCCGTGAGCAGTTCGCGCTCCTGCTTTGCCGGTATGGTGGCCTTGACGCCTTTCAACAGGCGCATTTTCGGGACGATGCCGTCGCGGGCTGCCACGTTGCAAAGGGCGTTTATCTGGTTCAGGTAGAAGCGGGCGGTGGACTCCTTGCGTCCGCTTGCTATAAGCCATTTCTCGAATTGCACCATAAAGCCGGGCGACAGTGCGCTGAACGGCATCTGCTCCTGCCCCAAGTACTTGGCCAGGCAGCTGAGTGTGGCCACACGGCTGTGTGCCACGTCGCAGCGTCCGGCTTCGTTGTCTTTGGCTATCGCCTGACGGGAAAATGTGAAAAAATCGGTTGTCATCTACATGTATTCAGCGATTTTGTGATGTCTGTGTCATTCGGCTATCTCAAAGTCCTCGTTATGCACATTATTGATGGCTACGGCACGGCCGCCGAAGTCCATGACGAGCTGGCGGTCGCGCAGGATGCGGACTACATAACCCTCCTGCCCTGCCAGGACTCCTGTCAGCACACGGAGCTTCACATGGTCCTTGGCGAACTTTATGAAAGGGTCGCGCAGGAATGTCACGCGTTCCGGCTCCGACTCCATGACTTTCATGAACGGCTTCATGACGCTGTTCTTGATGGAGGCCGGCTCGCCTGTCATGCAGTTGTTCACAAGGTGGTATCGTGGGAAATTATTCTTGAGAAAAGCCCTCAGCTCCTCCGTCTTTCCACGCAGGAAGACGAGTCCGCTGACGGTGGGCTTCGCTTCTTTTATGATGCCTTTGCCGTTCGGTTTGTGTCTATAGCTGATGGTGCGGTGAATGAAACACTGTGGGACGAAATCGCCTTCAAAGTTGCCTTCTTCGAGTTTACGGTCAAATTTTTCCGCTGCAAAGTGTTGGATAAACAGATACCCCCACGGTGTCTCCGTCTCTTCGCCATCGGGCATTCCTTTTACTTTTGGGGCCGACTTTTCATCAGCTCCAACTATATGGATGCCCTTTGGTAAACGTTTGTTGTCATACATGCCGTTTACGTCGGCTGTAGAAGAAGGAAGCGAGCAAACCTGCGTCATTTTCTTTATCTACTTTATGTCACTGCCGGCTGTCATCACTTGTGACGACCACCCCGGTTTCACAATAACATTGTTCATAAAATCATACTATTGAGGCGTATGCATGTCTGTATGTCCAGTCAAGAAGTTAGAATGCTTAACACTTCAAGCTGACTTGACAGTTTTACATTCCTGCTACTTTGTGGCTTTGTGTCTCAGTCTGTTAATATGCGTGTCTTCTGATGTAAGACAAGCGTGTAGCGTACACCCGTTGAAAATCAATCGCTTCTGCGGGTGAAGCCGATAAAAGCGTCAAATTTTTCTGCATAAAATCACAGAAAGTCGGAAATTTTTCGAGCATAAACAGGCGTGAATGCAAAAAAAACAGTATCTTTGCAACATATTCTTGTCTTACATCAGAAGACATGCTCATTTGTAAAACATTCCAGAAGCATGTACGGCTTCTGCCTAACAATCGTTTGCTCACCTCCCCTTGCTTATTCTTCGTATGATGTTACGGTTTGCCTCGTTTATTCGTGAAGTGTCGATGGAATCCAGATACACTTGCGTCGTCTTGTAGGAGTTGTGCCCCATGCCTTCGCTGATGACGGTGATGGGAATGTTCATGTCACGGGCAATGCTTGCCCAGGAATGTCGGGCGGCATAAGCGGTGAGAGGCATCTTCAAACCTATCATGCCGCCGATTCTCTTCAACGCACGGTTTATGTTCTCCTGCATACGCTGATACTGGCGGTATTCCGTCCCGTCAGTCTTACGGATGATGGGCAGCATGTACGGCGTACCCTCGGTCAGACGGGTGTAACGCTCCACTATCTCCTGCTGCTCACGCTCCCATTCCACCGTGAGCTGATGGTTGGTCTTCTTTCGGCAATAGCTCAACACCCCATTCCTCAAATCGTTCTTCTTCAAGAAGGCGATGTCCACAAACGGCATCCCACGCATGTAGAAGCTGAACATGAATATGTCGCGGGCAAAAGCCATGATGGTGCCTTGGGGCAGCCGCAGCTTCTGTATGTCGCGGATGTCGGCCTCGGATATGGCACGTTTGGTGGTTTTGACATACGACAGGCGCACGCGGCTGAACAGATGGCTGTCGGCAGGCAGCACTCCCTCGCCGGCAGCCTTACACAACAAGGTGTTGAGGGTGCGCAGATAAAAGCGGATGGTGTTCTGCTTCAAGCCACGGTTTATGAGCCACGCCTCGTATTCCTCCATCATCCCCGGCGTGAGTTCGTCGAAGGTAAGGTCGGCGTCTTTACGAAACTCCTTGAAGCGCCGGTAGGCATTGGTGTAAGTCCTGGCTGTTCCCTGCCGCAGCATACGCTCCTGCCTCGACACCTGTTCTTGCAGAAATGCGAACACCGTCTTGCATGGACTCAAACGGCTGAACGCCTCGCACAACTCGCTCATGGAGAAGTCGTTGCCCGAGTTCTCCTGCTTACAGACCACCTCCTTCCGCTGCCTTAGTTCCCATGCTATCGCCGACCTCACAAGAAGCAGTTCTGCCCTCCGCTCGCCGCAAGGCGGAACAAGCAAGGTGGCAGCCTTCTCGTCCCACTCATTACGAAAGACATGATAGCCGGTGCTTATCCACTTCACATTTCGTTTGTGAATCACCTGATAATACAATGTGCCCTCAGCCCCCGGCACCGACGAGGCACGGAATTTCAATTTGATTGTTGCCATAAACTTATTAATTTTTTAGTGTGATTATTATTAAAACAGAATCTTGCGCAAGGCTTATTGTCTTCACAAGTCTCTCCTTTATCCCAAACCGGTCATTAGACCGAAACAGGCGTATTATAAAAGAATATGTCTTTCTTTTCCACCCTTCTCCGCCTTTGTTTCGTCATCTTGCCGCCGTCCACGTTTCACCATAGTCCGCTATGGCTTAAATACAAACGTTGCAAGCTGCTCGAAACAAAGACGAAACAGAGCGAAAATCTAATGAACGATTTGGGTTTATAAAATCGCACAATTTACACTATAAACCTGAGTTCGGGATAAGTGTCTCCGCGATGCTATTATATATACATCAAAAAAATATCGCTCAAGTTCTATTCTTGAGCGATATTTTTTT
>USEC01000064.1 GCA_900553595.1 uncultured Prevotella sp. | reverse complement strand
ACCAGTTGCGATACCAGTAGCATAGCTGCCCCATACATTAATAGTAAATGTTGTTGCAAGAGCAGAACATGATATGTTAACTATGTTGTTACCAATAAGTACAGCACTTAACATCTTGCCTGAATTGTCGATAATCTTAGCTACTAAAGCAGCATGCCTGTTACCTTCGTCCATAAGCGAGCGGATTTTTATACGGCTTACCGTCATAAATGCGGTTTCAGCAGATGAAAAGAAAGCTGAAAGAAATAATAAAATAATAATAGTTATAAGTTGAATATAACTGTCAGTGTCCAAGGAAATGTTCCTCCAATCCTTAATATAAAATATAGTTAACACATTTAAGTGTTATATTTTAACATTTTACAGTATTGGTAAAGGACTGTCAAGGGATGATAACTGCTGTTAAAGTAGAAAATGTTACTGTTTACAGCCATATATAGCATTTTAAAGATTAGCCATTAACAGAACTGCAAAATGTAGTCTATAGCATACAGATATCTCATATTATATAGAGAATAATGAATGTAGATGGCTGTTATCCACAGGTTCAGTGGTGCAGTCAGGAGTATGTATGAATAAAGTATCAGTTATATTAAAGACACTTATAGCGGGCTATGTTATAACAGTTGCGGCACTTCTGCTGCTTTCATTCTGCCTGTATAAGTTCAGGGTTTCAGACAGCATAATATCAGTAGGGATATATGTTACATATGGTCTTTCAGCTCTGTGCGGAGGTCTTTTGCTTGCCAAAAGTATGAAACGCAACAGGCTTATGTGGGGCGCATTGTATGGAGTGATATATTTTCTTATATTATTTATTGTTTCGATAGCTGTGAATAAAGGTATGTCATCGGATATTGCCCAGATGGTAAAGAGTGCAGCACTGTGCATATTATGCGGAGCAGTTGGAGGTGTTATATCTTAGGTTGGAGTTCATTAAAATGTGATTTTATGATACGCGAATTTTCAATATTAATTAAAATATGTGTTAAATGCGATTGTATAGTATAGGGAAAATGTGATATTTATTAAATATATATTAAATGTATATTTATGCTATGAGAGCTTTATATGCTGATTAATGATATAAAAAACATGAATTGTGGACGAATATAGCGATACAAATATACAATTGATAGGTAGAATTTGTTTTTAGCAATTATATTATAATTATTATATTAATTAATAAAGAAAATGCTTACCGAGAGCTTGACAGATGAACCAGTATAATATTATTATAATAAGCTACCAGAAAATAAAAAATTATCTAAAAATGTAAAATAAAAAAAGGGAAACCTGAACAGTCAGAACCAGAAGTTTTTATGCTTATCAAGCAAGCATACCAAATGTTCTGACTGTTCAGGTTTCCCTGTCTTGTTTTTATTCCTTAAAGTCACTCCTCAGTTCGTGCCGACTGGCATTTCAATCATCTGCCAACGCGAAGTCGAGCTGCTTCTTTTCGAGGTTTGCCGAAGCCACTTTGATGCGAATGGGGTCGCCAAGCTGGTACTTGTGGTGATGGCGTCGTCCCACGAGACAGTAGTTGCGCTCGTCGAAGTCGTAGTAATCGTCGTCGAGGTCGCGCATGGGTACGAGTCCTTCACAGTGGTTCTCGTCAATCTCGCAGTAGATGCCGTACGACTGTATGCCTGAGATGTGCGCGTCGTAGGTGTTTCCCACGCGCTCGCTCATGAACTCCACGGCCTTGTACTTTATCGAGTCGCGCTCGGCATTGGCGGCTATCTGCTCCATTTCCGACGAGTGTTCGCACAGTTCTTCATAGTGCTCCTTGTTGGCGGAGCGTCCGCCCTGCTGGTAGCGCGTGATGAGACGGTGTACCATAGTATCGGGATAGCGGCGTATGGGCGATGTGAAATGCGTGTAATAGTCGAATGCCAGACCGAAGTGTCCGATGTTGTGGATGGAGTATTTTGCCTTCATCATGGCACGGAGTGCAACCGTCTGAATGAGGTTCTGCTCACGCTTGCCCTCGCACGCCGACATGAGCGTGTTGAGCGAACGCGCCAGTGCGCCCTTGGTGCCGTCGGTCTTCATCTTGTATCCGAACTTTACCACAAACTCGCGCAGCGTCTCCAGCTTCTGCGGGTCGGGGTTATCGTGCACGCGGTAAGGCAGAGTCTTGGGCTTCATGCCCTTCTTTACCTTGCCGACGCTTTCCGCTACGGTGCGGTTGGCAAGCAGCATGAACTCCTCAATGAGCTTGTTGGCATCCTTGGAACGCTTGAAGTAGCAGCGCAGGGGACGACCTTTCTCGTCCACATCGAAGTGCAGTTCCTCGCGGTCGAACTTCACCGCGCCGTTCTTGAAGCGTGCCGCACGCAGTTTCTTGGCGAGACGGTCGAGCTGTATGAGTGCGTCGGCGTTCTCACCCTTGTATCCTCCCTTCGGAGCGGCAGGTGCAGGCTCGCCCGTCCCGTCCTTCACGCCGTTGTCTTCGAGCAGCTGCTGCACCTCTTCGTAGGCGTAGCGGCGGTTCGACTTTATCACGGTGTGCACGATGCGGTAGGCTTTTATGTTGGCATCGTCGTCGAGGTTGAAGATGACGGAGAATGCCAGTTTCTCCTCGTCGGGGCGCAGCGAGCAGATGAAGTTGCACAGACGCTCCGGCAACATGGGTATGGTGCGATCGACAAGATATATGCTTGTGGCACGCTTCACGGCTTCCTTGTCGATGACGGAGCCTTCCTTCACATAGTGACTCACGTCGGCAATGTGTACGCCGACCTCCCACAGCCCGTCTTTCATCGGCTTTATGGAGAGCGCATCGTCGAAGTCCTTGGCGTCCTTCGGGTCGATTGTGCAGGTGAACGTGTCGCGGAAGTCCTCGCGTTCGGCGTAGTCCTCCGGCGTAATCTCGGCACTTATCTTCTCCGCCGCCTCTTCCACGTTCTTCGGATACTTGTAGGGCAAGCCGTATTGAGCTAAGATGGTGTTCATCTCCACATCGTTGTCGCCCGATTTTCCGAGCACATCCACCACCTCGCCTATCATGTTACGGTGGTCGGCATCAGGCCATTCCACGATTTTCACCACTGCGTTGTCGCCGTCCTTGCCGCCTTTCACCTTCCGGCGCGGTATGATTATGCTGTTGGCGAGAACGTTTGAGGGTGAAATGAGCGTTATAAGGTCGTGGTCGAAGCTTAGGCGTCCGACGAAAGTATCCTTCGCACGCTCGAGAATTGCTATCACCTGCGCTTCCTTTATGTGGTTCTTGCGGCGCGCCATACATGCGAATCGCACACGGTCGCCCGTGAGAGCCCACATGGAATTGCGCTCCGCCACGAAGATGGGCTTGTCGCTTCCGTCGGGCGTGACGCTGTTCTTGCCGTTGCTCTTGCGCATGAACACGCCCTCCTGCACCTGTCCTTTGGTGTTGAGCTGGTAGGAGTTGTCGGCCACTTTGGTGAGGAAGTCGTCCCATGCCATTTCCTCCATTATGTCGATGGCAAGCATTTTCAGTGGGTGGGTGTCGAGTTTCAATGCACGGAATATCTCCTTGAACGACATCGGCTTGCCTGGATTGGAGGCGAAAAACTCTTCAAGTTTCGGGGCAAGCTGTTTCTTTGTCATGCGCTTGCCGCCTTTTTTTCCTTTTCCCATAGTCTTGTTTTTTTTATTGTCAGGGGTTCGTCGCGCGCCGGACAGCCGTCTGCAACCGCTTGCCACACGCACATATAATGTCCTGCAAATAAACAAAAAAAGTTTGAAACAACGGCATTTTGAATGTGAAAAAAGCATTACATGGGAAGAAATGAGCGTTATATGCCTTATTTTCATTAACTTTGCACCCTACAACGTGTTTTCAGACATCAATGACAAGCAAAATATTGATAACCGGTGCCAGCGGTTTTATTGGCAGTTTCATAGTAGAAGAAGCCTTGAACAGAGGTATGGAAGTGTGGGCAGCAGTGCGCCGCACGAGTTCAAAGCGTTATCTGCAAGACTCTCGAATCAACTTCATAGAGCTTGACTTCGACTCCGAAGAGCGGCTCAAGGAGCAGCTCGGCGGCCACGAGTTCGACTACATCGTACATGCGGCAGGCGTGACGAAGTGTCTGGACAAGGCCGACTTCCACCGGGTGAACACCGAAGGCACGCGCCATCTGGTGGAGGCTGTGCTCGCACTGCACATGCCCATAAAGCGTTTCGTGTATCTCAGCTCGCTGAGCGTGTTCGGTGCCATACACGAAAAGCAGCCCTACGCCGACATAACCGAGCATGATGTGCCGCGACCCAACACCGCCTACGGCAAGAGCAAGCTCGATGCCGAGCGTTACCTCGACTCCATCGGCAACGAGTTCCCCTACATCATCCTCCGTCCCTCCGGCGTTTACGGCCCGCGCGAGACCGACTATTTCCTCATGGCGAAGAGCATTAAGCAGCATTTCGACTTTGCAGTGGGCTTCAAGCGTCAGGACATCACCTTCGTCTATGTGCTCGATGTGGTGCAGGCAGTGTTCCTCGCACTCGACAGAGGAATGAGCGGACGCAAGTATTTCCTCACCGACGGCGAGGTGTATCAGTCGTCAGACTTCAGCCGCCTGCTCAAAAACGCCATGCACACATCGTGGGTGCTGCGCGTGACGGCACCGATATGGCTGCTCAAGGTGGTGACATTCTTCGGCGAACGCATAAGCCGCATCACACGCAAGCCGATAGCTCTGAACAATGACAAATACCACATCCTGCGCCAGCGCAACTGGCGTTGCGACATAGAACCCGCCATGGACGAACTGGGCTACCATCCGCATTACAACCTTGAGAAAGGTGTGGAACTCAGCGTGAAATGGTACAAGGAGAACAAATGGCTCTGAAAAGGAGCGCACATCACAAACAACAACGCATAAAAAGCCGCACGGCACGCCCCTGAAGCCGTACGGCACGACAATGAAATGAATTTCTTAAAACAACTGTTTGCAATAGAGAAGAAGCCCAAACGAGGGCTTCTCACCCTTGAATGGATTGTACTCGCCTACATGGCGCTGACTCTCGTCGTCATCATGTTCACCTTCACCAAGGTGGAAAATCCCGACGCCATGATATGGGGAAGGGCGCGCATCGCCGCCATCATCGCCGCCCTATGGGTGGTTTACCGCCTTGTACCCTGCCGTTTCACACGCGGAGTGCGCGTCTGCGTACAGATAGCGTTGCTGTCGTGGTGGTATCCCGACACCTACGAGCTGAACCGTATGTTCCCCAATCTCGACCATGTGTTCGCGCAGATGGAGCAGAACTTCTTCGGCTACCAGCCCGCACTCACCTTCGCCAAGAACTTCTCATCGCCGGTGATAAGCGAGCTTATGAGTCTGGGCTACGCCTCCTACTATCCCATGATAGCCCTCATCGTGTTCTTCCACTTCTTCTGCCGCTACCGGGAGTTTGAGCGTGCGTCGGTGATAATACTTGCCTCGTTCTTTATATATTATGTGGTGTTCATCTTCGTACCCGTCGCCGGCCCCACATTCTACTACAAGGCGATAGGCATGGACAATGTCCTTGCAGGAGTATTCCCCAGTCTGCACGACTATTTCAACTTCCACAACGACTGCCTTCCCACGCCGGGCTATACCGACGGAGTGTTCTACGAAATGGTGGAGGACGCCAAGGCTGCCGGCGAACGCCCCACGGCGGCATTCCCGTCGTCGCATGTCGGCATCGCCACGGTGTGCATGTTCCTTGCATGGCGCAGCCGCAACCGCCGTCTGTTCTATCTTCTCACGCCGTTCTATGTGTTCCTCTGCCTCTCCACAGTCTATATACAGGCACATTATGTCATCGATGCTTTGGCAGGACTCGTCAGCGGAGTGATGCTCTACTACGCCTTGCTTCTGGCTACGGCAAGGATGAAAGGCTGACGGAAGGCCGTGTGTCAAAACGGGAGTTAGCAGAAGTTATCGGAAATTAATCCGCCTGTTTAAAAGTAAAAGAGCTGTTTAAAAGTAAAAAGGTAAAAAAGTAAAAAGGTAAAAGAGTAAAAAAGTAAAAAGTTAGGAGGTCGAGCGTCTCGCTCGACAACACTGCGCAAGTCTGCCAATTATGCGCTCGGCTTTGCCGCT
>USEC01000063.1 GCA_900553595.1 uncultured Prevotella sp. | reverse complement strand
AGGAGGTCGAGCGTCTCGCTCGACAACACAAAGCAAGTCTGCTAATTAGGAGTTAGGAATTGCTTGGGTGGTGTTGTCGAGCGAGACGCTCGACCTCCTAATTCCTAACTCCTATATGCTATTGTCCGTTATTTTCCTTTAACTTCCAGCGAAGCTTAACTTCCGTTTTGACACACCGCCTTTTTTTTGTTACACTCGCTATTTCCAAAATATGTTGTCCATAATTTCGTAGCGTTTTTCCATGGCTGCGTCTTCCTTCACCAACGTGTTCACATCGATTTGCAGAACCGGAGCTATTGTCTTTCCGTTTGTAGCCGGCCATTCGACGAGTCCGAGGCCGTTAGGATTTCCGGTCTTTACGAAATTGACGTAATAGTTGCTGAATATATCAGAAACCATATAATCTTCAGGTTGCCAGTCGTACACGCGGTTTGTGGGGAGTGTACCCATAGCATATTCTATGTCGGCGGAGTGCACAGCGCCGAGAGACTTCGGCATTGCGGGAGTGTCAGAAGTCTTTTCCTTCACGCCGCCGGCAAGTCCTGCCACCTTGTCTTTAATTCTCATATCCGGACGGGGATGACAATAGCGGTAGCGATAGACCGGCTGTCCGCTTGTTAGCTTATGCATGTTGCCCCACTTCCATGTGGAATAGTCGAGGAAACAGTCGCCAGCAAGGTTGTTGCCCGGTTGTCCCATGACATCAGCATCGGTATTAAGTCCATACAGACGGAACAGTTCGTCGGTAGCATCGCCGAAAGTGCCCCGTGCAGCCTCCTTGAAGTTGTCGATGGTAGGAGTCTTTCCGTGGAGGATGTACATTGCGTTCATCTCTTGGTTGTTGCCACCTACGAGCAACGGCACCTTGGTCTGCTCGCCGGCTGCAAAGACATCATAAGGTTGTTTTGTCCAGAAGTATCCGTCGATATTATACATCGGAATATTTCTCACATTCGCCTTCTCCATCAGTTCATTGGCAGGAATGGCCCGCATCTCGTTTATGTTCTTGCAACCCAGTTTCCGTGCCACCTCCAAGCCGCTCTTCTCGGCATTCTTCAGTGTTGCCACTTTCTTCATGCCTATGACCGAACCGCTCGACCCCATAGCCTGAGCGAACAAGCCCTTGCACAGAGGTGAAGCCATAAGGGCACTTACCGACATCGACCCCGCCGACTCACCAACGATGGTGATGCGCTCAGGGTCGCCGCCAAAAGCAGCGATATTATCCTTCACCCATCTTATTGCTGCCACCTGGTCGAGGAAGCCGTAGTTTCCAGAGCCTTTATATGCGGTTTCCTTTGAGAGCTGCGGATGAGCGAAGAATCCGAATATGCCCTCGCGATAGTTTGCCGTAACAGCAATGATTCCCTTTCGGGCCATAGCGTCGCCGGCATAGCGCGGTTCGCTACCGCTGCCACACATCAGTCCGCCGCCATTGAAGTAGATGAGCACCGGCAAATGCTCGTTCATCTTCTTTGCCGGAGTCCAGATGTTCAGGTACAGACAGTCCTCGCTCATTTCCTTTGTCCCGAAATTCATATCGCCGAAAAGGTCCTGCTGCATAGGGTTGGGGCCAAACTCCTTTGCTTGGCGAACGCCATGCCATTTCCCTGCCGGCTGCGGAGCTTTCCAGCGAAGTTTTCCCACCGGAGGTGCGGCAAAAGGAACGCCCTTGAATGTCTTTATCCCCGATTCGTCAATGCCTTCGAGTGTCCCTTCAACCACCTTCACCTGCACTGGTTGTTGTGCAAACAAGACTGCTGCGAGCAATGTAAGCACCGATGTCATAATAGTTCTTTTCATTGTATGATGTTTTTTTTAGATGATCTGCGGCAGAAAGCTTGAGAGAATCAAGATTATGATGCCTGCGATCAATACGTTAATGGTCTTTTGCGAGCAGCCTTTCCATTCCTTCAGTATGATGCCCCAAACATTAGAGAACACCACGTTGAGTGCCATCAGAATGCAGAACGACAGCGTCATGAGTGTCGGCGACTCTGTGAGAAAGCCTTTGCCCAGCGACAGTCCGAAGAACTGGCTGTACCACAAGGCACCCGCCAAAGCGCAATACACGATGTTGTTGCCCCAGACCTTGCGGTTCCGGTAGTCGCCCCAAGTGTGGTTCTTGCCATTCTGATACAGGCAATAGGCGGCATTGGTCATGAATCCGCCAAGCGTCACGAGCAATGTGGCTGGCAAAGTCTTGTACATGTCGGGGGTCAATGACCCGAAGTGGATGTCGCTGCCGAATGTCAGTCCCACGTTGAAGCATCCGCTCATGAAGCCTGCCAGCAACGCTATTGCAAGTCCCTTTGTGAAGTTGAAGTCCCTTACAGCCGCCTTCTTCTCCTCTTCGGAAAGCGATGCCGCCTTCATGCTGCCCGCCACGCCGATGACGGCTATACCCGCAAGCGTGACAACGACACCTAGAATCACGCTGAAGGTGAGCGACGAGAGGGCGTTCATCTCCGGGAAAAAGACATTGAGCAGCACCGGTCCCATGATTGTACCCAAGGCGGCACATGTGCCGAGAGCAATGCTCTGCCCCAATGCCACACCGAGATAGCGCATGGACAATCCGAATGTCAAGCCTCCTATGCCCCAAAGCACACCGAAGAGCATCGTCATTGCCACATTGAAACCATGCCCGCAAAACAGTTCAAAGAGCGAATGCCCCGCCGGCACGGCGAGCATAGCTCCAAAGAAAGGCAGCACGAGCCAGGCGAAAATGCCCTGCACCATCCAGTAAGACTCCCAACTCCAATCCTTTATCTTATTGATAGGAACATAGCTGCTGGATTGGCAGAAAGCCCCGACAGCTATGATTAACAATCCGATGAATATTTCCATATTCTCTTCCTGCACATGAAGGTTACACACGCTTGGCAAGCACCTCTGCCTCGTAGTTCTCAACGGCGGCTATGTATTCCTCGCCTACGGGTATGCCGTTCTTGAGGTTGAAGTAGTCGTACACAGCGCCGAACGGCAGTGTCTTCTCTTCCTCAAGAAGTGCAAGACGCTGGAACAGCTTGCCCTCGTCCTCATATCTGCGGAGAGTGTCGAGCGGTTCGAGGAATGCCTGCAACAGCGACTTCTGGGCAGCACGCACGCCGATGATGTAGGCACCGATGCGGTTGATGGAACCGTCGAAGTAGTCGAGTCCGATGTGTGCACGGTCGAGAGCGTTGGCACGGACAAGTTCCAAGAAGAGGTTGCGTGTGTTGTCGTCGAAGAGTGTCACATGGTCGGAATCCCAATGCATCGGGCGCGACACATGGAGCATCAGTTCCGGCACGAAAAGCAAGAGGGCCGACACGGCATCAGAGACATTCTCTGTGGGTTCGTAGTGACCCGTATCAAGAGTGTAAATCACGTTGTTCTTGGCGCAGTAGCCGGCATAGAAGTCGTGTGAACCTACGGTGTAAGCTTCCAGACCTATGCCGAAGAGCTTTGCTTCAAGGCATGTCTTCATGTCGGGCAAGTCCTCCGAGAGTATCTCATCCAGCGAATTCTTCAATATTTCGCGATAACGGCCCTTCTCCACGGTTATATCCTTCGAGCCGTCATGCACCCAGATATTCATGATGCATGGGTCGTTCTGGAACTTGCCCATAGCATCGGCGATACGGCGGCAACGCTTTGTGTGCTCAATCCAGAACTCACGGATGGCAGGATCGGGATTGGAGAGCGAGAGGTTGCCGCTCTTGGGATGTGAGAATGAAGTGGAGTTGAAGTCGAGCTTCATGTTCTGCTCCTTTGCCCATTGCATCCAACCCTTGAATTGTTCTACCGTCACTTCATCGCGGTCAATCGGTTTGCCGCCGAACTCGCCGTAAATTTCGTGAAGATTAAGTCGGAACGTTCCTGCCAGAAGCGAGTTCACTTTCTCGATGTCCTGACGAAGTTCGTCAATATTGCGTGCCTTGCCGGGATAATTGCCTGTGCTCTGTATGCCGCCAGAGGCTGCTTCGCCGCGTTCAAAACCTACGACGTCGTCAGCCTGCCAGCAGTGCAGAGATATTGGAGTCTTCTCCAATGCCTCGATGGCCTTGTCTGTATCCACGCCGAGAGCGGCATAACGCTCCTTGGCAATCTCATAATTCTTTAAAATCAAATCTGTTTTCATAGTCTTTTAAGTTTTTAATTAACGTGAGTTCAACGGATATAAGTGATTGAATATTTTTATGACTCAACGAAATTGCCGCTATTTCAACATTGCCAAACACCAATTGTTTACAAACGACAATCGCTATAATCTGCAAGGGCAAAGTTACTGATTTTTTCTGTATTGCAGATGACTTCATCAAAGCTTTTAACGCCCCTATGCAAAATACGCCATAAGAATGCCCCGACTTCTGTCTTGTCCATCCATAAGATCCTTGCCCAAATGCGTAGTCTGCTCACGCTTCATGCGCTCCACTATCTCACGCGGCTTTGTGGCAGAGGTTAAGTCAAAACGGGAGCTGGCAGAACACTACAGCATTTCTTAAATTTTCTGCTGTCCGGCAAAAAAATCATGGGAAAACCCGTGTTCCTGCTTTTTTATTTGTAAGTTTGCAAAAAACATAAAGCCATCAACATGAAAAAGATCATTATCATCGGAATATCCCGTGAATCCACCAGGACATTTGATTGCCAATGACACCATCAAACGCATGGTGTTAGCACTCCCCGTATGCAAGATGTCCTGTGCTTGTCCTGTACTTGTCCTGTACTTGTCCTGTGCTTGTCATCCTTTTGTATTTCGTTGGCAGAGCCGGTAAGATTCGGCTGTACCTTCCATTCATCCGTAGCATGAATGTGTGGGTTCGAAAGAAATCTTCTTTTGTTTCGACAGCTTTACTTCTCATACCCCTCATAGTAATAGCTCTGTTCTATTCCTTTGAATATCACTTCGCGGTTCTCTGTGTCGGAAGTAAGGTTCTGCGAGAGCAGATAGCGTAGCTCGAGGTCGTTGATTGGGGAGCGTTCCATTGCCAAAAGGTATTGGTCTTTGTCCACATACTGCCAATTTACCACTTTGCCGAGAGAACGTTTCAGCATCATGTCGAGCCAGATGCGGGTGCTTCTGCCATTGCCCTCCATAAACGGATGGCACACGTTCATCTCCACATACTTTTCGATGATCTGCTCAAAGGTATCTTCGGGCATTTTCTCCACGGCAGCAAGGGCAGCCTCAAGATAGAGAGAATTGGCAAAGCGGAAGCCGCCTTTGGCAATATTCCTGTCACGGACAACGCCGGCAAAAGGATACAAGCCTTCAAACAGATAATGGTGTATCTGTTGAAGTCCTGCCGTGGAGCCAACGGGCATCTTGGTGATGTCGCCCGACTCAAAAAGGCGTTGTGCATTCAGCAATGAGCGTTCGTCAATTTCCTTTGTTGTCATAATCATCTATTTTGCTTTACCAGCATGAAGTTCATTCACGAGAAAATCATAGACATAGCGCGGACTCTGGTAGTAGAGTGCAGCATTGTCATTCTGTAAAAGTTGATAAGTCTCTGAGTTCAGAACCGTTGAAAGAGCTTCTGACATTGTCGATGTCTTTCCTTCTTCTATCAACAATACAGCAAGTTTAGTTACCATATCGTCCTTCATCATCATTTTCTCATCCGCCATCATTTTACTTGTTTTAAGAGTGATACCGCTTTTTCCGTTCCAAAGAAATATTGAATAGTCATTCCCTTCATGTATTTCAACTTTCTCACAAGTGTAGGAAGATCAATTAGCTGATTTTCGTATTTCCAGAGTTGCACGCCAACTCTGTCATCAGCTATTGGCCCGACGACCACATCATATTGATGAACAGAATCACCAGTTTTATTGTTCCTATTAGCAAGTATGAATTCTGCCCATTTTTCATTATATTCTTCAAAGCAAAGCATTTGTAATTTCTGCATTTCGGTTTCATCAACTTCATACACCATAACAATTGGTTCTCCTTCTTGCTGTTGCTCTGTTTTTATACGAGCCATATTGAGGGCTTGCTCATAGTCAGGCGACAGATAAAAGCCGCGTCCAAAATCCTTGTTAGGTTTTGACATTAACAGGTCTATTTCGTCAAATGCCCGATTGGTTCCATGATATAGTTTCATGCAAGTCCTCCTCCTAATTTATGGCAATATTCTGTCATATCGTTCACCGCCGATGTGAAAGACTGGGTATGCATATAGTCATAATGCCGTTCAACAAAACTGATGCCTTTATAGCGCAACAGATAATTAAACGACTGTTTTAATGTCAAACCATGCCGGTTGCCAAATTCTCTGACAAAAATCACAGTCCACTCTATTTTATCTTTCACATCATATTCCATGTCCATCGGTTTCTATTTTATGTGTCAGGCAAAACATTCAGAAAGTTTTCAGTTTCAATCTCTATTCGGATTTTCATTGCCGGTACTATGAATGCCCGTACGTTTACTTCCTTGTGCACAAAGATAAAAACAATCTTTGATAATCACGAATGATTATTAAAATAGTTGTCCAAATTATTACGTTTTTACACCTATCTTTAAAAGGGTGGGTCAAAAACTGAGGTTATCGGAAGTTAGGTTTTGCCGGA
Source organism: uncultured Prevotella sp. (assembly GCA_900553595.1). Taxonomy (GTDB): domain Bacteria; phylum Bacteroidota; class Bacteroidia; order Bacteroidales; family Bacteroidaceae; genus Prevotella. The sequence goes on along the minus strand of USEC01000063.1, from coordinate 182 downwards.
AGTTAAAGGGGAATAACGGACAATAGCATAATAGGAGTTAGGAGTTACGAATTAGGAGGTCGAGCGTCTCGCTCGACAACACCATCCAAACAATTCATAATTCATAATTAAGAATTCTTGCAAAGCAAGCGGCAAAGCCGAGCGCATAATTGGCAGACTTGCGCAGTGTTGTCGAGCGAGAC
>USEC01000062.1 GCA_900553595.1 uncultured Prevotella sp. | reverse complement strand
AATACAATAACACCTATATATTCAATGAACTTGACAAGGTGAACAGTTTGAGAAATAGAATTGCACACCATGAACCTATCTGTTTCAGGCTTCATGCATCAGAAATAGACACAAGTTACATCGTCAATGAATACCAGAAAATTCAGACTTTATTTTCGTGGATGGGTATTGATTCACGTTCAATGCTTTATGGGCTTGACCATGTGCAAAGTGTTTGTGCCAAGATAAACAGTTTAAAAGGGTAATAATAGAGCCAGGTTATGAACAACGACAAGAATGACTTTTTCCTCCATCCCAACGAGGTGAACCACATTGCCAAGGAGGATTATGGCAAGATAGAATTTATTGCTGTCCGGTAAAACTTTTATAAGCAAAATAAATTAGGGTTGACACTTCTCACGAGGTATCAACCCTTTTGGTTATCTTTGTTTTTGCTAAAATAAAACATAACCATGAGCAAAGATAGCACCTATGCCAAGAACTATGTTGGGCTGGTGGCTACCTCTTGGAGAAGAAAGTGACTGTCGGCAGTTTGATGGTGGATAATGGCTATGCCTAAAAAGTTTTTGGGGGCAGGAAGGGAGGATATTACAAAAAAACAAGTAACTTTGTATGTGTATCAAAAAAATATAATTATGAACAAACGATTTTCTCTTGCACTTGTCCTGTGCTCTATTTTCACCACTCTGTTCGCACAGAATTATCACGACGCAGCCGCCTTTGACGCGTATGGGCATGTAAAATGGATTCTTACAGACGTAGGGATGTACTATTTCGGTGAAGACGGGCGCTTGGATAAATCTAAGTCCACCGCACTTGCCGACTACGAAAAATATCAGATAGAACGCAATGCATCGGGATATATCTCGAAGATTACTACTGATTTCGAGACTCAGACATTCACTTACACAACTGACCATCGGTTGGCTAAAATAATGGTGAGGGGCGCAAGCAACTACTCTGTCAGTTACGAGCGCGATGACGACCAAGGCTATCAGACCGAAACGACCAAGGTGCTTAGCGGTCAGCAGGAGAATACTTCGGTGAGATATTTTTGCCATAAGGATGCCGAAAACTGGGTGTGCAAGACAGTAAATACGGGTGGAAACTATAAGACAGAAAAGCGAGTGGTGGGCTATTGGTTTGACCAGACCGACTACACTATCGCCCCTGCTCAAAGCATCTCGCTCATGGAGATGCTCGACAATCCCGCCATGCTCCCTGTAGATATCTTTAAATACAAGTCCAATGAGGTGAAGAAGATGCTGAAGGAGAATGGCTACAAGACCAGCACCTTTCAAGGTTTTGTGCAGATAGAAGATTTTGCATGTACATATCACAATCTGAAAGTCGAACCCTATATGGTCTGTCTTACGGGTAAGACGCCTCCCCATATGTCTTATTTCCGTATTGTCGCACGTGCTGGCCAGACCTGTACCCCTCATGCCATGACTCTGCTTGTCGAAGAATTGTTGGCTCAGAACATTCCGCTGAAGGTGTTCGCCCAGTATCCAAATCGGCATAAGGGCTATGGTGTAATGTTTGTATATCATGGCTATCCCTGCCGCGTGATGGTCAACACTGACTATGTCGATATATCTCAGATTGTGGTGGAGATGTACAAAAACGAGCACTATGTCCGCAACTGACCCTGCTCGCAGAATCTTCTTAACCTCAAATCCGCCACGACAGGGCGAGAACTAGAGAACTTTTGTATGTAAGCTTTGCATCATACTTCTCAGTCTCTATGAACTGATAACCGAACGATCTACACCTTAGACCGAGGGTTGAGTAGATTACAGATTATTATGTTCGTTTAAGTTTTACCGGACAGCAATAGTTTTATTTAGCAAAAAAACGGAGAAACAAGAAATTAATGAGTTAGCGCAGACTCGACGAATTACAGATTTTAATGTCCGCCAACAGTCGCTTTTTTGAAAATTTGATGTCTAAAAAACAAGCCTTGTTTGCATTGTAAACAAGGCTTGTTTGCATCACAAAGAAGGCTTCTTTTCACAGTAAAGAAGGCTTCTTTTCAAACCGCCGAAATTGTTGGTGAAATCGGGTAAGGAGTCAGGAGTTTGGAATTAGGAGTCAGAAGTTAAGCCATTAGCTTTGCTAACCATAGGAGGTCGAGCGTCCCGCTCGACAACATCATCCAAACAATTCCTAACTCCTAATTCCTAACTCCTAATTGGCATACTTACTTCGTGTTGTCGAGCGGGACGCTCGACCTCCTATGTTGCCAATTCATAATTAAGAATTCATAATTAAGAATTAGTCGAGTTGCGCTGTGTTATCGAGTGAGAATTGGCAAAGCATTTGGCTTTAACTTCTTTAACTTCTAACAAGCGCAGCGAGTGATAACTTCTTTAACTCCTAATTCCTAATCCCATCCCTCCTCCAGCATCACCGCCTCATTATGGTCGTTGAGATACAGGCGTGTGCCGAGACGGTAGGAGGGACAGGTGAGCGAGAGACTGTCGGCACACGCCTTGGTGCGGATGCCGGCGATGGAGAGCATTGTGGGGAAGATTGATGCGCTGCTCTGCACGCCCTTTGCGGTGTTGCCCTGCATGGCTTTCACCACTGAGGGGTGCCGACGGGCGTATTCGGGCGATGTCCATGCAATGAGAGGCACATCGGTGTCGTAGGCAGAGGGGCGTGGCGAGGCATGGAGGAAGAGACGGCGTGCGTCGTCGAAGATGTTCTCGCCGTGGTCGCTGGTGTAGAGCATGGCGGCGGCACAATGCTGTCCGCCGAGCATGGCGATGACGGATGCCAGGATATGGTCGGTCTGTACGATGGTGTTGTCGTAGGCGTTGATGAGGAAGGGTCGGTTTTCGGGCTTGGCGTCGGTGGGTGCATCGGGGAGGAAGCGTGCCCGACTGCGCGGATAACGGTCGCGGTAGTTGAAGTGCGAACCGTAGGTGTGGAGCACAATGAAGAGTTTGCGGTGTCCCTCTGCGAGCACCTTCTTCATGTAGGGCAGCAGACGCTCGTCGCTGAAGGTGGTGTCGTGGCGTGCCGCGGCAGTCTCGCGTATGAAGACAGCGGTGTCCGCCTCCTCGCCGAGGAAGTCGATGTAGGAGTGGTTGCGCAGCTGGTTGGAGACGAAGACGGTGTGGAAACCCGCCTCACGGAATGCGGCGATGATGCCTTTCTCATGGTAGAGGCGGTCGTGGCAGGCAGCATCGGCGGCGGTGAGGAGCATCGGCACGCTCTTGTGCGTGGTGTTGCTCTGCGAGGTGACATTGCGGAAGACGAGGAGTCCGTCGGTACGGCTGAGTTCGGGATTGGTGGGGCGTGGGTAGCCGTAGAGCTGCCAGTTGCGCGAACGCGATGTCTCGCCGACGACGAGGACATAGACTTCCGCCGAATCCCTGTCGTGCGTGGGTAGCGCGCCGAAGGTAAAGTCGGCCACACGCTCCTTGTAAGTGGCGGAGAGGTGGCTCTCGTTGATGGCGAGTGCGAGGTTGTAGAACACGTTTACGGGGTAGAGGTCGTCGGCGATGCTGTAAGAACGCGTTTTCCTTTCGTCTGAGGCTTTCGGCGACACAGCATAGCAAAGCAGCACGGCGAGGACGCCTGCGCCCGTCAGAACGGACGAGAGGCGGCGCAGACGCAGCATCTGCTGCCGCGGCATGGTGATGTGGCGCGCCCACTGCCATGCGGCGATGGCGAGCAGGGGCAGATAGAGAATGAACACGCCGGCGACGGCAGGGACGAGGTTGTCGAGGAGTTCCATGGCTTCACCGGGGTTTGTCGTGACGAGGTTGAGGAACATATCGACGGCTATCACGCCTCCTCCGAAGAGATAGACGAGCACCATCTGGAAGGCGGCGAAGAAGACTATGGGGAAGAGAATCCACACTGTCCGCCCCGTCTTGCGCGAGAGCGACATGGCGAGGGAGTAGGCACCCAGCGGCAGAAGTATGCCGGCGAGGCACGCAAGGAGCGGCATACGCTCGGTGAAGCACAGAGCGATGTTGGGCACGAGAAGTGCCGCCACGCAGTAGGTGTGAAGGAAACGGGGGGAGGGTATGGGATTTTTCATTATTGAATGGATTTTTTTAGGAGTTAGAGAAGTTAAAGAAGTTAGAGAAGTTAGAGCCATTACTTTTGAGAACTGATGTTTTTTTAAAGGAGGAGTTAAGGAGTTAAGAAGTTAAGAATTTAAGCCATTACCTTTGAGAACTGATATTGGCGGCAAAACCTAATTATGAATTATGAAGCAGCAAAGGTAATGGCTTTAACTTCTTTAACTTCCTCTAACTTCTTTAACTTCGTCTAACTTCTTTAACTTCTCTAACTTCTTCTAAACTAAAACGCCTCATTTATATTAAAGATGAACCCGCTCTGTCCGCCCTTTCCCATGCCGTAGTCGAGGCGGACATTCACGTTTTTCTTGAATTCCCAGCGGTAGCCGATGCCGTAGCATGGGAGGATTTGCTTCATTTCTATCGCCGAAAAGCGGGGGAAGACGGTGCCTGCCCCAGCCCACAGCACCATGCCGTTGCGCTTCCAGATGTGCTGCCGCAGCTCTATCTGCGCCTCCATCTTGTGCTTGTCGCGGTAGCGTCCCTCGTAATAGCCGCGCATTGAGTAGCTGTTGCCGAGGAGAGCCATCATGCCCCATGAGGGATTGCCGAAGTTGAGCGTGGTGCGGAAGTCGGCGGCGAAGGTGCATCCTTTCCACACGGGGATGTAGCCGCTGGTGCGGAGGTCGGTGGTGGAGAAGGCGAAGGTGTTGCCGAGCCATGTGGGACGGAACATCTGCTGCAAGGAGAGATACACTCCGTGCTTCGGTGCGGTGAGGTTGTCGCGCGTGTCGTAGAGCAGTGTCGCGCCCACACCGAAGTTGAGTGTGCGGCGGGGCTGACCGTTGAAGAGTTCGGGGCGTTGTATTTCGCGGGCTATAACGTAATCGACGGCGACTGTGGGACCAACGAAAAGGTCGTGGGCGGTGCGCAGCAGCCAACTCACCTTCATCTGCGCCTGCCAGCGTTTCATGTCGCTCCGGTTGGCATCGTCGTTGCCCATGTCGTAGCCCATGCCCCAGAACTTGCAGGGGAAGGAGTAGAAATAGACGGTGTGGTCGATGCGCTGGCGGTCGTCGGGGAAGATGTGTGTGCCGCGCACACCGAGCATGTAGAAGCCCACGGTACTGACATCGCCGAAGAGCGACACGTTGCTCGGCGGCTGTATGGTGTCGTTTGGGTCGTGACGGTAGAGTCCGGCGGCGACGAGACCTATGCCGAACTTAGTGTCGGTGCTGTAATGCGGGCCGCCGATGATGCTGAAGTCGAAACGCTTGTTCTTCTTCTCCTTGTTGGCATCGTTGAAGTAGTCGAGGAAACGGGTGACTATGCCGCGCTTCTTAGGCTGCTGCAAGGAGTCGGAAACCTCCTGTGCCTGCATCGTGAGCGAGGCGAGAAGGAGGGCAAGGGGTAAGAGGTGTCTCATAGTGAAATGAATGTTTTGCTCTGTTGCGTGAGTGTGTTACGGGGAATGTATTGGGGTGGCGGCGTGCGGGGCGGTGCGTCAGAGGTCGTACACCAGTGCCACGTTGTCCACCCAGAAGGTGTTGCCCACTGTGCCGACGTATGCTCCGCCGTGGCTCGACGAGAACTGCAGCACGAGGTGTGTGGGCTTCTCGTCGGCGTGCGCCCATCCCGTCTCGTGCACGGGTACGCTCTTGCCCTTGCTGTTGCGGGCGTAGTCGGTGGAGCGCAGACCCATGGTGGCGGCGTCGTAGAAGGGTTTGTGGGATATGTCGCCGTAGTGAATCTCGTAGGTGGCACCGTCAATCCAGCCGTCGGTGGACTTGCCGTACTTCACCACCATCGTACCCACACGCTTGGCGGTGATGTTGCCCTTGGCGTCCTCGGTGCGCTTCTGGAGGAAGAGGACGGTGATGCAGTAGTCCTTTCCCGGCACGGTGCCTGCCTTGCTGAAGCCGGTCTGGCGCACACGGTGGGGGGTTCCGGGGGCGGCGATGCGGTAGTCGTAGCGCAACGCCTTAGGCCTCTGAGTGAAAGGAATGCCCCAGTTGATGGCCTTGGGACCGTCCTTGGTGCCGGTGATGGGTTCGCGCACGTCGCCGAGGAATAGCGAACCGGCAGCAAGCACCTTGATGTTCATCATGCCGAGCACCTTGCATGTCTCTATGTGGGTGGTCATCTTGGCGCAGTAGCCGCTGCCGCGGCGGTCGCGATAGACGGAGTTGTTGGTCTTCACCACGCCCATCACCTTCGCCATGACATTGCTTGTGCCCCAGGGCGAGCCTCCGAGGTTGTGGTAGGGGTTGTTGCCTTTGACCGAATGTGAGGGTCCCACTTCGTAGAGGGTCTTTGTATTGCCTCCGATTACTGCCGACTCGTGTATGGAGCGGAGCACCCATGTGTCCATGTTGCCGTACTTGATGGGGACAACCTTCTCCCCGGCTTTGGCATCAAACGATGCTGCCATGAGCATGAGGGCGATGATGATGGAATGAATTTGCATTGTTGTCTGAGTTTTGAATTGCCGTCCAACGTTCGTGATGAACTGCTGAACGACTTCCGTTATTATCCTTGTTTTATTCCGAGATGTATGTTTCATCCACGTTTCAGTGTGCGCAAAGTTATAATAAAAGCGGCAAACAGGAATGTGTTTTTAACAAAAATTCTGCTAAAATCTACTGAACAGCTTAAAATGAGCTATTTATGAATAGTTCACCTCAATAGAGGTAATGACTTGGCAATAGTACCAACTTCTTCATTATACATAAG
>USEC01000061.1 GCA_900553595.1 uncultured Prevotella sp. | reverse complement strand
CTTAACTTCTGAATTCTTAACTCCTGTATTCTCAAAGCATACGGCTTTAACTTCTTTAACTCCTAACTTAACTTCTTTAACTTCTCTAACTCCTAAAAAAAACTCACAATATCATCTGCTTCGCCACTTCCCACACCACGATACCAGCCGTAACACTCACGTTGAGAGAGTGTTTCGTGCCAAACTGCGGTATCTCTATGCAACCGTCGGAAGCATCGACCACCTCCTGATGCACGCCCTTCACCTCGTTGCCGAGCACCAAAGCGTAGCGGCACGAGGGGTCGAGCTGCAGGTGATGGAGCTTCGTGGAACCCTCGACCTGCTCCACGGAATAGACGAACACGCCCTGACGGCGCAGCTCCTCCACTGCCTCAAGAGCCGAGGGGAAGTAACGCCACGCCACGGAGTCCTCGCCGCCGAGCGCGGTCTTGTGTATTTCGGGGTGCGGAGGAGTGGCGGTGATGCCGCAGAGATAGACCGCCTCCACACGGAAAGCGTCGCAGGAACGGAACACCGACCCTACATTATATAACGAACGCACATCGTCGAGCACGACAATGAGCGGCAGCTTGTCGGCCTCGCGGAACTGCTCCACGGAGAGACGCTGCATTTCTATGGTTCTGAGTTTGCGCATGATTCTTTGTTTTAAGATGGTGAAACGAGGCTCTGCAAGCCTTTTCCAAAAGACGCCACTGCCTGCCTACAGCTCGTAGCAACGCTCTATCATCGCCTCCACAAGCGTCTTACCCATCACGTCGTAGCCGCCGGAAAGGTCGGTAGCGGCGAAGTCCATGAGCACGATACCGCTCAGACCGTCGGCGGAACGCAGACGGCGGAGGATGAAGGCGTTAGTGTGTGCGGCGTTGTCACGGTAGCCCTGCGACAGCGACACGGGTTCGTCGGCAATGCCGCTGATGGTGAGCGAGTAGCCCGAAGCGTGGTTTATCATCCACACACAGGCATCGGGCGAGGCGAGGTCGGCACGCCTTTTCTCCCCGAACATGGCTTTTATGGCAGCCCGCTTGTGCCTTGCGCCGCCGGGAAGCGACGTGTCGTAGAAGTCCTGCACCATGAGTCGGGCACTGACGGAGGGGTCGGCGCCCTTTATCCACGCCTCGGTCTGGTCGGCGAGACGCCTGGAATGGCTCCATCCGCCGGCATATCCGCCACGGGGGACATCGCCGTAGGAGTCGCGGCTGATTACGAGTATGCGGCCACGGAGGTCGGCCACGGTGAGGTCGGGACGGAAATCGGCGAGCACGCCGCCCAGACTGTCGAGCGACTGCCGCATGAGTTCCGCCCAACGGGCTTCGTGCCGCGACGGCGACGACTCATGTCGCATGATGATTATGGCGAATTCCGTGGGATGGGCGGTGACGGAATCGGCTATCTGCCGCATGACACTGCCGAACGAACGTGTGGTGGCGAACTCGCCATGATAAAGATGCAGCGACTCGCTGCCATCGATTTCGGTACGCACGGCAGGGCGCAAATCGAAGGCGCGGATGCCTGCCTGCCACTGTCCGGCGATGCTCTTCTCCTGCGTCTGCGCTATCGTCCTGCCGAAGACGGTGTCTGCCGGCATGAAACCGTCGCCCGTTGCGGCGTCGTGAGTGCCCGGGATGAGGAGCCGGCAGACGCGTGTGTCGGGGGAAAGACGTGCCATCCAGTCGGCGGCACCCACGGTGAACGGGAGCAGAAGAAGAAGTGAAAGGATGATGTGGCGTGTCATAAAGGGTTGTGATGATGTGGTGTCGGGATGCCGTGCGTGACGCGGTCGCCCGCCGGCGGTGGGGTGATGGGTAAAGAAAATGTTGCAGGTTGTGCGGAGGAAAAGGTAATGTCGCCATTACGACCCCACAACCTGCAACACCGTTATTCTGCGAATGCTGCCGCTTCGGCTGCTGCTATGATCTCTTCGCGCGACTTCTCACGGGCGGAAATGTCGCTCAGGTCGAACTCGTCGTCGCTTTCCGCGGCTGCGGGAGCGGCTGCCGCTGCCTCGCCGCGGGCGGCGCGTGGGTCGTCATCGCTGCGGTACATGGGCGAGCGGCGGCCTCTGCGCGGCTTCTCCATTGACGGTTCTGCCGCTTCACGAACGGGTGTCTCCTGTTCTGCCGACACTATGATGAAGTCGGACGGAGCCTCCGTGCTCGGCACGTTCTCCACGGGTTCCTCCTCCATCTTGGTGCGCTCGGTCTTGGCAGCGAACACGGCATCGATGAACTGCGGCTCCCGGCGCAGCTTCTCCAGGGTGCGCTTCGCCGCTATCTGCTGGCTCTCTTTCTTGCTGTAGCCTTCGCCTGAGCAGCCTCCCACGCCTTCGAGCATTATGCGGTACTTGAAGACGGGGCTTCCCTGGTTGTCCTTTTCCTGCGTGAGGATGTCGAAATTGATGCGCACACGGTTCTTCTGGCTCCATTCGATGAGGCGGCTCTTGAAGTTCACTTCCTTGTATGCCACCTTGTCGATGTTTATCATTTGTGCCAGAATGCGATTGCGCATGAATTTCATGCAGGCGTTGTATCCGCGGTCGAGGTATATTGCTCCGACGAGAGCCTCGAACGCGTTGCCGCCCATATAGGAGTTGTGCGATGCCGAACGGCCGTTTGAAAGCACGAGCTTGCTGATGCCCATTTCCTGCGCCAGACGGTTGAGTGTCTCGCGCTGCACGAGTTTCGAGCGTGTGTTCGTGAGGAATCCCTCGCGTTTTCCCGGGAAGTGCCGATAGACAATGTCGCCTACTGCGGCGTCGAGGATGGCGTCGCCGAGGAATTCGAGGCGTTCGTTGTTCACGGGTTTGCCCTTGGCGTTGCGGCGGAACATGCTCTTGTGCATCAGCGCGAGCTTGTAGTAGCTGATGTCGTGTGGATAGAATCCGATGATGTGGTATAGAGACGAATAAAGCTCCTTATCCTTACGGAAAGGGAGCTTTATCCTGTCTATGATGTTACTCAGCATACTTCTTGAATATTACGCATGCGTTGTGGCCTCCGAATCCGAACGTGTTGCTCAGCGCAGCACGCACCTCACGCTTCTGTGCGGTGTTGAACGTGTAGTTCAAGTCGTAGTCGATTTCCGGGTCGCGGTCGTCGTCGGCGTGGTTGATGGTAGGCGGAACGATGTCGTTCTTCACTGCGAGCACCGACACCATTGCCTCCACTGCTCCGGCAGCACCGAGCAGGTGACCTGTCATTGACTTCGTTGAGCTGATGTTGAGCTTGTAGGCTGCGTCGCCGAATACCTGCTTTATGGCTTTGGCTTCGGATATGTCGCCCACGGGTGTCGATGTGCCGTGCACGTTGATGTAGTCGATGTCCTCCGGCTTCATGCCTGCGTCTTCGAGTGCATTCTGCATTACGAGGCATGCACCGAGTCCTTCAGGGTGTGAGGCTGTGATGTGGTAGGCGTCGGCACTCATGCCTTCTCCCACCATTTCGGCGTATATCTTGGCTCCGCGTGCCTTGGCGTGTTCCAGCTCTTCGAGTATGAGGCATCCGGCACCTTCGCCCATTATGAATCCGTCGCGGCTTGCGCTGAACGGGCGTGATGCGTGTTCCGGGTCGTCGTTGCGTGTTGAGAGTGCGTGCATGGCGTTGAATCCGCCCACGCCGCTTTCTGTGATTGCTGCCTCAGCACCGCCGCTGACGATGATGTTGGCCTTGCCGAGGCGTATGAGGTTGAACGCGTCGGCGAGTGCGTTGGTTGAAGATGCGCATGCCGATGTGGTCGCGAAGTTAGGTCCGTGGAATCCGTAATGGATTGAGATCTGGCCTGCTGCGATGTCGGCAATCATCTTCGGGATGAAGAAGGGGTTGTATTTCGGGCCGTTCTCCTTGTGTGTGGCGTAGTATCCCACTTCCTCTTCGAAAGTCTTGATACCTCCGATGCCCACTCCGAAGATTACTCCGATGCGATTCTTGTCTTCTGCTTCCACGTCAATGCCGCTGTCGTTCACGGCCTGTATGGCCGACACCATGGCGAGTTGTGCATAGCGGTCCATCTTGCGCAGGTCTTTGCGGTCGATGTATTCGGCTGGCTTGAAGTCCTTCACCTCGCATGCGAACTGTGTCTTGAATTTGGAAGCGTCAAATAATGTAATAGGAGCTGCGCCGCTGACACCATTGCAAAGGCTCTTCCATGTCTCTTCGGGAGTATTGCCTACCGGTGTGACAGCACCAAGTCCTGTTACTACTACTCTTTTTAATTCCATCTAAAAGAAAAATTGTTGTTTTGCAGGTGTTCAAAATTAAAGGCGCGGGCTACCGGCTCGCACTTTTTAATTTTGAGCATCTGCGATGTTTGTGGCTTATGGCTTATGGCTCAGGCCGGAGAATTCCCCTTAGTGCCTGCCATCAGAAAAAAGGTGGACCATAAGCTATAGTCCATTGTCCACGATTTATTTCTGGTTGTTCTCGATGTAAGCGATAGCGTCGCCTACAGTGCCGATCTTCTCAGCCTGGTCGTCGGGAATAGAGATGTTGAAGTCCTTCTCGAATTCCATGATGAGCTCTACAGTGTCAAGTGAGTCTGCACCGAGGTCGTTTGTGAAGCTTGCTGCGGGATTTACTTCTGCCTCATCAACACCGAGTTTGTCAACGATGATAGCCTTTACTTTAGATTCGATATCTGACATAATTTTAAATGTTTAAAATGTTTATAATTAATTTCCTTTTTAAATAAACCGGTGCAAAGTAACTACTTTTTCTTCGATTTAGCAAATATTTCATACAAAAAAGCACTTATTGTTGCACATTATGTATGCGATTGTGCAATATTTTGCCATTTTTCTGCCTCCCGAAGCACCGAAACCATTGCAACAGAGCTTTTCATGCGAGCGGCGGAAATGCAAGTTTTCGGGCAAATATTTGCGTGTTTGGCGGTTTTTCCCTATTTTTGTAGGACTTTAATTTTCCCGCAAGGGAATCTTTACCACAATAACTGCCCTGAAACAACAAAACAACATATATATGTCTTTCGCACAACATTGTAACACCATCTTCAACCAGGCCATCCGCGACTACCACATCAAGGATGACATCGAGACACCCATCAGCAACCCGTACGAGCGTGACGAGATCGAGAACCGGCTCTATCTGAAGTGCTGGATAGACACCGTGCAGTGGCATTTCGAGGACATCATACGCGACCCGCACATCAATCCCGACGACGCCCTGTCGCTGAAACGGCGCATCGACCGCTCCAACCAGGACCGTACCGACCTCGTGGAGCAGATCGACTCATACTTCCGCCAGCGTTACAGCGACATAAAGCCGCTGCCGGAGGCACGCCTCAACACCGAAAGCCCCGCATGGGCGATAGACCGTCTGAGCATACTCGCGCTCAAGATCTACCACATGCGCGAGGAGGCTGAACGCGCCGACGCGACGGAGGAGCACCGCCAGAAGTGCGCCGCCAAGCTCGCCGTGCTGCTCGAACAGCAGACCGACCTCTCTACCGCCATCGACCAGCTGCTCGAGGACATCGCCGAGGGACGGAAGTACATGAAGGTCTATCGGCAGATGAAGATGTACAACGACCCAAGCACAAACCCGGTGCTGTATAAAAAGTAGAAAAGTAAAAGAGTAAAAAAGTAAAAAAGGAAATGCAAAAACCGTGCTACCCTCCCCCGGCACAACCTCTCCCGGCGCCAGCCCCTTTTACTTTTTTACTCTTTTACCCTTTTACTTTTAAAAAGCTTATCGACTATGAAAACCGAACATATCCTTATCATGCGCTTCTCGGCGCTCGGCGATGTGGCAATGCTGGTGCCCGTGGTGAGTTCGCTCGCACGGCAGTACCCCGCAGTGCGCGTCACCGTGCTGAGCCGCCCCTTCGCACGCGCCCTTTTCGAGGGGCTTGCGCCCAACGTGGGGTTCATGGAAGCCGACCTGAAAGGCGAATACAGCGGCATGAAAGGGCTCAACGCGCTCTACCGGCGGCTTGTGGCGAAGAACTTCACAGCCGTCGCCGACATGCACAACATACTGCGTTCGGGCTACCTGCGCATGCGCTTCAACCTGGCACGCTACCGTGTGGAGCACATCAACAAGCACCGGCAGGAGCGGCGGCAGCTCACCGCCTCGTCGGGGAAACAGCTGCGCCAGCTGCCCACATCGTTCCAGAACTACGCCGACGTGCTCGAACGCCTCGGCTACCCCGTGCAGCTCAGCTTCACATCGCTCTTCCCGCCGGCAGGAGGCAACCTGCGCCTGCTCTCCGAGACGATAGGCGAGAAGAAGGCATTCCAGCAATGGGTGGGCATAGCGCCGTTCGCGGCGCACAAGGGGAAAATCTATCCCGTGGAGAAGATGGAACAGGTAGTGGCAGAGACGATACGCCGCCACCCCTCGTGCCGCATCTTCCTCTTCGGCGGAGGCAGCGACGAGCACCGTACGCTCAACGCATGGGCGGAACGCTACCCCAACGCCATCAACGCCTCGGCACTGCTCGGAAGCCTGCAGCAGGAACTCATCCTCATGAGCCATCTCGACGTGATGGTGAGCATGGACAGCGCCAACATGCACCTCGCCTCAGTGTGCGGCACACGCGTAGTGAGCGTGTGGGGAGCCACACACCCCTTTGCCGGGTTCGTGGGATGGGGGCAGCGCGAGAGCGACACCGTACAGGCCGCAATGCCATGCCGCCCATGCAGCATCTACGGCGCAAAGCCATGCCTGCGCGGCGACTTCGCCTGTCTCAGCTCAATAGAGCCGCAGATGATAGTGGAGAAGGTGGAGAAGGTGCTCAACGAGAAGTGAACCGGAGGACTGCGAAGCGTGACTCCCGCCAGTCCCCACACTTGGCATCATGCCAATATATAATAAGGTGTAACAATAAAAAAACAAAAACCGTCATCATGAACAACGAATTATTGGAACTCATAAAGACCCGTCGCAGCTGCCGCAAGTACACAGCGGAGCAGGTAAGCGACGAACAGCTGGCAGCAGTAATGGAAGCCGGCACCTACGCCCCCACGGCACACGGCTGCCAGGACCCCGTCATCGTGGCAGTGCAGCGCACCGACATCATGCAGCGCATCATAAAGCTCAACGCCGAAGTGCGCGGCTCCGCCGGCAACCCCTACTACGACGCACCCACAGTGCTCCTCGTCTTCGCCTCGGAGAGCAACGCCAACGCCTTCCAGGACGGCTCCTGCGTGCTGCAGAACATGATGCTCGCCGCCCACGCCATAGGTCTCGCCTCATGCTGGATAAACCGTGAGTACGAGATGTTCTCCACCGACGAAGGCCGCCAACTCATGCGCGACCTCGGTCTGCCCGAAGGCCTCAAAGGCATCGGCGCAATCTCCCTCGGCCACGCCGCCGCCCCTGCCGCCGCCCCGAAACCACGCAAGGAGGGCTGGACACTGGTGATAAAGTGACCCGTCGCCGCAACGCCGGCAGCCAGACCCGCAACCCCTGACTGTCAGCCTCGCAACCCCCTGACAGTCAGCACACTGCCACCACGCTGAAAACAAGCCTTCTTTCACTCGCAAACAAGGCTTCTTCGACATACGAACAAGGCTTCTTTCATGCGCAAAGAAGCCTTGTTTTTTTTAGAATACAGGAGTTAAGAATTCAGGAGTTAAGCCATTACCGTTTTTAGAAGTTAGAGAAGTTAAAGAAGTTAGAGAAGTTAAAGCCATTACCTTTGCTGGTTCAGAATTAACGATAGGAGGTCGAGCG
>USEC01000060.1 GCA_900553595.1 uncultured Prevotella sp. | reverse complement strand
TTCTCGTCCGTAATCAAATCCTTGAGGTCAACTTCTAAAATCTTTGAGATTTCAAAAAGCGTCTCTAAATCTGGTTGGTATTTATTCCGAGCATAGCAATTGACCGTACTAAAACTCTTACCTAACTGTTTTGCCAGCCAAGTTTGTGAAATACCCTTGCTATCTAAGACTTCTTTAATTTTGTTTAGTTTCATAAATCCACCGAATTTTACTGCAAATATACATTAAATTTTGCGACAACCATTATAAATTAAGCTATTTTTGTAAATTATTCCAATATATCGATTGTTATTATTTTGTGTAGTAATGTCCGTTACATTCCATCTACCGCAGGCGAATTAACTTCCGATAACTTCTGCCAACTCCTGTTTTGACCGCTCGACCTCCTATCGTTTGTCAAATTGCATTTTTAGGCAGTGGGGAAAAGCGCAGGAATGACTTGAATAGGGAATTTCCCACACTGGTTTAGGGAAAATCCCTTTGCGTGTCGGCTTTTCATGGCTATCTTTGCAAATGTAATAAAGGAACAAAATGTAGAACGCTAAAAAACATACTACTATGAAAAGGTTTATATCTGTCCTCGCTTTACTGCTTGTAATGGCAGTTTCGACAAAAGCCATGAGCTACAAACAGGCACGCCAACAGGCTCTGTTCCTCACCGACAAGATGGCGTATGAACTTAATCTCAGCGACGCACAATATGAGGCTGCCTACGAGATAAACCTCGACTACCTCATGGGTATCAATACCTACGACGACCTCTACGGTGACTACTGGCGTCAGCGCAACCTCGACCTGAGCTACATACTGCTCGACTGGCAGTACCGCACATACGTTGCCGCGACCTATTTCTACCGTCCGCTCTACTGGAACGCCGGCTACTGGCACTTCGGTATCTACGCCCGCTACCCGCACCGCGACTATTTCTTCTTCTACGACCGTCCACGCGTGTTCGTTGAGTATCGCGGAGGCCACTCATGGAGAATGAACGGCGGACGCTCATGGTATCACGGTCGTGACTTCGGACACCGTCACGGTGCAAAGTTCACTGGCTTGCGTGACGATTTCAACCGCGGCGACTTCGGTCAGGGAAAGCGTGTGAGCTTCGGTTCACGGCGTCCTTCAAATGTTCCGAGCAGCAGCTTCGGCTACAGTTCAAAAGCACCACAGAACAAACGCAACAACTCCGGCTTCGGCTCTCGCCAAAGCAGCACACGCACTACTGTGAGCCTGCCTTCCGGCAATTCGTTCGGCAGTTCACGCGGCTCGTTCGGCAATTCACGCAGTTCGTTCGGCAACAGTCCTAGTTCCACTTTCACCCCGAAACCGGAGAACAATAACGACAGAAACGGCTCGTCTTCGTTCGGAAATAGACGCAGCAACCAGCAAATGCAACGTTCCACAACAAGCATGCCCAACAGAAGCAGCAGCCCGTCGTTCGGCAATTCACGCAATTCCGGCAGTTCGTTCGGCAGCAGTCGCGGCTCGTTCGGCAACTCACGCAGTTCCGGCGGTTCGTTCGGCGGAGGTTCACGCAACAACAGCCCAAGCCGTCAGTCATCAGGCGGAGGCTTCGGCAGTAGAAGATAAAAGAATTTCAAAGTTATTATATGAGGTGCGAGTTCTATAATTCAAGAACTCGCACCTCTGCGTTTTCCATCTTCTTAATTTCGTTCATGGGCTTGCCTGTATAGACGCTCTGTATCGCCTTGTTGATTATTCCATGCCCCACGGCAAGCACCCTTGCACCGCAATACTCCGTTCTTACATAGTCGAGAAACGCCGTTGCACGCTGTTTCAGCCCGTCGAGAGTCTCTATGTCTGCCGGCCAGACGGCATCCTTAAGGTCGGGAATGTACCTCCCGGTGAAGCCTCCCCAGTCGCGTTCGCGCAGGAGGGGTGTCGTCAGTACCTCCATGCCGCGCCCTTCGGCAATGATACGGCATGTGTCGATGGCACGTTTCAGGTCGCTCGACACGAAGAAGTCGAAGTGTATGTCAGCCAGTCTGCTTGCCAACTGCCGTGCCTGCCGCTCCCCTTCGGGTGTAAGCATGCCCTGTGTCTGACCCTGCATTATCTTATTCACATTGTCAATGGTCTCGCCGTGGCGCACAAGATAGAGTTCTGTCATTGCATTTTCATTTTTTGTTTGATTCAAAATCATTATCTCTGGCAGCCGTCAGAGCACCATTCCGTCGATTGTCCGCAGCACCTTCACCGCCTCGCCGACGGTTGTCACGTTGCCCACCACCATCGAACGTTTCCCTCTTACCTCCTTCAATGTGCAGCGTCGTGTGTTTGCCGAGATGTAGCGCAGCACCTTGTCGAAAGCCGAACTCTTGTAGTAGGCACTGTCTGGATTGCTCACAAACTGCATCTGCATGCGTCCCTGCCTCAGCATAAGTTTCTCGCATCCGAGGCGTTTGCCTATGCGTCGCAACGCCACTACCTGAAGAAGTTCCTCGCCTTCGTGCGGTATCTTGCCGAAACGGTCCTCCAGCCGCTTGCGGTAGGCATCGAGAGCATTGTCGTCCTCGATGTTGTCCAACTCGCGATAGAGCAGCATACGCTCGCTGCTTCCCGGAACGTAGGTGTCGGGGAAGTACATCTCAAGGTCACTCTCCACGGCACAGTCTTCCACGAAGTCGTCGCCGGTGAATGTCTTTCCTGCTGCCATTTCCTCGGCGTAGAGGTCGGCAAACTCGTCATTCTTGAGTTCGGTGACAGCCTGATTGAGTATCTTCTGATATGTCTCGTAACCCAAATCCTCCATGAATCCGCTCTGTTCGGCTCCCAGAAGGTTGCCTGCTCCGCGGATGTCGAGGTCCTGCATGGCAAGGTTGAAGCCGCTGCCGAGTTCCGAGAAGTTCTCCAGTGCCTCCAGACGACGCCGTGCCTCGGTGGTGAGCACGCTCTTGGGCGGTGCCAACAGATAGCAGAACGCTTTGCGGTTGGAGCGTCCCACTCGTCCGCGCATCTGATGCAAGTCGCTCAGTCCGAAGCGGTGTGCGTCGTTGATGATTATGGTATTGGCGTTGGATATGTCGATACCGTTCTCCACTATCGTCGTGGAAAGCAGCACATCATAGTCGTAATTCATGAATCCCATGAGTATCTTCTCCAGTTCGTCGGGGTTCATCTGTCCATGTCCGATTGCCACCCGTGCGTCGGGCACATATTTTTTTATGAGTCTGGCTATCTCCTGAAGATTTGAAATACGGTCGTTCACGAAATACACCTGTCCGTTGCGACTCATTTCAAAGCCTATAGCGTCGGCAATCACCTCATGCCCGAACGACGACAGCACCGTCTGTATTGGGTAACGGTTTGGTGGCGGCGTACGCATGATGCTCATGTCGCGTGCTCCCATGAGCGAGAACTGCAAGGTGCGCGGTATCGGCGTCGCAGACATCGTGAGCGTATCGACATTGGTCTTCAGCTTGCGCAACTTCTCCTTCGTCGCCACTCCGAACTTCTGTTCCTCGTCGATGATGAGCAGTCCGAGGTCCTTCCACTCCACCTGCTTGCCTATGAGCTTGTGGGTGCCTATGAGAATGTCCACCTTTCCCTCCTTCAAATCGGCGAGTACCTGCTTTGTCTGCTTCGCGCTCCGAGCCCGTGAGAGATAATCCACACGCACGGGCATTCCCTTCAGACGTTCCTTGAAAGTCTGGAAATGCTGGAAGGCGAGCACCGTTGTGGGTACAAGCACCGCCACCTGCTTTGAGTCGGCAGCCGCCTTGAATGCCGCCCGTATCGCCACCTCGGTCTTGCCGAAGCCCACATCGCCGCAAACGAGGCGGTCCATGGGTTTAATGCTCTCCATGTCGGCCTTCACTTCCTGCGTGGCTCTCATCTGGTCGGGGGTGTCTTCATAAAGGAAACTGGCTTCAAGTTCGTGCTGCATGAACGAGTCGTGACTGAAAGCGAATCCCTTTTCGTGCTTGCGTTTGGAGTAGAGTTTTATTAGGTCGCGCGCAATATCCTTTATCTTCTTCTTCGTGCGCTCCTTCATCCGCTCCCACGCACCCGTTCCGAGAGTGCTGAGGCGTGGCGGTTCGCCCGTGTCGCTGCGCCTGTATTTCGATATCTTATAGAGCGAGTGTATCGACACATCCACGATGTCGCCGCGCTGATAGATGATGCGGATGGCCTCCTGATAGGAGTTTCCCACCGGCACACGCACGAGTCCGCCAAACTTTCCTATTCCGAAGTCCACATGCACTATGTAGTCGCCGGGTGCCATCTCCTGCAATTCCTTCATGGTGAGAGCCATCTTTCCTGTGCGTGCGGCGTCGCTCCGCAGACTGTACTTGTGGAAACGGTCGAATATCTGGTGGTCGGTGAAGAAGCATACTTTCAGCGTATTGTCGGCAAAGCCCTCGTGGAGGGTCTTATCAACGGGTGTAAACGGCAACGCATCAGCCACCGTGACATTTTCGCCAAGAGCATCATGAGGAGTCTTATTGCCACGAGCGAGGCGCAATTCGTCGCTGTCGAAGATGTCGCGAAGGCGTCGTGTCTGCTTCTCGCTGTCGGCAAGGATGTAGAGGCGGTAGCCCCTGAGAATGTAGTCTTCGAGCGAATCAGCGAGCAATTCGAAATTCTTGTGAAACAACGGCTGCTGGCTTATGTCGAAATGCAGTGTGACATCGGGCGTGAGCGATGGTGAATGTCCGAACTCCACTATGCGGAAACGCTTCAGACCCTCGCGGAACTGCGAGCCGCTGACAAGCTGGTTGTCCTTCTTCATGTCACGCATTATCTGCTGTTGCTCCATCTCCGTTGCACCCTCAAGCCTTTCCGTCATAGCCTGTGAGGAGAATCCGTCGGCATAAATCTGCTCCACAGTGCTGCACGCAAACAGCAAATCCTTCATCACGAGCACTGCATGAGAGGGCAGAAAACTCATGAACGGCATTTTTTCTTCGGTTGTTCCACTCAGTTCCGGCACTATACTAACCCTGTCACGACGGTCCTTGGAGAGCTGGTCCTGCACTTCGAAAGTGCGTATGGTGTCAATCTCATCACCGAAGAAGTCGATGCGGAACGGCAGTTCGGAACTGAACGAATAGACATCGAGGATGCTTCCACGCACGGCGAACTGTCCGGGTTCATACACATAGTCCACTTCCTCGAATCCGAAACTGCGCAGTGTGCGCTGTATCTCCACGAGATTCACGGTCTGTCCCGTCGCCAACGGCAGCGTACGCTCATCGAGCCGTTTTTTCGACACCACGAGTTCGCTCATAGCTTCTGGGCATGTCACCACATAGAGCGGCATGCCTGTGCCCCCACCCTCCTGCCGTGAAAGGCGGCTGAGAGCTTCGGTGCGCAGGATTTCGTTGGCAGCATCACGCTGACCATATTTCACCGCACGCCTGTAAGACGACGGGAAGAAGAGCACGCCGTCAGTGCCGAGCACCTGTGTGAGGTCGTGATAGAAGTAGCCCGCCTCGTCGTTGTTCTGCAACACGAACACTGCCGTCATGTCGCTGCGCCGAGACACTGCCGCAAAGAACAGCGAAGCCGACGACGCAAGCAGTCCGTCAAGGAAGACGGTATGCACGGTGTCGTCGGCAATGGCTTTGAGAAATGCGCCACACTGTGGCAGCGTGGCATAAATATCGTTGATTTCCTGTATCTTCATCGCTTCATAAAACGTTTTTCCCGAAACGGGAAAGGGCGAGCCCATCCCTATTCCTTGGGTTTGGGATATTTGCGGAACCATCCATCCCAACGCAGACGCATCACCCCGAAGAACGCCTCTCCGAATATGCCTCCACTCATCTTGCTCACCCCTTCACGGCGGTTTACAAACACCACGGGTACTTCCTTAATGCGAAATCCCATCTTGTAGGCGGTGTATTTCATCTCTATCTGGAAGCCGTAGCCCTTGAAGCGTACCTCGTCGAGAGGTATAGAAGCGAGCACACGACGCTTGTAACACTTGAAACCGGCAGTGGTATCGTGAACGTTGAAGCCCGTGACGAAGCGCACATACTTTGATGCAAAATAGCTCATGAGCACACGTCCCATAGGCCAGTTCACCACATTTACGCCACTCACATATCGAGAACCTATGGCGAGGTCGTAACCCTCGTCGTGACAGGCAGCATAGAGGCGCGGCAAATCGGCAGGATCGTGGCTGAAGTCGGCGTCCATCTCAAACACATACTCATAGTCGTGCTCCAACGCCCATTTGAATCCTGCGATGTAGGCAGTGCCAAGTCCGAGCTTGCCGGAGCGTTCGAGGATGAACAGACGGTCGGCAAACTCATCGGCAATAAGACGCTTCACGATGGCAGCGGTGCCGTCGGGACTTCCGTCGTCAATCACAAGAATGTGGAAACACTTGTCAAGACCGAAGACAGCCCTGATGATTTTCTCGATGTTCTCCTTCTCGTTGTAAGTGGGGATTATTACTATACTGTCGCTTTTATTCATTTCTTAGTGATTGATTCGTTATTGGAAAAGCTGGGATGTAATTTATTTTTTGCAAAAGTACGACTTTTTGTGTATGTGCGAAAAGAAAAAAAGTAAAAAACCCTTGAAGCTTGCTAAAAATGCTTCAACCCAAATCGGTCATTAGACCGAAACAAGCGTATTATAAAAGAATTTGTCTTTCTTTTCCACCCTTCTCCGCCTTTGCTTCGTCATCTTGCCGCCGTTCGCGTTTCGCCATAGCCCGCTATGGCTTCAATACAAACGTTGCAATCTGCTCGAAACAAAGACGAAGCTGAGTGGAAATATAATGACCGATTTGGGTTCAACAAACAGAGCGAAAGTTTTTGTAGGCGGTGTCAAAAACGGGAGATGCTTTCAGTCCTTTGCGCCATTCACCCGACTTACAATCAAGATACCGGCTTCATACAGGCCATACATAGGAAGCGTGACAAGACAGCATGTAAATATGTCAGGAGGAGTTATAAAAGCAGCAACGACGGCAATGAGGATGAAGGCATGACGGCGGTAACGTTTCATAAATCCAGCCTCAAGCAAGCCCATCTTGGCAAGGAAGAACGAGAGGACGGGTATCTGGAAGACAAGTCCCATGAGCAGCGTCAGCGTAGTGAACGTGGAAATATACGACGAGAGGCTTATCTGGTTCACGACATCAGGCACCACTTGATAAGTGCCGAGAAAACGCAACGCGAACGGAAACAACACATAATAACTCATCAGCACGCCGAGCATGAAGAGTACATATATAGCCACGGACACCGCCACAGAGTAATGACGCTCGTTCTCATACAACGCAGGAGCTATGAAACGGTAAAGTTCCACGACGATGTAGGGCGAGGCAAAGAGCAGGGCGAGATACACTGCCGTCGATACATGAATCATGAACTGGCTCGACAATTCGATGTTTATCAGTTGCACATGGAACGGCGCAAAACGAAAGTCCATGCCCACACTCTGTGCAACGCCCTCTATCCAACGGTAGGTTATGAAACCATTGTCGCACGGAGCAAGCAACAAACGGAACGTTGTATCCTTGGCACAAAATATAGCGACGGCAAACACCAGTGCCACCCCGATAATCCGGAAGAGCATCTTGCGCAAAACCTCAAGATGCTCTCCGAATGTCATAAGTCCGTTGTCATTGCTTGTCATCAGCCGGTGTCTTTTCGTCTTCCTCAGAATCCTCTGCCTTGCTTCCCTCTTTCATGCCGTCCTTGAAACTGCGAACGCCCTGTCCGAGACCACGCATCATTTCGGGCAACTTCTTGCCGCCGAACAGCAGGAGCACCAAGGCTCCGATAAGCAGAAGTTCGGATGTGCCTATCATCATAGGCAGCACCACCGCATTAAGCATTACATTCATCACATTGTCCTCCTACAAGATATATATCACATGTATTGAAGTTTATCTCCCAGTTGCTGTCGTCGCAACCTTCCCACTGGTATTTCTGTTCCATACGGTCCCACCATTGATGAAAGCGTGTGCCTGTCTCACCGAGGTCCTTCACAAGTTTCTCGTACAACTCGGTGTTGTCGGCAGTCACTATACGCGCAAGCTCGTTCAAACCATTACGGCGTTCAAAGAGCTGCTGTATCTCGTCGCGTTCTTCGGGCAGAACCTTTCCTACTATTTTTTTTGTTGCCATTTCATTTATCACATTTATTCAAGTCCCACATATCTGCGACATACTTACAGCAAGCAGCCACAAAGCGTGCAGAACTTCATTAATTATTAAACCCAAATCATTAGACCGAAACAGGCGTGTTATAAGAGAATATGTCTTTCTTTTCCACTCTTCTCCGTCTTTGTTTCGTCATCTTGCCGCCGTCCGCATTTCGCCATAGCCCGCTATGGCTTC
>USEC01000059.1 GCA_900553595.1 uncultured Prevotella sp. | reverse complement strand
TAGCAGGACTGTCCTCCGGGACTATCGCTGCGCCATATTCGAGTACGACGGTCTTATAGTTCTTTCCATCCAACACATATTTAATAGTGTAGCTGTTTGGAGTGAAGTTTGCAGAAAAACTGATGTTGCCATTTACGGTTACTGTTCTGGGATTGTCGGTATTGCCATCCGACCACGCCACAAAGCTGTAACCCTCGTCAGGAACAGCAATAAGAGTGGCTGCTGCTCCGAGGTCGTAAGTACCGGCACCTTTTACCGAGCCATGCTCGGCGGAAATTACGGAAACAGTTCTGACCGGCTTCACCACATTTATCGTAGTGGTATTGCCTGCACCCGAATACTTATTTGTAAGTCCGGGAGTAGAAAGCAGTATGTTGCCAGCCTTCATTTCATACGCGCCGAATGCCGCTGTATTCTTCACCAAGAACAATATTGTCAAGATACCGCCATCGCCTTTGGCAATCTCATTGCCTCCAAGCGAGTAACAGAAAAAGCGCGTATTCGCCTTTCCAATGCTGCGGCTTGCAGCCGTAAAGCCCTTGGTGCGTTCCGTCCACTCATACTTGTCAAGAAGTTCAAAACAGTTTGTATCATAACTCATGTCAAACTGCAATCCGTTCACGACATCGTTGTTTGACAATGCCATCTGAAGTTGCAGCGTGTCGCCCGGTTCCACAGTAGAACCGTTTAGCACTATGTAGTTGGGCGAGTATCTGTTTGCTGTCACCTTGATGTTGTGCAAGCGTCGGTCGGGGTCGTTGCTGTATAGCTGTATAAGTTCGTCGTAGTCACGTTCCTCGACATCGTCCAGCACCACATCTACGTTTGCACTCTCCCCTGGGTTTATGACTATCGGCAGAGTGTCACCCATTTTCAGATGCTTCGAACTCGACACCATGCGCTCGATGCGCAGCGGTGCGTTGCCGTAATTGTCTATGCGGAACGAAGTTTTGGCGTCCTGTGTGATGGGAGTGCGCCCCATATCAATGTTTGTCGTGGCATTGATTTTCGGACTCAGAATATTGATGTAGCCATCATATTTGTCCGACATGACATCGGTAAGCGTGCCTTTTATGCTTGCCGTAAGCATGGCTTTGGCTGCTCCGAGCGAAGTGCCGTATCTTCCGTTCAGCTTCACCTTGAATGTGGCTATGATGCCGTCGTTGCCTACGAACGGAGCTTCACTGAGCGAGAAAGCAAGAGCATGCAGAGTGCGGCCCTTCATGCCGACAGTCAGCCGATGGTCGGTCTTGCGCGACGAGAGAGCGAAGCTGCCGTCGATATATTCCAACTGCTCCGGCATATTGAAATCAAACTGAAAGCCGGTGATGTCGTCCATGTTGTTCATCCGCAGCGACACGGTCACGATAGAGTCCGACATGCCAGAAGCATTCTCCACATGCAGCTCGTTCACGGCAAACGGCAGGGCATGAAGCTTCAACGTATTGCGCTTGTAGATGCTGTTGTTGATGAATTTCACCTCTTCCGTTACGCCTCCACGTTCCACGGGGGCATAGCCGAGCGTGAAGTCCCTGCTGCTGCCGGCGCCTATCTCTATGGGGAACGCCTCGCTGCACGAAAACTCCTTCGCACTGAACTGCACTCCGCTTATAACGAGTGGCGCATTGCCCACATTGCTCACTTTTACCGTCTGCCGGTAGTCTTTCCTTATAGGAACCCGTCCGTAGTCTATTTCCATGGCACTGTATTCCGCCTTGGCACAAAATATGGTGACAGTGCCGTCGGTGGCCGTACTGCCAGACAGGACAGAACCGTTGCTGTCGGTAAGCACCACTTTGTCGGCACTCAGGCGTATGTCTGAAGGTTCGTTGCCGAGTTTCAGCCTCACAGAAGCTATGTCGCCGCTGCCGGGGAGAATGTCGCCCATCGACATGGAATATACGAATATGTTCAGTCTTCCGTCCTTCACACCTGCCGTCACGCTGTGTTTACCCGTTCTGTCCGTCGGCATGGCGGACTCTTCAACGAGTTCAAGCCGGGAGTCGATTGGTATGGAGACCTGAACCGACGACACATTGTCGCTGTTGGACAATCCGACCCGCAGCTCCACTATGTCGCCAGGCTTACCCTCCACCGTCCCTATGTTCACGACATTGTCGGCAGCGGCGCCAGCCGCCACCGATAATATCATGACACATACAAGCAGCAGAGGCTTGATAATGCGTTTCGTCATATATAATGCTTCTCGTTATGAACGACATGTTGTTACTTCACTACCTTCCTGCCATCCACTATATATACGCCGGCAGGGAGTCTGTTGAGGTCGCTGCTGCGTCCCGACACTTTCACTCCGGTGAGGGTGTATATGCCAGGCACGTTCATCACATCGGCGCCAAGGCGTGTGATGTTTGTTGTCTGTCCTGCCTTTGCCTCAACGTTTGTTCCGGCAGCATCGCTCAGACGTATGTCCATAATCTTGGCATTGCCGATGTTCAGGACTGCATGTTTGCCGGCAGGGAGAGTCTTACCGCTCATGCTGTAGGCAAGATAGATGTAGTCGTTGTCGCTGAGCCATGACGAAGTCTGCTCAAAGCCGTCCATTTCGTCGGTGGCAGTAATCAGGCTTCCCTTCTCTGTGGCAAGCTGTATCTGCACACCGGCAAGAGCCACCGGCGACTCCACATATACGATGCCGTTCTCCACGGTGTAGGTGGCAGTTGCCATGGCAAGAGAGTTAACGCCGGCCTCCGGGGTCAGTATGGTGCGTATGATGCCCACCACATCAAGTATGTCTATCTGCATGTCCTTGTTTATGTCGGCAGCCTCGAAGATGAAAGGCTTGGGAGTCTGCCCTGAAGCATAGTTCACGGTGGCTATCACATCGGCGACATCCACGTTGCCAGACCCATTGGCGTCGCCAAGGGTTGAAGTCATAGGAGTGACTGCCACCACATTCGATGGGTCGGTCTCCTTCAGGTCGGTAGTTATCACCTTATACTGATAGCAGTAGGTCGTTCCCGGCACCACGTCGTAATCCACATATTCGAGCGTCTCATTGTCGAGCAGTTGCCTGTTCACCTTTACCGTGTCGCCCTTGTCGGTGTAGCGGTACAGGTTGTAGCCAAGGAAGTCGTCGAAACTGTTCTGCACATCGTTCCACGACAGCGTCACCTTGCCGAGTCCTGCCTCGCCCATGAAGCCTGTGCTCAGCGAGCCGGCAGCCTGCACATTCACGTTGAATCGGCTGTTCTCGTATGGAATCTCGAATCCCTCGTCGTCCTTCGCTCCCTCCACATATATGCGGTTCAGTCCGTCGGCACCGGTCTTTCCGGTGATTGTCAGATATGCGGTATAGACAGTGCTGTCGGCACTCCATGTTCCCTCTTCGGCGATAGGCGTCTGCGTGTATGGCATTCGCACACCCATGCTTACCATCGGCGTCACGCTGGTGCGCATCGGGCGGTTGAAATAAACCTCAAACTTATGCTTGCCCACTCCGAGTGGCGGCAGCATGTCGAACTCGTCCTGTGCGTCGTAGCCATCGACCACCACTTTCCACACCACGCCATGAGCCTCAGAATTAGGACGGGTGAGCATGTTGGAAAGATCATATTCAAAAACACCATAGTTGTTGTGGATGTCAAGAATACCTTTCCTTACTGTGCTTTCCGTTGCAGAGCCGAAATAGTTGGGTTTATCTGGTTCGAAAGAAAAAAGATCATCTGAAAAAGCAAAGTTTGGAGTATTCCACATATTACAAAACCTAAAAGGTGCAATTTGAAGTTCACCAGAAGACGATGAACTATTATTAACAATGTTGCATCTATCAAAAGGCCTATAGCCATAACCCACATAAACTCTATGTAATTCATAATTATTATAATAATTACAGCGATAATGTCCACAAAAATACCCAAGGTAATTATTATTGAATATAATATTATTTAAATCACCTTTGACTCCCCATAAATGGGAATTTCTGACTTCTACATAACTAAAATCTCGGAAATTCGTATAGCTATCGCCACCTGCACCCAGATATGTGGAGTATCCCTCAAACACAATCAAGCTATCCGGCTTGCCAACCGCATTTATAGTCCCTGTATTCGCAAAGTATGTGTTTTTAAACTCCAACTTTGTTCCCGGCTTTATCGTCAGCGTAGCACCATTATGTACGGCAATGTTATTTGTCACAATGTAATGCACATCAGGATAAAGCGTCATGTCTTCTTTGATGACGCCGCCAATCTCCACACCGTTCTCCACGGTGAGGGTAATCTTCTGAGTGAATTCACCCTCCACACCATCGCATGTAGCTTTGAGGACAAGGCGTATATGGCGGTTGTCGGCACAGTTGTCGTTAATCTTTATGCGCAAAGGTTCCGCACTCTTTCCCTTGCCGTATGCGCTAAGCTCCCAGCCGAAGTCAGCATCCTTCTTTATGAATTCCACAATCTGCGGGTCTTCATTCTCATCAAATTCTATAGACAACTTGATGTTCTTAGCCTTGCCCCATGCGTTGCGCACAATGGGATAGATGTCGATAATCTCGCCGGCATCCGGTCTGCCGTCACCATCGCCCACATTGGTGCTGTCGTCCATCTCGTATGTCACGAATGACAGGTCGGGCTTGCGGTCTTCGTTCGTTATAGAGAAAGCCTTGTAGATGTCAAGTCCGCCCACAGAAGAGCAAGCGTTTATAAGGTCGCCAAACAGATACTCCTTGTTTGGATACTCCTTTGTCTGCACGAGTCGCGACACGGCACCTGCCACCATCGGCGTAGCCATAGAAGTTCCATTCAGCCGTTTGTAGTTTCCACCGGGGTAGGTGCTCATCATCTCTACACCGGGCGCAAGCAGCTCGTAGTTGTACAGCTTGTCCTCTCCCCAAGCTGAATATGTGGGCCCATCATCATCGTAGTTGCTCCAGCTGGTAATAAAGCCATGGATGTTCATGGCTTGAACACCAAGCACAAAAGTGTAAGAGGCAGGATACATTGGTTTCGGGAAAAATTGTCCTTTTTCCGGATGTTTGTGATTCATACATTTTCCATCATTTCCCGCCGCCGCCACGAGAATAGCTTTCTGATAAGCCCTGCCTAAAGCCTGCTCCTCGGCTTTCGACTCGCCGTAGCTGCCGAAACTCATGCTAATGATGTCGGCACCATTTGCCACAGCATAGTCGATGCCCTTGATGATGGTAGCCACATCGCCCGTGCCGTCGCTCTGCATCACCGTCACGGGCATGATGAGTGCGTCGGGGTTGGCACCGACGATGCCGATGCCGTTGCCACCGACGGCAGCAGCGAGGCCGGCGCAGTGAGTGCCATGACCGTTCCAGTCGCCAATGCGCCCTGTCTGGTTCACAAAGTCCCAGCCATGCACATCGTCCTTGAAGCCGTTGCCATCGTCGTCATAGTCTTCGGCTCCGTCAGCCTCCTTGGCGTTGGTCCAGATGTTTGCTTTAAGGTCGGGATGCTCAATGTCCACACCCGTGTCGAGGATTGCTATTATTGGTCGTTTTTGTGTTATTACCGGCTGCTGCCACAGTTTGGGCAGCGACATAGTGTGCAACCCCCATTGATGAACAACGAGCGGGTCATTATATGTTATCAGTTTGCTCCCTACCGTCTGGCTTTGCGCTTCGTCCAATGCCTTGCTCTGCGCTCCGGCACAGCCAAGAGCATAAACAATTCTGTTTGGCTCGGCATATTCAACATCAGCAAGCTGTGCCAGTTTTGCCACGGCTTCCTCGGTGCTGCGCACCTTCGCCTTGTCGTAGTGCATGAGATAGAGGCGATTCATTGCAGGGGCTGCCACCGGCTGTCCGTTGAAGCCCCGTGCCAGGCGTTTCACCGGCTGATTGCCTGACAGCGGCATGAGTTCTTCCACCTCAGACACTCCAAGTTCGCGCAGTGTGGCGTCGATGCTATTGACACTCGACGACCTGAACTTGGTGCGGCGCGGAGCCTTTATCTGTACTGCACTCTGGTCTTTAAACTTAACGATAACCTCTCCCTCTCTGTAGTTGTAGGTAGAGAAACGGGCATCTACCTTTACTACTTCATCTTCGTTGTTGCGGTCCTGCGCCACTGCGGGCATAGTGATGAGAACCGTCAACGCAAAAGTAAAAATGCGATGTAGTTTCATAATGTTATTCTTTAAAAGTTAGCTATTTTAGATTTCAATCAATGTGCTGTTAGCGTTCGGTTACACATAAAGGGTGTGAGCCTCCATGACATTCTTTGCCTGAAGGTTCTGGAATACCTGTGTACGTCAGAATGAAAAAACGGCTCACACCTGCAGGTATATATGTGAGCCGACTCCCAAAGCGAGAGGGCTGTATATATGCAACTGCAGGGGAACAGCTTTCAGACCTTTTGCCCGTACACATTGAATTTTCCAGATTCTCAGACGGTTCAAAGCCAAACAGCTCTCCTCTATGTCGTTGTTCTGTGTGGAACAACGATGCAAATATAAGGAATATTTTTAAAAGAAGTTCCATTGTGAGCACTTTTTACATTCATGACAAAGTTAATAAATGTAAAACAACACACATTTTAACCTGAGTTCGGGATAAGAAAGTCTTTGTAAAAGTTGGTAATCTCAATACTTTTAGTGCCTTTATGGTTGTAAATCAATTGATTATAAAGTCAAAGAATACTATAGTTATGGAGAGATTACCAAGAACAAAATTACGGAAATTTTCTGTATTATCGATGATTTTTGCCAAGAATATGATAAAGAAATTGCCCGCATGTCCATTTGTGAGCCAAACGGGCGTAAGCACCGCAATCGGGAATGGACTATGAGCCGATCGGAAATCATGACGATACTCATCTACTTTCATTTCAACACTTTCCGCAACTTCAAGCATTATTACCTTTTTTATGTCAAGGTGCACCTGCACGACCTGTTCCCCAAGCAGCTTTCATATAACCGCTTTGTTGAACTCGAGTCCAGAGTCGCGGTTGAGATGATGCTGTTCCTCCAACTGTTTTGCTTTGGCAGATGTACGGTTATAAGTTTCATTGACAGCACATGCATTCCCGTATGCCACAACAAGCGCATAACAAGGAATAAGGTGTTCCGTGGTTATGCAGAAACAGGTAAGAGCACCATGGGATGGTATTTCGGCTTCAAGTTACACCTGATATGTAATGAAAGAGGTGAACTGCTTAATTTTATGCTTACGAAAGCGAATGTTGATGACAGAAACGCAAATGTATTTAACCGATTGATTACCTTTGCTAAATATAGGAGGGCGAGTGTCCCCGCTCGCCCTCCTATAACTTCATTGATATTAAGCGTTTTCCTATGCGAAATCACAAATTCGACCGAACAACTGCATAAGAGTCGTATTTATTTTCCACTTTTTTCTATGGGCTTTTTGAGTTCGGCAACAGTATGCGCCCACTCCATAGATTTGTAATTTCACCCATAATTTTTCGTCGGCTATTGGTTAGTATTCAGTTACTTCCAAATCATTTTCAACAACCGATTCGGGATTAATGAATATCACTTTTTCACAGCCGTCTTCCCGTTTATGATATAAACACCTCGTGGCAGTTTCATTATTTCAGACAGTGTCATATCCTTTCCCACAAGGATTCCTTGTGTCGTATGCACACACGCCCTGTCATTGTCTGCCATAATTCGTGCTATTACAGATAACAGTTTGTATTTTCCGTTTATGGTAATGTCATGGTCGGGCATTGTCTGGGGAATGTCTTCCCAACCTTCAAACTCATATCCGTCCTTTACGGGTACTTCCGGTTCTACAATTATTCCGTCATACTCCACTTCCGTTTCGGCAATTATTTCTCCGTCAATCTTCCATGTCACTTTATGGATGTTTATAGAAAAATCTCCAGTGACAATCACATCATGCGCCGGCATTGTCTCTGGAATATCCGACCATCCACCGAAGGTGTATCCCTCCTTAGCAGGACTGTCCTCCGGGACTATCGCTGCACCATATTCGAGTACGACGGTCTTGTAGTCCTCGCCATCCACAATGTATTTCAAGGAATAGGAGTTGATGACGAACGAGCCGGTGACTGTCACATCATGCGCAGGCATTGTCTCTGGAATATCCGACCATCCGCCGAAGGTGTATCCCTCCTTAGCAGGACTGTCCTCCGGGACTATCGCTGCACCATATTCGAGTACGACGGTCTTGTAGTCCTCGCCATCCACAATGTATTTCAAGGAATAGGAGTTGATGACGAACGAGCCGGTGACTGTCACATCATGCGCAGGCATTGTCTCTGGAATATCCGACCATCCGCCGAAGGTGTATCCCTCCTTAGCAGGACTGTCCTCCGGGACTATCGCTGCGCCATATTCGAGTACGACGGTCTT
>USEC01000058.1 GCA_900553595.1 uncultured Prevotella sp. | reverse complement strand
TTAGTGTGCCGGTGGCTTCGTCCAACACTGCATACGACTCCGGCGTTTGAGCCGAAACTTGGTTGCCCCATACGGGCAGACATAACATGATTACTAACAAAAAAACGAGTAACCAACGGAGATAATAGTTTTGTTTTCATATAATATTTGTTTTGATGGTTAGTATTGTGCTGTTAATAAAGTTTTTGCATTTGCAAAGATACATATTTTTTTTAATATGCAAGCGATTTTAATGGAAAGGAGGAAAATAATGAAGAATTGGCAACGATAGGAGGTCGAGCGTCTCGCTCGACAACACCATCCAAACAATTCATAATTCACAATTCATAATGGCAGACTTGCGCTGTGTTGGCGGTAAAGTCGAAACGGGAGTTAGCAGAAGTTAGGCTGCACCGGAAGTTAAGGGAAGTTAGCGGACATATCCCCAACTTGCTGCAAACAGTGGTAATGTCCGATAACTTCCACAAACTTCCATCCGCCGCAGGCAGATTAACTTCCGCTAACTCCAAGCATACGGACATACATCTCATTTCACGATATGCTTCTCCCCTTTTGTTATATAGAGCTGTCCCTTCACCGGTCTTGTCACGCGCTGACCCAGGATGTCATACATACGCGTATCGGCTTTTTCTGCCTCCGTCAGCGAAGTAATGCCAGTGGTCACGGGGGCGCAGAAGAAGTTGTCGCGAGTAAACACGAGTGTGCCGTTGTCGTAGCACGCAAGCATAAGTTCGTAATAATAGTTACCCGTGGGCAGCTGACTGGATTCTACCCAAAAGCTCTGACTCGCTCCAATACCTTCCACCCAACAGGCCTTCTCGTTGTGTTCACCGCCATTCATAGTATAGCGACGGTAGCGATGTCCGCCCACTTCAATGCAATCCTCTTGAGAGATGCAGCCCAACGCTCCTACGTTGTCGCCTTTATGCATATTGAAGTCCATGAGCGTCATGAATTTCTCCGTACCTTCATTGTAGGAACACACCTTTCCGTCCTTCTCGAGTGCCACTAAAACAGATTGCTTAGGGAAAGGGAGGGTTTCCATGCTCTCCGCATCCATGTCGCAGACTTGGAGAATTTTCTTGCATCGCTCGCCATTGACGATAGTGTCGCCGACTACCGAGATGGTGAAACTCACATCGGGAGAATGGGAAAAGACACTCGGACTCACAACCTTCCACACCCGTCCGTCCTTCAACATAGGTTCATAAACTTGTGCGTTTGCGTGAATGCCAAACGCAAGAAGCAACAATAATAGTAATGTCTTCATAACATTTGCCTTTTAGAGTTATTTAGTTACTATATTTCTCGAATCAACCAAATTACCATCAACAAATAACGAGACTGTCTGAATACCCTTAGCAACTCCAGCAAGATCAATGGTTAAAGTTGGATTACCCAAAATCCACCACAGACAAAGTTAAAAAAAAATACATAGACAAAAAAACATTTGTGACATTTCTTTTATAAAAGCATTATTTTTACATAAATAAGCATTGTTTCAATCGTTTTTTTTGCAGAATTGTTGGTTTGTTCTGTGTTGTCGAACGTTTTGATTAATCTCTTATTTTCAATTATGAATTATTCATGGGTCTTTATGTAAGCCGATTATGAACAAAGAATCAAGGATTATACAATTTTCAATATTTTGGAAATTAAAGGTATTAAAAAAGTTTTCCGCAAAATTCAAGGAAACTTAGCAGAACTTGCTACAAACAGTGGTAATGTCCGATAACTTCCATCCGTCGCAGACGGATTAACTTCCGATAACTCCTTGTTGTCGAACGATATGCAACAAGGAGTTAGCGGAAGTCAGACTCCGCCCACACCTGCCTTGCCGGCATTTCCGAGTTCCCTCCGCTGGCGGCGTAGGCGATGAAGGCGGCGCTGGCGGCTGTAGGCGCGCAGGGCCTTCTTTTCACTACAAACAAGGCTTGTCTCCAAACTGGAATGTACTCGTCAGCTAACTCACTGGATTTATGCCAGTTATAAAAGCATCAATACTTGTGGTAGGGTTCCGACATCTGGTGCAGCGTCTTGGGTATCCACACGCGGTAACGGCAGCCTTTGTTCCAGTCGTTTCCTGCCGAGGCGAAGTCGCAGAACTTCACCCATCGCACTGCCTTGTTGTCGTCGCCTTCGAGGTCGGTGCCCAGAACTGCCGGCACTTCCATTGTGATCCAAGCGAATGAGGAGTCGTCGGTGTCGGTGAGGCGGGCCTCAACGGTGCCGTCGGCATCGCACTTCACCACGGCACACTCGTCCACATCGCCGTCGGCAAAGCGGCTGTCGCGTGCGAAGACAAGCGGTCCGTGCGTGACGGCCTGATGGTGGTTGAATGTCTGCACCTTGGTTTTCAGGCGGAAGTCGATGTCGATGATGTCGCCCTTCGCCCACTTCCGTTCCATGACTAGGTAGCCTCCCTTGTGCAGGCAGGGCTGCTCCACGCCGTTGAGGAGCACCGTAAAGCCGGAATCCACCCATGATGGGATGCGCAGGGCTATGGCGAACGCCTCGCTGCGGCGCGGATTCACGACGAGATGCACCTTGCCGTCGAGCGGATAGCGTGTCTGCATGTCGATTCCGACAAGGTTCTTCCCCATCCGCAGGGAGGCTTCGGAGTCGAGGTAGAGGTTCACGTCTATGCGGCTGTCACGCACGGTATAGGCTGTCTGCGGAATCAAGGCGAAGCCGCGCGGACCGTTGGCATTGCAGCAGTTGATGTGAAGTCCGCACTGGTTCTCGCCCTCTACGCGCCGTCCTTCAAGCGGACTGTATTTGGAAATCTG
Source organism: uncultured Prevotella sp. (assembly GCA_900553595.1). Lineage (GTDB taxonomy): Bacteria > Bacteroidota > Bacteroidia > Bacteroidales > Bacteroidaceae > Prevotella. Next base: position 5,897 of record USEC01000058.1, on the reverse strand, counting down.
GCCTCCGTCGCTGCGCATCGACGCCATCAGGGCGTTGTACATGGTGCGTTCGAAGGTGTCGGCATACATGCTGTTGCCCGTATTGCGCAGCAGACGGGCGCAGAACTGCATCCATGTGAATGTGACGCAGGTCTCCATTGTGTGATAGGCGGGCAGTATCTGGTTTTTCTTTCCCTCATACCAGCACTCGAAGGCGGCTCCCGAGCCGGCGATGTTTATCTCGTTTTCGATGATGCTTGCCGCTGTCCGCTCAGCAACTTGCAGATAGAGCGGGTCGTGCAGGACATTGCCCAGTTCCACAAGTCCCTCGTAGCACGACATCATCTCGTAGGCCTTCTGTCCGTTCTCATAGCTCCACCACGACTTGGGATAGGCCGAACGGCGATAGACGGGCACTCCGTCGAGGGCTTTCGCTATGAGCTGTGCATGCCCGTCGCGCTCGATGCTCGTCACGATGCTGCGTGCGAAGTCGAGATAACGCTTCTCTCCCGTGGCCTTATAGAGGTAAACCACGGGTTCGAGTACGGAGCAACTCGCCATGCCGAAGTAGTTGCCGGTGGCGGCAATGTCGGTGCCGGTGGCGTCGAGGTCGTGCATCAGCGAGTCGATGAGCCTGCCGACGGCAGTGAGGGCATGGCTGTCGGCGGAGAGTTTGTAGTAGGCAAGGAGTCCGAGCGCGACATACTTGCGTCCCCATATATCCCAATTGGTGAGGCGGTCGGAGGCCTTGTAGTTGCCAATGTAGCCGTCGGCAGCCTGGGTAGCCATGAGTTTTCGGGCGGCATCGCTTATATTGTCGCGCAAAGCGGCATCGTGCGAGTAGGCATACGAGGCGCAGGCTCCGAGCATCCACTTGCCGATGAACTCCATCTGCCAGCCTCCTCCCTCGGTGTATTGGCGGAAGGGGGCTATGAGTTCGTCGGTGTCCTGCGCCTTCACACGGCGTTCTATGCAAGTGTCGATACGCCGTCCGATGTGGTTTCTTATCTTTATCTGTATGCCGCCGTCGGCGAAAGTCTGTGCCGTGGCGCATGTTGTGGAGAGCAATGCCATTGCTCCGAGAATGATGTTTTTCATTGTCTTATGTTTTTCCTTTATGAGAATACGGGGCATGGCAGTGTCTGCGGCAGCCTGTTTCCGTATGTAATGACGCGGATCCATGCAGGCGATGGCAAGCATCCGGGAAGTCGCCATCAAGAAGACGAAGGGAGTGTCGAAAAAGAAAAAGCCAAAGAAGCGGAAGGGTGAGAGCCTGCTCTGCAAGCTGCGAGGCACAGCCTATGCTCCATGTCCTGCGTCGTGGCAGGCGGAGCATAGGCATTGCGTCCACTTACTCCTTCAGCTTCCCTGGCTTGTCGTAATACGGAGCCGTGCTTAGTAGCTCAGATCCTCCACCTTTTCGATGTTCGACGGGATGAGCTCGAAGATTTCCTTGATGCGCTTTGTGTCGAACTTCGGTGTGCGGTCGTAGTTGTATATTCCGTTCTTCTCCTGCTCAACATCGGTTATCTGGGTGTAGCAGAAGCCGGTGATGTGCTTGCAGCTCTTGATGGCCTCCACTTCCTTGCGGAGGATTGAGTAGAAGTCTTCTATGTTGTCGATGTTGTTTCCGTAGCCCCATGATGTGCTGCGTTCCGACTCCTTAATCCAGGGCAGGCCTCCGAACTCGTCGAGCATGTAGGGTTGTCCCTCATACTTTGCGAGCCAATCCTGGTCGCGCACGTTGCGGTAAGGTTCCTTTCCGTGTTCGAAGGTGAAGTCCTGGACGAGTTTCTGCGGGTCGCGCTCGTAGTTGTGCACGGTCCAGATGTCGGTGACGATGTGTGCGTCGCCGCTGGCATCGTTCACGGGTCGTGTGCCGTCGAGTGCTCTTGTCTGCTGATAGAGGTTCTGCACGAAGCGGGTATATACTTCGGGGTTGGTGAGACGCCATGTCTCGTTGAGCGGAGTCCATGTCACAAGCGACGGATGGTTGCGGTCGCGCTCCACGAGTTCAGCCCATTCGTTGATGAAGTTGCCGCATGCCTCGTTGTTGTTCCAGTTGAGTTCCCAGCTCGCGCTCTCTCCCCATGTGAGGTAACCCAGCTTGTCGGCCCAGTAATAGTAGCGTTCCTCGAAGCTCTTCTGGTGCAGACGCGCTCCGTTGAAGCCCACAGCCTTGGCGAGTTCTATGTCCTTCTTCAGGGCAGCATCGGTGGGTGCTGTCCAGATGCCGTCGGGATAGAAGCCCTGATCGAGCACGAGACGCTGGTAGTAGGGTTTGTTGTTGAGGTAGAAGTAGCCGTTGGCGAGATGCACCTTGCGCATACCTGCGTATGAGTTCACCTCGTCGATAACCTTACCGCCTTTCACCACCTGGTATTTCACATCGTAGAGGAAGGGCGATTCGGGACTCCAGAGTTTCATGTTCTTCACCGGCAGCACTACGACGGAGTTGTTGCCGCACACCACGCTTGCCTTTGCCACTGCCTTTTTGCCGTCGAAGAGTGTCACGACGAGGCGGTTGCCGGCGTTCTCGGCATAGAACTGCGGGTGTATCACGAGCTGCTTCTGGTCGATGTCGGGCACTGCGAAGACGCTCTTCAGGCCTTCCTTATCGACAGCTTCCATCCACACTGTCTGCCAGATGCCCGTCGTGCGGGTGTAGGAGCAGGCGTAGGAGTTGAGGCGTGTGCTCTGCTTTCCGCCTGGTTGCATACCGCTGCGGAGGTCGTCGTTCACCTGTACGACGAGGTTGTGGCTTTGTCCGGCCTTGACATAGCGTGTGATGTCGCAGCTGAACGATGAGCCTGAGCCGTTGTGTAGGCGTACCAGCTTTCCGTCGATATAGACATGGGCTTCATAATCTACTGCGCCGAAGTTGAGGAGGATTTTCTTTCCGTCCCATGCGGCAGGGATACTGATGCTGCGCTGATACCAAATGCTGTTGATGAAGTCGGTGTGCTGAACGCCGGAGAGCGAACTTTCGGGGCAGAACGGTACGAGAATCTTTCCGTCGAAAGCCTTCTGGTTCTGCCAGTTCTTTTCCTTTCCTGTCTTTCCGAAGTCGAAAGAGTAGGTCCATGTGCCGTTGAGGTTCACCCATGCGGCGCGTTCAAACTGCGGACGCGGGTATTCCAGTCGCGGTGTCTGCTGTGCTTTTGCAGCCGTTGAGGTTGTGAAAAGCATAGCCACGGCAGCTACTGCCGATGCCAATAATCTGATTTTCATGTCACTATAGTTTTTAGTTATAAAATGTGAGTCCGGTAAGATTGGTGTGAGGGGTGTCGTGATTTTTCTAAGACTGACTAAGCCTTTCTAAGCCTGACTAAGCCTTTTTTAAGGCTGACTAAGCCTGGCTAAGCATTATCTAAGCCTTTTTATGCCTGACTAAGCCTTTCTAAGCATTTTCTAAGCCTTTTTAAGTCTTTCTAAGACAGATTAGGGCTTTTCGCGGTAAATCACGTTGTTCGCCCCACTTGTTATCTGCATTGCTTCGGGATGCTCCTTTATGTAGGAATCGATGTGGCGCACCCGCTTGCTTTCGAGTATTTCATCGACGGCAATGAGTATGCCCGTTTCCTCCACATCGCCGAATCCGTAGTTGATGGCGGTACCGAAGAGCTTCATCGTCGGACTGAGGCTCATGTAGGCATTGACGAGTGGCGGGATGTTGTATCCGAGCTTGCGGATTTCGGTATTGAGTATCTTGTAATCCTCACGGAAGTCGTCCTTCGAGAAGAGGGCGGCGAGTTCGCTTTCGGGTGTCTCTATCTTGAGCGGCTTGAGCGGTATTATAAGGTGCTCCTTGTCGTCGAAATGCTTCTTGAGGAAATAGAGTATCATGTCGCGTCCGCGGCGTATGTACGACGGGTACATCGTCATTTTTCCGAAGAAGTACTTCACTTCCGGCTTGATGACGGTGAGTGCTCCGAGTCCGTCCCAGAGGTTGTCGAGAGCGAAGAGGCTCTTCGCGCCGCGGCGTGTGCTCTGGTATTCGAGTGTCACGAAGGAGCGTCCCAGTTCCACGGTGTATGGCATGTAGTCGCTGATGAAGCGGTCGGAGAAGTGGAACATGTGGCTTGTGGCGAGCTTCGGCTGCCTGTTGCCGTCGAGCTGCCAGTCGCTTCCGAGCATATAGCGGTAGCCTCCGATTATCTCTTCGGCTTCGGGATTCCACACGATGAGCTGCTTGTAGCAGTTCTCGCAGGTGTCGAACTCGTCGATGTCCATCTCCTTCCCCGTGCCTCCACCGGCTTCGCGGAAGGCTATCTCGCGCAGACGGCCTATCTCGCGCATCACGTTGGGCGCGTTGTGGGCTGTCACGACGTAGATTTCGTTGTGGCTTTTGTTGGTCATACGGAGCTGTCGCTCCGGCGTGAGTTCGCTTTTCAGTATCTCTTTGCTAATGGGTGCGATGATTGGCTCTTCCATTGTTATTGTAATCTCTTGTCTGTTTTTCTTTTCAATCTTGCGGTGATGCCGGAGGGGGAGTGGCTCTACAATCCCTTGGCGACGGCATGGGTGCGCGGTTCTAACCTTTCGGCAGCTCATAGACTCTGTCCTCCACCCACTGCGCCCACTCTGCCTGTGTGCGCGAGCGGTCGAAGGTCTGCCACGGAATGGGCTTGCCTATGTGTATGGTGAAGTGCTTTCCCACGTTGCGGTACATCTCGTCCACGAGGAAAATCATGGCGAGGTTGAAGGGCAGGAAGCGGTCGCTGAAGCGTGCTATGCGGTAGAAGCGGCGACTGTTGCAGCCGCTGAAGTGGATGGGCACCACATCGCGCTGATGCTCAACGCTCTTGGCGATGAATGTCTTTTTCCATGCTATGTCGTGTATGCTACCGTCGGGTTGGCGGCGGCTGTTGAGTCCGGCGGGGAACATGAGTATGTGGTTGTCGCCGCTGAATCCTGCCTCCACCATGCGTGGGAAGTCGCGGCTGTTGCGCCCCGTCTTGTTGATGCCGATGCACACGGGTGCGAGTCCGGGCAGATTCATGAGCAGGTCGTTCACGAGATAGCGGAAGCGTCCGTCGTAATGCCGCCCTATCACGGCACCGAGGGCCACTCCGTCCTGACCGCCCAGAGGGTGGTTGGAAACGAAGGTGTAGAGGCGTCCGTCGTCGGCGGGGGGCAGGTTCTCCTTGCCCACTATCTCGATGTCCATCCTAAGGTATCGCACACACGCCTCAAGCCATTCTACGCCAGTGAGATGGCGGTTCTCCCAAATGAACGCGTTCACCTGGTCCTGATGGATAATCCTCTTGAGCCATGCCGTGAGGAAACGCGGCACATAACGCGCCTTCTTCCCCATTTTGCTTTGCAATATCCTGTCGATGTCGATGGTCTTCTCTGTTATCTCGTTCATGCTTTCTTCTGCTAATGCACTGCAAAAATAACATATCTTTTTCTAAAAGTTTCATTTTTAGTTGAAAAATGTTCGTTTCCGCAACAAAATCTTAATGATTCGACAAAAACGACACAATTCAGTCGGTTTGAAAACAAGACTTCTTTGCAGTGAAAACAAGCCTTGTTTGGAGTGTAAAGAAGCCTTCTTTTGAGTGCAAAGAAGGCTTGTTTTTTAAACGCATGGATTGACACTGAAAATCAAGGGGTTAGAGATTTGAGGAGACAGAAGTTTGGTTTTTAGAATGCAGGAGTTAAGAATTCAGGAGTTAAGCCGTATGCTTTGACTGACAGAAGGGTTTGTCGCAAAGCCAGTTATGAATTGGCAGACAGGAGGTCGAGCGTCCCGCTCGACAACACCACCCAAACCCGCAACCGCATTGAACCGCAACGCATTACAACACAGCACCGCATCATCATAAAAACCCGATATCGAACCTTTCAACCTACTTGCTCAGTGTTGTCGAGCGGGACGCTCGACCTCCTATTATGCAATTCATAATTCTGAA
>USEC01000057.1 GCA_900553595.1 uncultured Prevotella sp. | reverse complement strand
ACGGCGGCCACTGTTTCCGGCGCTTTGGTATGGGTCTTCGACACGGACGCGCCGGTTTCCGGCGCCGTTTCCGCTGCGCCGCAGGCGGAAAGCAGCAGGCATCCTGTCAAAATAGCAAGAAATACGCGCAGTTTCATATTCATAACCTCCCGTTATTTCCGTTTCAGTTCCGTCCGGTCAAGATTGGCCGCCACATCCGGGTCGACCCCATTGCCCGACACGCCGATGGTATCCCCATAGCGGTTCTGATACACATGGTCGGCCGTCACATGGAACTCAACCGTCCCGCCGGAGGGCGTGGCGTAGGAATTGACGCCGCGGATGGCCTCGGAATACCCGGTACTCATCCGGCTCTGAGAAGCGCTGCGCTTTTCCCAGGAATCCATAATGCCCGCGGAGATTTCGTCATTGTTCCGGGAAATCTGCCGGGATACCTCCATCTGCCGCTGCATGGTCTGCATCCGCATCTGCTGCGCCTGGGCGGCATACCCCTGCGCTTCCATCACCCGGGTCTGGAACATCTGCTCTACCAATGCGCTTTCCTGCTTCGTAAGCGCCGGATCCGGAGACAGCGTTCCCACAAAACGAAGGAAGATTTCCGTCGCTTCCGCTTCCTTTGTTTACTTCACTACCTTCACGCCTTTAGGCGCCTTTATGTCGGAGCGGATTGTGCCGTCGTTCATGCGCTCATGACGCACCGTTATCACTCCATAAGGTGTGGGGTAGGAACCTTCTGCCCATTGCAAGTGTCCCAGATGAGGGGTTATGCGCACGCGGCGGCATCCCGGTTCCAGAATTTCCACGCCCAGAACGTGACGGCTCAGCCATGCCGTCGGACCGCTTGCCCAACCGTGGCAGAGGCTGTGCCGATAGCCGGGATAACAGTAAGCACCGAAGTCGCCGTGAATGTCCTGCTTGCCTTCCACTGGGAGTTCGTCTATGCGGAAGGCGTTTTTCGTCCAGTCTAAATTGAAATCCTCCCAGAATGTTGTGGCGCCCATGTCTATCATGCCGCCCCAGAAGTCGCTTATTATCTTCAGAGCCTCGTCATACCTGCCGTCCATGGCGAGTGCTTCGAGCATGTAGTAGCCGTAGAATGTGGAGAAACCTCGTGCTCCGTCCACAGCCACATAGTCCTTGCACGCCTGCGATGGTGTCATGAGTCCGGCGATGGCCATGAGTGCTGCTGCCTGTTTCAGATTGTTGGGGTCGGTAGTTTTGCGCTTCAGTCGCACCACTACTCCCTCGCTCTTGCGCGCCTTGCCCTCGTCGCCGAGTATGCGGCAGAGCTTGGCGGCATCGTTCATTGCCCACACCGTGAGGGCGTGGAAACCGGCATCCACGCCCTTTTCGTTTGGCGTGCTGGGCCAGTCGAGGAAGTGCCAGCCCATGTCGTCGTTGCCGTTGTCGTCGATGCAGCGGTCTATTTTATCGACAAGGCTCAGTATGTAGTCGCGGTGCCGTTCAAGGAAGTCCTTGTGTCCGAACCTCATATACCAGTCGTATTGTATAATGAGGTACCACAATGAGTATGCGCTCATGTCGTTGATCCATCGCGTGACGGGGTATTGCTTGCACACAAGGTCGAGAGTGGAGTAGAATATGTCGTTGTCGCCGAACACCGTGCTTATGGTATGTGTCTCCGGGTGCATGTCGCCCATCCATACAAGGCGGTCGCGTTTCACTCCGTCCCAGATGTATTCCTGCATGTTCAGATGCACGGTATAGGCTCCGGTCATCCAGATGTCGTTGAGCCTTTTGTCCGAACTCTTGAATGAGCCCGTGTAGGCTATGTCGCGGTAGCGCAGTATGGCGGTAGCTTCTTTCAGGTTGATGGTCTGTCCCGGTGTGAGAAGGTCGATGCGCACGAAGCGGTAGCCCGTGTTGCCCACCTCTATCTGTCCGTAGAATGGCACTTTTATCTGCATGTCGCGCACGGCGTGGTCGTTGGTGGCGGTGTTGGTCTTGAGGTTCACCTCGGCCTTCGACCCCGTCTCTGCAATCGACTTGCCCGTGTTCAGTTCTGCGCAAGTCTCGCTCACCGACTCGCCGAAACGCACTCTCAGAAGCGGCGTTTCGGTGGGCGTACAGCTGCTTATCACAAGTTTCAGACCTCCGTGCAACTCATGCCCGAAGTCGAGTATTATGCTGGCATCGCCCCCTTTATGACTTACGAGGCGGCACATTCCCGTGTCGAAAATGTCCGGTTGTCCCGTGTTTTTCTTCAAGAGCAGTTCCGCATTCTGCACGGCATCGCTACTGTTGGTCCACACCACGCGCTTGGGAGTGATGAAAGAACGTGTCATAATGTCGTGGCGGAAGTTTGCCGAGTCGTCGCCGAAGATGGGTGGAATGTGCGTCTGTGCTGTGCCGGTGATGGCTGCCATAAGAACCAAGGCTGTGAGAATGAGTTTTTTCATGTGGTAAAAGTTGTGTGTCAGGTTAATGTATGATTTTATTTGCGCCCGATGGTGTTGGGCTTGCACTATGCGGGCAAAGTTAATAAAAATAATCCAATGGCCGAAGAAACCAGTGAATTGGTTTCATCTGTCACAAAATTTTATTCTTTTTTTACAGCACAAAATTGTGTGTTGGTGGATTTTATCGTTACCTTTGCATCATAGTCAAACTAAATACTAAAAACATGAAAAGGAAAATCGTATCAATTATGCTAATGCTTGCTGCCACATTCGCAGCATCCGCACAACAGCGTGCCGACCAGCAGCAGCTCACCGACCCACGCTCGTTCTCAATGATTCTCATGGGCGACCCCCAGGGCTACACCAAGTATGCCTGCAACCAGCCGCTCTACGAACTCTGTACCGCCTGGTGCGCCGACAACATAAGGCAGCTCAACATCCGTGCCGTGCTCCTTACGGGCGACCTTGTGGAGCAGAACGACAACCTCGTACCCAACCGTGCCATGACCGACCAGACCAGTCGGCAGATGTGGCAGTGGGCGTCGCACTGCATGGAACGCCTCGACAACCGCGTGCCTTACATCATTGCCACCGGCAACCATGAGTACGGCTATGTGCGTGGCGACGAGCCTTTCACGCATTTCCCCGAATACTTCCCCATAGAGCGCAACAGCAAATGGGACGGATGTGTCGTTGCCACATTCCCCAACCGTGAGGGAAAGAACTCGCTGGAGAACGCCGCATACGAATTCAACGAACCCACCTGGGGAAAAATCCTCGTCATTGCCGCCGAATGGGCACCGCGCACTGAGGTGCTGGAATGGGCTAAAAAGCTCTGCACAAGCGAGAAGTACGCTGCCGACCGTGTCATCTTCATCACCCATTCGTTCCTGCAGGAGCGCACGGCAAAGCGCACTGCCAACGAACCCTACGCCATACAGCCCGCCAACTACGGGCAGGACATCTGGGACAAACTCGTCAATGACACGCCCAACATACGCCTTGTGCTCTGTGGACACACCGGCGATGTGGGCGAATTCGACGATGCCGTGGCATACCGCTGCGACCGTAACGCCGCCGGCAAGAACGTTCACCAGATGATGTTCAACGTGCAGACGCTCGGAGGTGGCTGGGAAGGCAATGGAGGCGACGGTTGGCTGCGCATCCTTGAGTTCATGCCCGACGGCAAGACCATCAAGGTACGCACCTATTCGCCCCTCTTCGGCATCTCCGCCACAACCAAGCAGTTCGCCCACCGCACCGGCAAAATAGACCAGTTCGACATGGTTGTGGAATGAAATTAGGAATTAGGAGTTAGGAATTCGCTTGGGTGGTGTTGTCGAGCGGGACGCTCGACCTCCTAAATCCTAATTCGTAACTCCTGATTCCTAATTCCTATTATGCTATTGTCCGTTACCTTCCTTTAACTTCCGGCGAAGCCTAACTCCCGATAACTTCCGTCCCGACAAACATCACTGTAATCCCTTGATTTTCAGCCCGGTTTTCTTGTCCCTAAAAACAAGGCTTCTTTACTCTGCAAACAAGCCTTGTTTGGAGTGCAAGGAAGCCTTGTTTGCAGTGTAAAGAAGCCTTGTTTGCAAAGCGGTCAAATCTTCGTTGTTTCCCGTATTCAGATTTGACGCTTTTCTGATTCGTTTAACCCGAATCGGTCATTAGATTTGGGTTAAAATCACACATTAAGCGTATGTTTTACACTTATTTCACGGTTTGTTTCCCTTGTTCTGTGCTTTTTTTCTTAATTTTGCCGTGTTGAATGTGATATGTCAATAAACCTGATTAAATAAAAACCTCAATTATAAACAATGAACAAAGTTCTGAAACTTATTATGTCCTCAGTGATTGGCAAAACAATGACCAACTGCTCCCCTTCCCGTGAGGAGAGCTGAGGCGAAACTTATGATTATTATGAAAAATATATTTGTTTCAGCAGTCTTCGCTGCCTTCTCTCTCTGCCCCTCGCAGACTCAGGCGCAGCAGAACCCCATTCTCCCCGGCTTCCATGCCGACCCGGAGATATTATATAGCAGTCTGACCAACCGCTATTACATCTATTCCACCACCGACGGCACACCCGGTTGGGGTGGTTACACCTACCAGTGCTTCTCGTCGGCCGACCTTAAAGAGTGGCGTAATGAGGGCGAAGTGCTCAACGCCAAGAACGGACAGATACCCTGGGCCGACGGCAATCTGTGGGCACCAGCCATACAGGAGGTGGCGATGGGCAAGGGAAAGTACAGGTACTATCTCTATTACAGTGCCAACCCCAAGGCCGGTGGCGGCAAGGAGATAGGCGTGGCGGTGAGCGACAGTCCCAACGGTCCGTTCGTGGATTACGGCAAGTCAATCGTCAATGCCACTCCCAAGGGTTGTCATGGGCAGCAGATAGATGTTGATGTATTTGTAGATCCCCGTTCAAAGAAACCTTACCTCTACTGGGGCAACGGCTATATGGCAGGTGCCGAGTTGCGTAAGGACATGACAACCATAAAGCCGCAGACCCTCAAGGTGCTGACCCCTGAGGGCGGCACATTGCAGGATTACGCCTATCGTGAGGCTCCGTATGTGTTCTATCGCAACGGCATCTACTACTTCATGTGGTCGGTTGACGATACCGGTTCGCCCAATTACCATGTGGCTTACGGCACAGCCAAGTCGCCACTCGGCCCCGTCACGGTGGCCAAGGACCCTATCGTGATACGGCAGAACCCTGAACTCGGCATCTACGGCACGGCGCACAACTCGGTTGTCTGTGTTCCGGGAACCGACGATTGGTATATCGTATATCACCGCATCAACCGTAATTTCATCAATGCCGACAGGCAACCGGGCATACATCGTGAGGTATGCATCGACCGGATGGAGTTCAATGCCGACGGAACCATCAAGCCCGTAACCCCTTCTGATGCAACTTTCAAATAATTACTTAACCCCAAATCGGTCATTAGACCGAAACAGGCGTGTTATAAGAGAATATGCCTAAAAAGCTGTTTAAAAGTAAAAAGGTAAAAAAGTAAAAAAGTAAAAAGAACTGGTTAAAAGTAAAAAGGTTAGGAGGTCGAGCGTCTCGCTCGACAACACCGCCCAGCCAATTCATAATTCTGAATTCATAATTCATAATTTTGGTGTAGCAAGCGGTGGAGGCAAGCGTATGAATGGCAGGCTTGCTTAGTGTTGTCGAGCGAGACGCTCGACCTCCTAACCTTTTTATTTTTTTACCTTTTTACTTTTAAACCGTCCTTTTTACCCTTTTACTTTTTTACCTTTTTACTTTTAAACTGCTCTTTTACTTTTTTACTTTTGTAAGCATTATCCATAATTTTGCATAAACAGTTCGTCAAAAAGCTATATCTTTGCACAAAAATCAAGACAAGGAGACAATTACACGCCGATGAAACTATTGATAAAGAACATGGTATGTCCGCGCTGCATTATTGCGGTGAAGGAGATTCTCGAAGCAGAAGGCGTAACGCTGAAGTCGATAAGCCTGGGCGAAGCGGAGACTGCGGAAGAGTTGTCCAGCGAGCAGCGGCTTTCCGTTGCCCGCAAGTTGCATGCCACCGGCTTTGAATTGCTCGACGACCCGCGTTCGCAACTGATTGAGCAGATACGCATTGCCGTACAGCAATGGGTGAGGATGGACGGGGAACGCCCCAAGATGTCCGACTGCCTCTCGCAGCGGCTCAACCGTGATTACAGTGCCTTGAGCAAGCTGTTCTCCGAAGTGCGGGGCATTACCATAGAGCGGTTTGCCATCATCCACCGCATAGAATATGCCAAGGAACTGCTCTGTTACAGCCAGCTTTCCACAAGCGAGGTGGCATATAAGCTTGGATACAGTTCGCCGGCGCACCTCTCCTCGCAGTTCAAGCAGGTCACGGGCATGACTCCCAAGGAGTTCCGCGCGTTGGGACGACACGACAGAATCCCTTTGGACGCATTGTAAACGAAGGACAGGCATTAACACGAAAAAGAATGAGGATAACACTTTTAAGCGTTTTAGGATACATTTTAGTGCCGCAGCAGATGCTGGCACAGACCGACAGCATAGCCGGCACGCACGAATTGAAGAATGTGGTTGTGAAAGCCACCAACGGCATCAAGTCAAGAGTAAGGGTGGACAATGCAGAGATAATAGGTCAAGGGCAGCTTATACGCGCCGCCTGCTGCAACCTGGGCGAGTCGTTTACCGCCAATCCCTCCGTCGATGTGAGCTACAGCGACGCTGCCACCGGAGCGAAACAGATAAAGCTGCTTGGGCTGAACGGCACATACGTGCAGATGCTCACAGAGAACATTCCCAACCTGCGTGGCGCATCCTTGCCGTACAGTCTGGGCTATGTGCCCGGCCCTTGGATGCAGTCGATACAGGTGAGCAAGGGCGCATCGAGCGTGAAGAACGGATATGAGAGCACCACGGGACAGATAAACATAGAGTTTCTGAAGCCGCAAGGCACCGACGGCGTGCGGGCGAACGCCTATCAGGACAGCGAGCTGAAGACGGAGGTGAACCTCGACGGGAGCAAACACCTCACCGACCGCCTCTCCACAGCCACCCTGCTCCATTTCGAAAACCGCCAGACCGACCACGACGGCAATGGCGACGGATTCATGGACATGGCAAAGCTGCGGCAGTACAACCTGATGCACCGATGGGCGTATGTGTCGCCACGGTGGATAAGCCAGCTGATGCTGCGCGGCCTGCACGACGAGCGCGAAGGCGGACAAAGCCGCAAGCACGCGGCATCCGCTTCGCCCGATGCCCTCTATTCCACCTCGGTCAGGACCAACCGCTATGAGATGCAATGGAAAAACGGCTTCACCCTGAATGCCGACCACAACACATCGATAGCCCTGATGCTGCACGGCTCGTGGCACGACGCCGACAACATTTTCGGAACGACCCGATATGATGTCACCCAAAAGAACGGTTATGCCCAGCTGATGTTTGAAACCGACATAAACGAAAACCACAACATCAGCGTGGGTGCGTCGCTCAACCACGACCGCTACGACGAGCGTTTCAACCCATCGGGAACGCTGCCCGACGCCGAAAGCAAAGCGACGAAGGAGACCACTCCCGGCCTCTACGCCCAATACACCTACAAGCTTGGCGAAAGACTCACCGTCATGCCCGGCGTGCGTTGGGACCACTCAAGCCTTTACGGCAGCTTCATCACGCCACGACTGCACATAAAGTATTCACCAGCCAAGATTGTCACGCTACGCGCTTCCATCGGCAAGGGCTACCGTTCGCCTCACGCCCTGGCAGAGAACGTGCCGCTGCTGGCGAGCGGAAGAACGGTAGTGACCGATTCAGAGATATGGCAGGAGGAAGCATGGAACATGGGAGTTTCCGCAGGATTCAACATACCGCTGTCAGGCAGGAATCTCGAACTGAACGCGGAGTACTACTACACCGGCTTCAGGCATCAGATGATAATGAACTTCGACGGGGCAAAAGGCATGCACACCCTCTCGTTTGAGAACCTCGACGGCAAGAGCTACAGCCACACCTTCCAGGTGGATGCCACATATTCATTGTCAGACGGGATGACAGCCACCGCCGCCTTCCGCTTGAACGATGTCAAGTGCACATACGACGGAGTGCTGCGGCAGAAGCCTCTCACCTCACGGTATAAAGGACTGCTCACCCTTTCCTACAAGACGCCACTCGAACTTTGGCAGTTTGACGTGACGGGACAGCTGAACGGCGGCGGCGAGCTTTACGACCAAAGCCGCTATCCTGCCTACTTCCAGCTGCAGGCGCAAGTGACGAGAGAGTTTCGTAATGTCAGCCTATACGTAGGCGGCGAGAACCTCACCAATTATAAAATCAGCAACCCGATAGCCCACGCCCACCACCCGTGGAGTGCGGCATTCGACGCCACCCAGGTGTGGGGACCCGTCAGCGGAGCAATGGCTTACGCGGGAATAAGACTGAAATTGGAATAGTACAAACACATATATAAATAAAGAACAATATGAAAAAGAATCTTTTAGCAGCATTCATGCTTGCCGTCGCCGGCAACACATTTGCAAAGACACCTGCCGACACACTGGTAGTGACCACCCAGCCACAGATGCACTGTCAGAACTGTGAGAAGAAAATAAAGAGCAACATCCGCTTTGTCAAGGGTACAAAGAAAATCGACACATCGGTGGACGAGCAGAAGGTCACCATAGTCTATGACTCAAAGAAAGCCGACTATGACGACTTTGTCGCCGCTTTCAGGAAAATAGGATATGAGATAAAGAGGAAATAGTACTGCCGCATGGCTGTCGGAATGGGTAAAACGGGAGTTGTCGGAAGTTCCGATAACTCCCGTTTTATCCACTGTCCTGCAACTAAAAGTTTTACCGTATGACAATAAAAACATTATGAAAAACTTTGTAACTGTTCAGCGATAGCACTGCACCCTTAATCCACGATTGAAATATACAGCAA
>USEC01000056.1 GCA_900553595.1 uncultured Prevotella sp. | reverse complement strand
CAATAATGCGCTGCACGCTGATTGTTGCAAAGCAACTATAGAATTGCCCGCTCACACGGCCGCAACAATCAGAGTGTTTTTTACACCGGGAACAGTTCCTTCGCGTAAACTTTACTTAAATTATTTATAATGCGTTTGCACTGTTAATTGATTTTGTTTTCATTGTTAAAAATCTTGAAATCTGTTAGAATATCTGCATGACTACAGCTGTTTTTCCGGGGTCTTTTGATCCTCCGACTTACGGACATTTGAATATAATAGAAAGAGCGAGCCGCCTTTTTGACAAGATTGATGTTTTGATTTCTATAAATCCTGACAAAAAATGTCTTTTTTCTGACAAGGAACGCTACGACTTGCTTATAAAGCTTACTGAAAACTACAAAAATGTTACTGTTCATATATGGAATACACTTGTTGCCGACTACTGCAGAAAATCCGGCGCAAATGTGCTGATTAGGGGAGTGCGGAACGCTATGGATTTTTCTCATGAGTTTGACCTTTCCTTTATGAACAAGCACTTGAACAGCGATGTTGAAACTCTTTTGATTCCGACTGCGCAGAAATATTTTCTTGTGCGCTCAAGCAGCATAAAGGAAGTTGCCCGTTTTGGCGGCGACATAAGCACAATGGTTCCAAAACTTGTTGAAATCGAGATGAAAAAGAAGTTTTTTGAGCAGAATTCTGTTTCAAAATAACAAAAATCGTCAAAATGTCATAAAAAGATGATGAAATTCATTGACAAATGTTTCATAATGCAAGTATAATTCTTGACAAGAAATAGGAATCTGTAGTAATATCAAAAACCGTTATACAGACGACTAAAAATTATAGCGAGGATATATTATGGCAGTACCTAGATCGAAAACTTCAAAAGCTGTAACCAAGAGAAGACGTGGCGTTAATATGCATCTTGACACACCGAATCTTGTAGCATGCGGAAACTGCGGAAACTTGGTTCTTCCGCACCACGTATGCAAGAAATGCGGTTTCTACAAGGGCCGTCAGGTTCTTACTCCAGAAGTTAATGGCTAAATCAGGAGACTAAAATGGACGAATTGTTTGTAAAGATTCAGAAGCTTATCGCTGAAAAACTCGGAATTGATGAGTCAAAAGTTACAATGGATGCATCTTTCCGTGGCGACCTTGGAGCAGACAGCCTTGACACTTATGAGCTTGTTTATGCTATTGAAGAGGAAATGGGTGTTTCTATTCCTGATGACAAGGCTAATGAATTTGAAACTGTAAAAGATGCTTACGACTACATCAAGTCTCAGCAGCAGTAATTTCTGATTTTCAGTTTTAGCGAGGCACAGTCTGATGGCTGTGCTTTTTTTGTTTATTTGCTGTTTGCCAAAATGTAAAATCGGTGGATTCAAGCCTTTGAATTTGGTTTGTTTTGTTTCGGTGTTTTTTTTTAATTTTTTCTTGATTTTTCCTTGAATTTGGTCAGTTGCACCTTCATTGCATCCACACAGAGGTCGATTCCCTCCTCAAATGTATCACACGTTTTCTCTACGAAAAGTGTGGTTCCGGGCACGCTTACAGAAAGGCTTGTCTCCTTGTTCTGGGCTGTTGCGGGCTTTACCACCTTGAGCTGCACATCGGCACTGCCCACCTCTTCGAATGTTTTTTCCAGCTTTGCGACTTTCTTTTCGATGAAAGCCTGCAGTTTCTCAGTAGCGTCGAAATGTATCGACTGAATCTTGATCTCCATAGTTACCTCCTTTGTTTTAAGGGTTAGGCCCTTGGATGGGCGTTACTATAAACTTGCTTCAACTGTTCGAATGTGGTATGAGTGTATATCTCCGTTGTGGATAGTTTCTCATGTCCGAGCAGTTTCTGCACACTTTCTATGTCTGCCCCGTTGTTCAGCAGGGCGGTGGCAAACGTATGGCGCAGCACATGGGGCGAACGTTTCTTCAGGTTGCACACCAGCGCAAGACTGTTACGCACGAGCTGGCGCACCTTGCTGTAGTTCATGCGACGCCCTTCTGCGTCGGTAAAGAGTGCGCCGCACCCGGATTGCCCCGTTTCGGCATCGCGCTTTTCCATGTATTGCTTCAGCGTCCTTCCGAGTTCGTCGCCGAAAGGGATTATGCGCTGCTTGTTCCGCTTTCCCGTCACCTTTATCTCTTGATTGACGAAATCGACATTCTTGTCGTCCATCGCCACGAGTTCCGATGCGCGTACGCCCGTCTCATAGAATGTTATTAATATGGTACGCGTGCGTACATCATTAAAGGTGTCGCCCCATTCCAGTCCGTCCAGAAGCCGTGCCATCTCGTTCTCGGTAAGGAACTGCGGCAGCGGACGGTGCTTTTTCGGTCCTCTCAAACCATGGGCGGGGTCGCGGCTGACGAGTTTCCGCGAGAGTGCGAACCTGTACATCGACTTCACCGCACTAAGGCGGCGGCATACCGATGCGGCGGAATCGCCTCCGTCGAGCATATATTCCATCCAGTCTCTCACAAGATCGGAATCGACATCTTCCAGTTCCAGCCCCTCGTCCTGAGCCTTTATGTAGTTCCGGAACATCTCCAAATCCATGAAATATGCCTTCACTGTCAGCTCCGACCGGTTGCGCTCATAGCGCAAATACTGCAAGAAGTTGTCTATCAATGCTCGCACCATACTTTGCTGTTATTCGACGACTAAACTACTCATTTTATTTCAATCCGCCAAATTTTTCGCGAAAAAATTTTCAAATTATTCAAAAGTATTGCTGCCGACAGCAATAACGAATTACGAGTTAGGAATTAGGAGGTCGAGCGTCCCGCTCGACAGCACCATCCAAGCAATTCCTGACTCCTAATTAGCAGACTTGCTTTGTGTTGTCGAGCGGGGGGACGCTCGACCTCCTATTATGATTCTAAATTGTCACTCCTCCACAGCCCAGTCGGATATCGTCCCCGTCTTCGACGAGAAGCTGGCGCCGATGTGGTGCACACGGCGTGTGTCGGCGGCGTAGGGGCGGGCGTAGCCTTTGGATTCTATTTGCGCGAGAGCCTCGGTGGCGGTGCCGTCGAGCTTGAACTCGAAGATGTAGATGTCCTTAGCAGTCTCGATGATGCAGTCGGCACGGCCTTCGCTCTGCTGCTTTTCCGCAAGCACGAGATACGAACTTATGATGCGGAACATCAGATAGAACGTGTAGTGGAAGTAGCGTTCGCGCTCCTGCTCGGTGTCCTTGCGGCGCATGGAGTAAGGGATGCCGGCGAAGAATGCCGTGAGCTGACGCTTCAAGGCATCGAGGTCGGACATGGCGAGCGAGCGCACCATCTGGGTCATGTCCGACAGCACCGGCGTGCGGCTTTGCAGATAGTTGTTGGCGACTGCCGTGACGAAGCCGCGCTTCACCTCGTTGTTGGGGAAGTCGAGAAGGAAGGTGTTGGTGAGCGAGTCGTAGTCCTTCACCGTCAGATAACCGCTCTGGTAAATCATCGGCAGCGGACGCTCCACATCGGCACGGTAGTCCACGAATTCGGAAGCGTCGTAAAACCTGCCCGTCAGCTCGTTGAGGTTCTCCTGCGTGTGGTTGAGCAGGCGGATGAGGTACGACGGCGTGCCCGACTTGAACCAATAGTCGGCGAGCGTGCGCAACTTCAGGGCATTGAGGACGCTGAACGGATTGAAGATGTCGGTCATCTTGTGGCTGAAGTGATAGCCGTCGTACTGTTCTTTCAGCAGTCGCCGCATCTCTTCGGGCGACACGCCGTTCTCTTCCGCCATGCTGTCCATCTCGGTGTGGAACACCCGCTCCATCTCCTCCTTCGTGATGCCGCACAGTGCATCGTACTTAGGACTCATACTGATGTCCTCCGGCTGGTTGAAGCCGCTGAACACGCTGACCTGCGGAAACTTGGTGACACCGGTGACCAGAACGAAATGAAGATAGGCATCGGCTGCCTTGAAGGTGGAATAGAAGCCTTTAAGGATGTTGCGGTTGTATTCTTCGAGCAGAATCTCGTCGCCGTTGTCGTTTTTGGTAAGGTAGCCCGTGTCGAGCACATCAAGCAACGGCTTGTCATACTCATCCACAAGCACCACGCTGCGCTTGCCCGTCTGTCTGTAAACGCTGGCGAGCAGGGACAGGAATCTGTCGCCCACCCCGAGAGCCGGATTTGCGCTCACTCCATACTGCTGTTCCCACACGGACAGATAATTCTCCAGTTTGCCATGCAGCGCCTTGCCGTCCTGGAAGTCGGTGCTGTTGAAGTCGATATGGAACACGGGGTATGTCTGCCATTCCTTTTCGAGCGTCTCCATGGCAAGGCCTTTGAAGAGTTCCTTCTCCGCACGGAAATAGCATTCCAGCGTGGAGACGAGCAGACTCTTTCCGAAGCGTCGCGGACGACTCAGAAAGTAGATCTTGCCCTCGTTTGCCATGTCATATACGAGTGCAGTCTTATCGACGTATGCGTAGCCGCCTTCGATAATCGAACGGAAGTCCTGTATGCCGATTGGGAATTTCATTGCCTGTTCATGTATTTGTTTATGACTCAATAATGTGGAATGCCGACATTCCTGTTGCAAATGTAATGCTTTTATTTCTTATTGCCAAACGGAGAGGTGTAAAAGTTGAAGGAATTAGGAGTTAGGAATTGGGAATTAGGAATTGATGGTAGGAGGTCGAGCGTCCCCGCTCGACAACACTGCGCAAGTCTGCCATTATGAATTGTGAATTATAAATTATGAATTGTTTGGATGGTGTTGTCGAGCGGGACGCTCGACCTCCTATGATTGGCAAAGCATTTGGCTTAACTCCTGAATTCTTAACTCCTGCCTCCTCAAAATAAAGCTCCTGCCTTCTTAT
Source organism: uncultured Prevotella sp. (assembly GCA_900553595.1). Classification (GTDB taxonomy): domain Bacteria; phylum Bacteroidota; class Bacteroidia; order Bacteroidales; family Bacteroidaceae; genus Prevotella. Next base: position 4,434 of record USEC01000056.1, on the reverse strand, counting down.
ACTGGTTCCGCAAAGCGGGACCTCTATGCCAATCCACCCCTCAATCCCTGACAATCACGCAAAAACGGCAAAAAGTTGCGTAAAAAGTTGGTTGATTGATAAATAAGTAGTAATTTTGCATCCGCATTTCGTGGGGACGACCCTCGGAATTAATGTCTAACTTATTTAAAACAAAGAAAAAAGAAATGATTATCGTACCCGTAAAAGATGGTGAGAACATCGAAAGAGCTCTCAAGAAGTTCAAGAGAAAATTCGAGAAGACTGGTGTTGTTAAGGAATTACGTGCTCGTCAGCAGTACAACAAGCCGTCTGTATTGAAGAGACTCAAGATGGAACACGCCATCTATGTACAGCAGCTCCGCGCCAACGAGGAATAATCTTTGCGGCAAGTAACACTACACGATTAGCATTACAGGAGGTGTATCTCACGGAAATATAATCAGAAAGAAATAATATTGCGGCGTGGCTTCTGCCGAAGCCTGTAAGGATTTGTCGGACCGCTCCGCCAGAGTGATAATGGCTTATGCAATGACATAAGGCATTATCACTTTTTTTGTGTCCTTTCCCGACATCTGCCGCAGAGTCCAGAACGACTCGTTGAGCAGACGCATGTATTCCTCGTAGCTTATGAAGCGGCCTCCCATCGACTTGAGGTGCGGTGTCTCAAACTGGCAGTCGATGAGTGTTCCGCCGCCCTGCTCCATCACTTTTGCAAGATGAATCAGTGCGAGCTTGCTTGCGTTCGGCACCAGCGAGAACATGCTTTCGCCGAAGAAGCCTCCGCCTATCGCCACGCCATAGAGTCCGCCCACAAGCCGGTCGGCGTCCCACACCTCCACGCTTTGTGCGAAACCCTGGCGGTGCAGCTCGGTGTAGGCGGCTATCATGTCGGGACCGAGCCATGCTCCTTTCTCGCCTATGCGCAGACTCGAGCAATGGCTTATCACGCCATCGAAGTCCTCGCCTATGCTCACACGGTAGCGTCCGGAGCGGATGAGCGTGCGCATGGAGTGCGACACATGCACTTCGGAGGGGAATATCACGAAGCGTTGCTGCGGACAGTACCACATTATCTCCTTGCTGTCGCGGAACGAATACCACGGAAATATGCCGTTGCTGTAAGCCAGCAGCAGACGATCTATACTCAAGTCGCCGCCGACGGCAAGCAGTCCGTCGGGTTCGGCACCGACGGGATGGGGAAAAGCGAGATGTTTGGAAAGACGGTAAATCATTTTTTAGGAGTTAGAGGAGTTAGAGAAGTTAAAGAAGTTAGAGAAGTTAAAGAAGTTAAAGCCAAATGCTTTGCCAATCATAGGAGGTCGAGCGTCTCGCTCGACAACACTACGCAAGTCTGCTCATTATGAATTAGGAGTTACAAGTTACGAATTAGGAGTTAGGCGGCTACGCCAATTATGAATTATGAATTATGAATTAAAAGAAACGTTCACTCCACCACAACTTCTCCGTCCTTCAGTTTCGCCTCCACGTTGCCTCCACGTTGCAGTCTGCCGAATAGGATTTCGCGCATGAGCAGTGGTTTCAGCGTGCTGTTCACCACACGGTCGAGTTCGCGTGCGCCGTACTCCTTGGTGAAGCCGCGGCTCAGAAGCCACTCGCGCAGATCGTCGGCAACGGTGAGCTGCACGCCCTTCTGCGCAAGTTTGGAACGGAGGCGTGCCAGACTCTTGTCGAGGATGAGCGACGCCATGGCGCGGTCCATGTCGCGGAAGACGACGATGTCGGTGAGGCGGTTGATGAATTCGGGCTTGAATGTCTTCTTTACGGTGGCGAGCATCGCCTCGCCGCGGCTCACGCTGCCGCCGAAGCCCACGCTGGCACGCGAGGCATACTGCGCTCCGGCGTTCGAAGTCATTATGAGAATCACGTTGCGGAAGTCGGCCTTCTGCCCACGGTTGTCGGTGAGCGAGGCGTAGTCCATTATCTGCAGGAAGGTGTTGTAGATGTCGGGATGCGCCTTTTCTATCTCGTCGAAGAGCAGCACGCAGTTGGGGTTCTTGCGCACAGCATCGGTGAGCAGTCCGCCGTCGTCGTAGCCCACATATCCTGCCGGCGCACCTATGAGCTTCGACACGGCGTGCTTCTCGGCGTATTCGCTCATGTCGAAGCGCACGAGCTTCACTCCGAGGCGTGCCGAAAGCACACGCGCCACCTCCGTCTTGCCCACTCCCGTGGGTCCCACGAAGAGCAGACTCGCCATGGGCTTGCCCTCGTCGGCGAGTCCGGCCTTCGCCATCTGCACTGCCTGCACCACTTCCTGCACCGCCTTGTCCTGCCCGAATATCTCGCTGCGTATGTCGGCTTCGAGTGTTGCGAGGCCGGCGTTGCCCTGTTCGCGCAATGCCGCCGCGTCTATCTTGCACATCTTCGCCAGTATGTCGGCTATGAGCCGCCGGTCCACGGTCTGGCGTTTCTGCTTCAGCGGATGCGTCTCGCGGTAGGCACCGGCTTCGTCTATGAGGTCGATGGCCTTGTCGGGCAGGAAGCGGTCGGTGATGTGGCGTGCCGTCTGATGCACGGCATACTCCATCGTTCCTGCCGCATACTTCACCCCGTGGAATGTCTCGTAACCCTTTTTCAGTCCGTCGAGTATCTTCACGGCATCGTCTTCCGACGGTTCGGCAATGTCTATCTGCTGGAAACGGCGCACGAGCGACTTGCTCTTCGCCATGTAGCGGTTGTACTCGTCGTAGGTGGTGGAGCCGATGAAGCGTATGCGTCCGCCTTCAAGATAGGGCTTGAGCATGTTCGAAGCGTCGAGCGAGGCGTCGCCGCCGCTGCGTCCTGCACCCACGAGGTTGTGCATCTCGTCGATGTAGAGTATGGTGTTGCCCTCCTGCGCCAGACCTTCCATCACCTGCTTCATGCGCTTCTCGAAGTCGCCGCGAAACTGTGTCCCTGCCACCATCGTGCCCATGTCCATCATATAGATGCGTGCGCCGCGCAACCGTCCGGGCACGTCGCCGCGTTCCACCATCGCCGTCAGACCATAGACGAGGGCTGTCTTGCCCACGCCCGACTCGCCTATGTGCAGCGGATTGTTCTTGTCCTTGCGGCACAGCACCTGTATGGTGCGTTCGAGCTCGTCCTCACGCCCTATGAGTGGGTTGTGACTGGTGTAGGTGTCGTTGAGGCATGTCACAAACTGCCGCCACGGCTGCTTCTCACCGGAGCCGTCAGCGGCTTCAGTTCCCGCCACCTCCATGCTGTCCTCGTAGGCTGTCGAGAGTGCCGCCATGAACTCGCCCATGGCTCCGCCTATCATCATGGCGAGGCGGTAGTGGGCTTCGCTGTCGTCGAGCATGAGCATGGCCGACACTATGTGCGGCACATCGAGCACATCGACCTCGGCATACTGCGCCTGCTTCACCGCCAGCGACATCATCTGCCCGAACTGCTCCGAGCCTTCTATATTATAAGGTATGCCCTGCGGCACCTCCTCCATCTCCGGGAAGAAGCTCTCCATCTGTTCCGAGAGGACTTCCGCCTGTCGTGCTATGCTCGCCATTGCTTCGGCGAACGGGGGCTGCTGCGCAATGGCGTAGAGCACATGTTCGGGCGTGAGGAACTCGTGGTGCCAGATGTCGCAGGTGTTCATCGCCACGCCCAACGCCTTCTGCATGTTTCTGCTGTTAGTAAGTTTTCCCATCGTCAGAGTCTTATTCGGGTTTGCATTCAAGCCTCAACGGGAAGTCGTGGCTGCGCGCCATCATCGTGGCCTTGCGCACTTTCGACTTCGCAACATCGTAGCTGTACACGCCGACGACGGCACTCCCACGCTCATGCACATCGAGCATGAGGGCCTCAGCCTCCTCCCCGCTCTTGAAGAAGACGCTGGTGAGCACCTCCACCACAAAGTCCATCGTGGTGAAGTCGTCGTTGTAGATTATCACTTTGTATCGGCGCGGCTCACGCAAGTTGGTATCGGTGCGGTCGCGCACGGCTGTCTGTTCTTTTGCCATAACACTACAAACTTAGAAATAAAATCGCAAACAGCGTGCTGTTTCCCGCTTTTTTTGTTTGCGGAAAGGAGGAAACGACAGGGAGAAGGTCAGTGTGTCAAAAAACGGGGAGTTATCGGAAATCAGGCTTCGCCAATCATAGGAGGTCGAACGTCCCGCTCGACAACACCATTCAGGCAATTCATAATTCATAATTCACAATTCATAATTGGCAGACTTGGTTTGTGTTGTCGAGCGGGACGCTCGACCTCCTATGTTGCCAATTCATAATTCATAATCCCAAATTACTACTGATGCAATAAAGTTGCGACCACATTCATATCGAGTTGATATATAGTTAATTATAGCGTTTTTCTTGTTTTTTGATTTGAAATGGCGAGAGTAATGTCGTAATAAATTTCAAACGCTGTTAAAGAACTTCTATAAAAGGTAATTGTTGCCCAATAAGACTTTT
>USEC01000055.1 GCA_900553595.1 uncultured Prevotella sp. | reverse complement strand
TATCTTTGCCATACTTGCTTGTGTCATTTTGGTTTCACGCCGTGAAATTACGAATAATAATCCGAACTTCCAAAAAAGAAGCCTCTTTTATGACCGTTTGTGCTTCTGCTTGCCCACATTTTGACACGCCGCCGTCATGATGCTTCGGCAGCGTGGCTTGGCGGGGAAGACGGGGTGGGGGGTCGGCTGATGCGGAAGAGTGTTTTTTGTATGCCTGTTTGTCTTTTATGCCCTCTATGTTTCGGAAATTGAAAAAATAGTTGTAGTTTTGCAGCTGCGTTACTATTGGAACAAAAACATTCTACAACAAATATGGAAGAAGCAAAAACATACTCTTTCGATGAGGCTTATCAGGCTTCATTGGAATACTTCGCAGGCGATGAACTTGCCGCACGCGTATGGGTGAACAAGTACGCGATGAAGGACAGTTTCGGCAACATCTACGAGAAGTCGCCTGAGGATATGCACTGGCGCATAGCCCGTGAGGTGGCAAGGATAGAGCGGAAATACCCCAATCCCATGTCGGCCGACGAGGTGTTCGCCCTGCTCGACCATTTCCGCTACATCATTCCTGCCGGCAGCCCCATGACGGGCATAGGAAACAACTACCAGGTGGCGTCGCTGAGCAACTGCTTCGTGATAGGACTTGACGGCGATGCCGACTCCTACGGAGGCATCATGCGCATCGACGAGGAGCAGGTGCAGCTCATGAAACGGCGCGGCGGAGTGGGACACGACCTCTCGCAGCTGCGCCCGAAGGGCTCGCCCGTGAACAACTCGGCACTCACATCCACAGGTCTTGTGCCGTTTATGGAGCGTTACAGCAACTCCACACGCGAGGTGGCGCAGGACGGACGCCGCGGCGCACTCATGCTCTCCGTAAGCATAAAGCACCCCGACAGCGAGGCGTTCATCGATGCCAAGATGACCGAGGGCAAGGTGACTGGTGCCAATGTGAGCGTGAAGCTCGACGATGAGTTCATGCAGGCCGCCATTGATGGCAAACCATACGTGCAGCAGTTCCCCATCGACTCCGACGCACCCATAGTGAAAAAGGAAATATCGGCAAGCAAACTGTGGGAGAAAATCGTGCACAACGCATGGAAGAGTGCAGAGCCGGGAGTGCTGTTCTGGGACACCATCCTGCGCGAAAGCATACCCGACTGCTATGCCGACCTCGGTTTCCGCACGGTCAGCACCAATCCCTGTGGCGAGATACCGCTCTGTCCCTACGACTCATGCCGCCTGCTTGCCATCAACCTCTATGCGTATGTCGATAACCCGTTCACGAAGGAAGCGAAGTTCGACTACGACAAATTCGCCAAGCATGTGGCAATGGCGCAGCGCATAATGGACGACATCGTGGATCTGGAACTGGAGAAAATCGATACCATTCTTGACAAAATCGCCAACGACCCGCAAAGCGATGAGGTGAAGGAGACCGAACGCCACCTCTGGGAAAAGATAAAGGACAAGAGCGGAAAGGGACGCCGCACGGGCGTGGGCATCACCGCCGAGGGCGACATGATAGCCGCACTCGGGCTGCGTTACGGCACGCAGGAGGCCACCGACCTTAGCGTAAGCGTACACCGCACGCTTGCATTGAGTGCCTACCGCAGTTCCATGATCATGGCAAAGGAGCGTGGAGCGTTCGCCGTGTTCTGCGCCGACCGTGAGCGCAACAACCCCTTCCTGCTGCGCATAAAGGGTGCCGACGAACAGCTCTACAACGACATCATGACCTACGGACGCCGCAATATCGCCTGTCTGACGATAGCACCGACGGGTACAACGAGTCTTATGACACAAACGACAAGCGGTATTGAGCCCGTATTCATGCCCGTCTATAAACGCCGCCGCAAGGTGAATCCGAACGACACTAACGTGCATGTCGATTTCGTCGATGAGGTGGGCGACTCGTTCGAGGAGTACATCGTGTATCACAAGAAGTTCCTTGAATGGATGAAGATAAACGGCATCGACACCGAAAAGAAATACACCCAGGAGGAGATTGACGCCCTTGTGGAGCGTTCACCTTATTATAAAGCCACCGCAAACGATGTGGACTGGCTCATGAAGGTGAAGATGCAGGGCGAGATTCAGAAGTGGGTCGATCATTCTATAAGCGTCACTGTGAACCTCCCCAACGATGTGGATGAGGCTCTTGTGAATCGCCTTTATGTAGAGGCATGGCGTTCCGGATGCAAAGGATGCACCATTTATCGCGACGGAAGCAGGTCGGGCGTGATGATTTCTGTGTCGAAAAAGGATAAGAAATCAAAGAAAGATGATGCCCATACAGCCGAGATGCCGGAGGTACAACACATTCCCACAGTGACGGAAGTGCGCCCGAAGGAGTTGGAATGCGATGTCGTGCGCTTCCAGAACAATAAGGAAAAATGGGTGGCTTTCGTGGGATTGCTCGACGGCTATCCTTACGAGATATTCACAGGACTGCAGGACGACGAAGAAGGCATAGTGCTGCCGAAGACCGTCACAAAGGGAAAAATCATAAAGCAGACCAATGACGACGGTTCACACCGTTACGACTTCCAGTTCGAGAACAAGCGCGGTTACAAGACAACGGTTGAAGGACTGTCTGAAAAGTTCAATCCGGAGTACTGGAACTACGCCAAGCTCATTTCCGGAGTGCTGCGCTATCGTATGCCGATAGAGCATGTCATCAAGCTCGTCGGGTCGTTGCAGCTCAAGAGCGAGAGCATAAACACATGGAAGATAGGTGTGGAGCGCGCTCTGAAGAAGTACATTGCTGACGGCACACAGGCCAAGGGCAAGGTGTGTCCGGTGTGCGGTCAGGAGACACTCGTCTATCAGGAGGGATGCCTTATCTGCACCAACTGCGGCGCATCACGCTGCGGATAAGCGATGAAATACAGCGGCTGGCATTCGCATGCGGTTCACGCAGGGCGTCTGCCAGCTGTTTCTTTTGGTAATATTCAGGTCGCCTATGCGTGGGAGTCGTGGATGTCGGGCGTTCGGGGGCGTTCCCTTTCGGGGGCTGAGCACTTCGTTGCCGACCGTGACTTTGATGCTTGCGTGACTTCACTTGACTACATGGATCGAATGACAACATTTGAAAGCAGCATATACATCAACTCGCTTCGGTTGCATGCCCGTCATGGCGTGCTGCCGCAGGAGCGTGTGGTGGGCAACGATTATGTCGTGACACTGAAGGTGGACTACGACATAAGCCGCGCAATGACTACCGACGATGTGGCTGACACCATCAACTATGCCCTGCTGTGCAGCATCGTCGAGGAGGAGATGGCTGTGCCGTCGAATCTGATAGAGCATGTGGCAGGACGCATTTCAAGACGCATCCTCAGTCGCTTCGACGGCGTCACAGCACTGCATCTGAGCATCACCAAGGCGAATCCGCCGATGGGTGCCGACTGCGACGGAGCCGGTGTTGAAATACATTTAACAAATAATAAAAACTAATTCATTGCTACGGTATTTGCGAGATAATGCTTACCTTTGCATAGTCTGAAAGAAAATGACATTGCAATGAAAGGCTGCACGGGAAGTGGCGGCCTACAAACAAAAGACTGTCGCATGCCGAGACATTTGACCGATTTCATAAGAAAAACAATCACAGTTGTTTTGCTTTTTGTCATGTTTGCACCATTATCGGTAGGGGCAAACAAGAAATTCACGCTCGTTATAGATGCCGGACACGGCGGAAAGGACACCGGCGCGCCCGGCACCTACTCGAAGGAGAAAGACATAAACCTGCGCATCTCGCTCGCTTTCGGGCGGTATGTGGAGCGGAACTGCCCCGATGTGAGGGTGGTCTATACACGCAAGACCGATGTGTTCGTGCCGCTTTACGAACGGGCGGAGATAGCCAACCGTGTGAAGGCCGACCTCTTCGTCTCCGTACACACCAATGCAGTGAAGGGTTCCAACACCATACGCGGATTTGAGACATACACCCTCGGCGACGGAAGCTCGCATGCCACGAAGACAAACCTCGAGGTGGCGAAGCGTGAAAACTCCGTTATCCTTCTCGAAAAGGACTATCAGCAGCATTACGCCGGCTTCGATCCCAATTCGCCGGAAAGCAACATCATGTTCGAATTCATACAGGACCGCAACATGACGCAGAGCATCGACTTCGCGAAGATGCTGCAAAAGAACGTGTGCAGGATGGCAAACCGTCCCAACAAGGGCGTTCATCAGCAGAATCTGGCGGTGTTGAGGCTCACCTCCATGCCTGCCTGTCTTATAGAACTCGGCTTCATCACCACTCCCGACGAGGAGCGTCTGCTCAACGATGCCACACAGTCCGACCTCATGGCAAAGGGCATCTTCAATGCGTTCGCCGAATACAAGAACAAGTACGACAAGGGCTTTGTCGTGCCTTTCAAGGCCGATTCCAAACCTATGGCGGGCAATGCCGAGCCGAAGGCAGCCGACAGACCCGCCGAACCGCAGACTGCCGCCCCCGTGAAGGAAGAGCCGAAGGCGGAACAGGAAGCCCCCGCTGCCGGCCAGACTCCCAAGCCTGTGTCTGCAAAGGCTACTACGGTGCAGAACAAAACGGTGCAGAAGGAACCGCAGACACCGGCTCCGAAGGCTGCCGACCAGTCGAAGCCAGTGTTCAAAATACAGATACTCGTGAGCCGTCGCGCCCTCTCCGCCGGCGATGCGGCATTCAAAGGGCTCGCAGGGTGTGAGATGTACGAAGAGGGAGGACTCATGAAATACACCTACGGAGCATCCAACAACTACAACGAGATAAACCGTTTGCGCAAGGAAGTGGCTGAAAAGTTCCCCGGTGCATTCATCATTGCCTTCAAGGACGGAAAGAAAATGGATGTCAATCAAGGCATACGCGAATTCAAACAAAACAGAAACAAATAAAGCATTTATATGAAAGCTCTCACTAAAGAAGTTAAGATTGCACTCGTGACAATCGTAGGAGTAGTGATTTTGTTCTTCGGAATGAACTTCCTCAAAGGACTGAATCTGTTCTCATCAACCGACGACTACTTCATCGAATTCAAGGATATAAGCGGCCTTTCGTCGTCGAGTCCTATCTATGCCGACGGTTATCAGGTAGGAACGGTGAAGGATGTCATCTACGATTACACCAACACCAACCCCACAAAAGTGGTTGTTGCCATCGACAAGGCCATGCGCATCCCGGAAGGAAGTTCGGCTGAAATCGTTAGCGACATGATGGGAAATGTCAAGGTGAACCTTCTGCTCGCCAACAATCCGCGTTCCCGTATCATGCCAGGACAGACCATTCGCGGCGATGTGAACAACGGGGCTATGGGGCAACTCTCTGCCATGATTCCCGCAGTGGAGGCCATGATGCCGAAGCTCGACAGCATCCTCGCAAGCGTGAACGCACTCCTTGCCGACCCGGCGTTGGCTCAGACGCTGCACAATGTAGAGACCGTCACACAGAATCTGACGACTTCAAGTGCCGAACTCAACAAGCTTATGGCTACCATGAACCACGGCGTCCCGACGATGATGACAAAGGCAAACCGTGTGCTTGACAATGCCGATGTGCTTACGGCAAACCTCGCTTCGCTCGATTTGGCATCTACAAAACAACAGGTGGACAATACCATTGCAAGCGTACAGCAACTCACAAACAGGCTCAACAGCAACGACGGCACACTCGGTCTGCTCATGAACGACCCGTCGCTCTACAACAATCTCACATCGACAATGCGCGATGCCGACTCGCTTCTCGTCAATCTGCGCCAGCATCCGAAGCGTTATGTACACTTCTCCCTGTTCGGAAAGAAAGACAAGTAACAGATTAACAGGAAAGAAAGAAATTTGAATCAGCTTATGTAGAATAAGTATAAATAGGTAAAAATAATTGTTTCACGGTCCCGGAAGTGCTCTGGGACCGTTTTTTAATGATATTGAAACACTTGCAAATCGGATGTTTCACCACATCACTGCCGGCTTTCTATACATATATATAAATCGCATATAGCCAGATAGTTACCCATGTTTCTATATAAAAAGTGCAGTGTTTTTTAGAGAAACCGTTAAGTATCTACATATAAGTACTTTACGAATTTTTACAAAGACGGTTTGCTTTACAAACATTTGCCCATTCGAAAAAAAAATGGTAATTTTGCATCAAAATTCAAATTACATAGGGTTAAGATATTCCTAATAAGCATTATTGTTAATATATGAAAGGAAATCCTGAGGCGCTTTGGAAAGAGTGTCTTGCGCTTATACGCGAGAATGTTTCCGAACAGCAATTCAAAACATGGTTCGAGCGGATCGTCTTCGAGTCCTTTGATAAGGGAACGAAGGTGGTGCTCATTCGTGTGCCCAGTTCTTTCGTATATGAATATCTTGAAGAAAATTATGTCGACCTTCTCAAAAAGGTGCTTTGCCGCGTCTTTGGCGACAACGTAATCCTCAATTATCGCGTCGTGACGGACGGCGAGCACAAGCAGACCCAACTCTATGAAGGCGCTGAACCCACAGAAACCTCAATGAAACCGCGCGCCAAAGTGCGTGCCAACGAAGCTCCGACACAGCTTGAATGTGCTGTACCGCAGCAGATCGACCCTCAACTTAACCCTCATCTTACATTCAAAAACTATATCGAAGGCAACAGCAACAAGCTTCCCCGTGCCATAGGTATGTCGATTGCGGAGCATCCGCAGAACATGCAGTTCAACCCGTTCTTCGTGTTTGGACCGTCAGGATGCGGTAAAACGCATCTCATCAACGCTATTGGCGTGCATGTCAAGAAGACATATCCGGAGAAACGGGTGCTTTATATAAGTGCAAGGCTCTTCGAGGTGCAGTACACCAACGCCATACGGCGCAACACTATCAACGACTTCATCCTGTTCTACCAGACCATTGATGTACTCATTGTCGATGATATTCAGGAATGGGAAGACAAACCCGGAACGCAGAACACGTTCTTCCACATCTTCAACCACCTCTTCCGCAACGGCAAGCGCATCATCCTTGCGAGCGACCGCCCGCCTGTTGCGCTGAAGAAGATGAATGAACGCCTGCTCACACGCTTCTCGTGCGGACTCATTGCCGAACTTGAAAAGCCCAATGTGCAGCTCTGTGCCGACATTCTCAGAAGCAAGATACGCCACGACGGACTCAACTTCCCCGAAGATGTGATACAGTATATCGCATCGACAGCCAACGGAAGCGTGCGCGATCTGCATGGTGTCATCAACTCGCTCATGGCTTACAGCGTTGTCTATAACTGCGATATCGACCTGGGTCTTGCCGAGCGTGTCATCAAACGCTCCGTGAAAGTGGAACAGGAACCGCTCACTGTCGATGACATCATCGAGTGCGTTTGCAGCCATTACAACGTTACTCCGGCAAACATCAACGGAAGAAGCCGCAAGAAAGACTATGTCACTGCGCGACAGGTGTCCATCTATCTCGCACAGAAATACACCAAGATGCCGGCGACACGCATCGGAAGAATGGTGGGAGGAAGAGACCACAGCACCGTAATCTACAGTTGCAACCAGGTGGAACAGCGCATAAAATACGACAAGAAGTTCCTCAACGAACTCACAAGTATAGAGAATTCCTTTAAAAACAAAAACTGACAATCACGGCGATTGTCAGTTTTTTTGTCCCTATTGGTTTGGGGTTCTGTAATGGTCATTTTTTAACAGAATACTACGGATCATTCCGATTTCTTTTCTTTTGCCATCTTTTCCCCGTATAGTGCTTTTGTTTTTCGCCTTTATTACACAATATGAATGAATAATTTGCGTTATGAAAATATGGATATAGATTTAATTATGAGCTTTGTGTTCCTGTTGATGAGCGTGATCCCACTTCTGATACCTCTGTTTGTGCTCGTCGTTATTGTTCTTGTGGCTATTTATCTTTACAGGCGAATCCGTAAGGATTTCAATTGACATTGTGCGTGTATGCGATGAAAGGCATACGCGCACATTTTCGTTCCGTCAGTCGTTTCCCGCAAAATCATTGCTGAGTTCTTCGCTGCGCAGAACTTCAGTCGCCTGCCGTGGCGTCCATACACCACACGAAAGCCCGTGCCATCCGCTTTGCTTCCTCATGGAAGTGGTTGCCTTTGTTCCATTCAAGGGTCACGTTTTCGCTGCCCATTTGTTGTGAAAGCAGCCGATGATGCTCGCGGACGCAGTCGCCGATGCGTGCCATGCGCACGTTCTTGCAGTGCTCTTCGGTGTCGCCCAGACTCAGGTACACCTTCCGTGCCTTCGCGGGATGTGCCTGTGCAAAGTCTGCCCATCCGTTTATCCACAGCGACGGCGACGCTGCCGCCACTGCCGCGAACCTGTCCGTGAGGCACGAAACCCACAGGGCGAAGAGTCCGCCGAGTGAATATCCGCCCACAATGCATGGCAGGTTGCCGTACCTTTCCGTGAGAAACGGGACAGCTTCGCGGCACAGGAAACCGAGTGTCGCCTCCGCATTCCGTCCCACGCTCTCGTCCTTCGACACGGCATCGTCGTGCCACGGCATCAGAGCCGCAGCCCACTTCTCCACATCGAAAGCCATGAACACGAAGCCTTTGCCGCTGCTCCGCACAATGTTCTCCACCTCTTCGTGCAGGTTCTTTGCCTCATGCCGCGCCGTGGGCTGCACTAATATGCACTCCGGCGAGGGCGTGGCATACAGGAAGCATGAGCAGCCGCCTATCCTTGTCTGCTCCAGTCCGCGACTCATGAAGTCGTGAATTCTATCGTTCTCTTGCATGATGCAAATTTACTAAGTAATTTCCGAAAACCGCATCTGTTTTTCCCTCATTTTCAGTCATTTCCAGTATGCATTGCAAACAAGGCTTCTTTGCGTTGCAAACAAGGCTTGTTTAGACTGCAAACAAGGCTTGTTTACGATGCAAGGAAGCCTTGTTTGAAAACCGACTGTAACATCGCTTCTTTTTGTCCTTCCCGTCGTCTGTTCCGCACCCCGTCTTGTGTGCGTCCCGTGAATACTGCCGTAGCGACAAATTAACTGCTGTTTTTCTTTGCGAAACAAATTATTATTCGTATTTTAGCAACGTGAATATTATGAAACCCGGCTTTCGCAAGTTTTCGGCTTGCCGTCGCTGGATGAGGAGACGAATGGGCGTGGAAAAGCGTGCATCTCTTGAATTGTCTGTGGCGTTATGTCGGGTTGCTGATATTCTTGTCACGCGTCTGCCTGTTTGCCAAAAGCTTCTCGCCGGCAAGTGAAATTTAAAACTATAAATAAATGATGGTATGGCAGAAATG
>USEC01000054.1 GCA_900553595.1 uncultured Prevotella sp. | reverse complement strand
TTTACTTTATCATTAGTTAAATACTCTACAAAATCGAAATCATATTCATACCCCTCCTCCAAGAGAGCTTTAATAATAATTAGGAAATGTATTATATGCTTATATTTATCATCATAATTTATTTTTATAAAATTATTGCAACATTTATAAAATTCATCTTCTTCTGTATGATGAGGATAATTCCATATAACAGGATTCGCTTTAATATCTCCCCCCATATTAATAAAATGTTCCTTCTGTTTAGTTGGAAGTTCTGAAAAATTCAAGGTATATGTCAAAATTCCATCCTGTAGACTCAAAACCACATTGTGCCTACACTTAACATCAGATATTTCATTATACACTTCATCAAAATCAATTTTAGTTATATCAAACGATAATTTATTACATACTAAAAACGAAAAGATTTCACTATTTTCACTAAATCTCCTCTCTTCCGACTTCAATCTTCCCTTGCGTTCTTGGTATAACAATTTGTTTCTTGCAAGCTTAACTAACGCTTTCGTAAATTCAACCTTATTAAGTGTTGACTTTACTTCACCAATTCCTTTCACAATCTCGACCGGATAAAAATGTGCAATACCATTATCTATTAATGGTATTGTATCTTTGTCGTACATTACTATATCACATTGTGTACTCACACTATTTTTTGATGTAATCAAAAGTTAAATACGTTAAATTTTAGCCATTTCGTATCTATATAGAATCCACACGGTCACTTTTCTACCGTTTAGAGCGTATAACACTGATAATCAACTAATAACAGATACATCCGTTATACCTGCCTTACTTCTGTGTTTTTCCGAAAAATTCTGACAGAAATTGGTGGTTCCGCATTTGCAGGCTGCAGCAGTCTTATCTCTGTAACTGCAGAAATGAAGGTTCCTGCTCAGATAGAGGAAACCACATTCGATACAGAAACTGTGTCAGTTGCCACGCTTTATGTGCCACAAGGCTGCATTGAAAAATATGAGAATGCCGACTATTGGCGTTATTTCCAAGTGATAAAAGAGATTGGCACTCAGACTGGCATAGACTCTGCTACCACATCTGACGCTGCGAAGGATGTGGCACGCTATGGCATTAACGGCCAGTTGCTGAATGGTCAGGCAAAGGGTTTGAACATCGTGAAGTATAGCGATGGCACAATTAAACGTGTTATGGTGAAGTGATGAAGTATATAGTTCATGACCTATGCTTGAGATTTCCCATTGTAACTACCTTAGGCATATCCTCCAGAACCGTAAGCATAAGCGTTACCAAATGAATTTAAATAGCCATTATAAGAAGAGTTTGTTTGTATTGTGGAACTTGAATATCCAGCAAATGTTTTTGTTTCCGCACTACCTTATCACAATCACAGACAGCGGACTACGCCTGAACAACGCTTCCGAAAAGGCATAAAAAAACAGGAAAACTTAGCCAAAAATAAAAAGATGTGACAACAAGGGTCACATTTGGCGAAGTTTTCCTGTTCTTTGTTTATAGTATGGAATTAAATTAGTAATTTTGCAGCAAAATATAAAGACTTTATATATGACACTTGATTTGCTGACCGCCATATCGCCCATTGACGGACGTTACAGAGGCAAAACCGAACCATTGGCAAACTATTTCTCTGAATATGCACTCATAAAATACAGAGTGCGCGTGGAAATTGAGTATTTCATCACTTTGTGCGAACTGCCGTTGCCGCAGCTGGCATCGTTCAGTCACGACCTCTTCGACACATTACGCGACATTTACCGCAACTTCAACGAGGAAGACGCACAGCGCGTGAAAGACATTGAAAAGGTGACAAACCACGATGTCAAAGCCGTGGAATACTTCATAAAGGAAGAATTCGACAAGATAGGCGGACTCGAGCAATACAAGGAATTCATACACTTCGGACTCACATCGCAGGACATCAACAACACAAGCGTGCCGCTCTCCATCAAGGACGCACTCACAGAAGTGTACTATCCGCTCGTGGAAGAACTCATAGCACAGCTGCAACAGTATGCCGACGAATGGAAGGACGTGCCGATGCTCGCCAAGACACACGGACAGCCCGCATCGCCAACACGCCTCGGCAAGGAAGTGATGGTGTTCGTTTATCGCCTCACCGAACAGCTCAACCAGCTCAAGACATGCAAGCTCACAGCCAAGTTCGGCGGAGCAACCGGCAACTACAACGCACATCATGTGGCATATCCCGAATACGACTGGAAAGCCTTCGGCAACCGTTTCGTAAGCGAAAAACTCGGACTTGAGCGCGAACAGTACACCACACAGATAAGCAACTACGACTGTCTGGGAGGTGTCTTCGATGCCATCCGCCGCATAAACACCATCATCATCGACCTCGACCGCGACTTCTGGATGTACATCTCAATGGAATACTTCAAGCAGAAAATCAAGGCAGGCGAAGTAGGTTCAAGCGCAATGCCGCACAAGGTGAACCCCATCGACTTCGAAAACAGCGAAGGCAACCTCGGCATAGCCAACGCAGTGTTGCAGTTCCTCGCACAGAAGCTGCCCGTAAGCCGCCTGCAACGCGACCTTACCGACTCTACTGTACTCCGTAACATAGGCGTGCCTCTCGGTCACGGAATGATTGCAATGCAGAGCACACTCAAAGGATTGCGCAAGCTTATACTCAACGAAGAGAAGCTGGCAGCCGACCTCGACAACACATGGGCAGTGGTGGCAGAAGCCATACAGACCATACTGCGCCGCGAAGCCTATCCGCACCCGTACGAGGCACTTAAAGCACTCACACGCACCAACAAGCACATGACAGAGGAAACAATCCACGAATTCATACAGACACTCAATGTCAGCGACAGCGTCAAGGCCGAACTCATGGCAATAACACCGCACAACTACACCGGAATCTGATGCCTTACCAAAAGGCAAGACAGAACCATGCAGGAATAATACGAAGCAAAAGAAAACAAAATACAAACAAACAACAAAGCAGCCCGTAAGCAAGAATGGGCTTGACAATAGTTACAATTATTAGAATTATTAACCAAGCCGTGAGGCTACAACTATCAAAAAAATGGATTTAGAATTAGAAAGCAAAAATCAGGAGCAGTCATCAGCGGATCAAACTACAGGCAAAAGCGAGAGCTATGGCCGTTCCGCAGGGAGTTATCAGAGAGAATACCGCAGCGTGACAGGACGCCCGCAGCGTCCGCGTATCCACGCCCAGCGCACATTTAATGCCGACCGCGCCAACACAAGCAACGACGAAGGCGGCTTCCGCCCCGAAGGCTTCGGCGCAGCTTTGCAGTCGAACAGCAACAGCGGCTACCAGCAGCGTCAGCAGGGAGGATACCGCCCGCGCTACAACAACGACGGACAGCAGGGAGGCTACCAGCAGCGTCAGCAGGGAGGCTACCGCCCACGTTACAACAACGACGGACAGCAGAACGGCTACCAACCACGCCAGCAGGGAGGCTACCGCCCACGTTACAACAACGACGGACAGCAGGGAGGCTACCAGCCACGCCAGCAGGGTTACCAGCCGCGCCAGTACAATGCCGACGGACAGCAGGGCTACCAGCCGCGTCAGCAAGGCTATCAGCCACGCCAGGGAGGATTCAACCGCGGAGGCTACCAGCGTCAGGGAGGCTACAACAACCACGGCGGCTACCAGCAGGGCTATCAGCGTCAGCATTCCGCCGGCTACGATCCCAATGCAAAATACAGCTTGAAAAAGCGCATAGAATATAAAGAGGAGAACTTCGACCCGAACGAACCCATCCGTCTCAACAAGTTCCTCGCCAACGCAGGCGTATGCAGCCGTCGCGAAGCCGATGAATTCATACAGGCAGGAGTGGTGACAGTGAACGGCGAAGCTGTAACAGAACTCGGAACAAAGGTAATGCGCACCGACGAAATAAAGTTCCACGACCAGCCCGTAACCCTTGAGAAGAAGGTTTATGTCCTGCTCAACAAGCCGAAGGATTGCGTCACCACAAGCGATGACCCACAGCAGCGCAAGACCGTAATGGACCTCGTCAAGAACGTATGTCCTGAGCGCATCTACCCCGTAGGCCGACTCGACCGCAACACCACCGGCGTGCTTCTCCTCACCAACGACGGCGACCTCGCCTCGAAGCTCACACACCCCAAGTTCCTCAAGAAGAAGGTTTACCATGTCTATCTCGACAAGAACGTGACAGCACACGACCTGCAGCAGATTGCCGACGGCATCGAACTTGAGGACGGCGAAGTACATGCCGACGCCATCGAGTATGCCAGCGACACCGACAAGAGCCAGGTAGGCATCGAGATTCACAGCGGAAAGAACCGCATCGTGCGCCGCATCTTCGAGCACCTCGGCTACCGTGTGGTGAAGCTCGACCGCGTACAGTTTGCAGGACTCACCAAGAAGAACCTCCGCCGCGGCGACTGGCGCTTCCTCACAGAGAAGGAAGTGGATATGCTGCGCATGGGAGCCTTCGAATAATGTCCGACGGAATAATGCGTAATGCCAATTCTGTTGCCGCTCATTCCGGCCGGCAACAGATTCAGGCATCATACATTATATATAAACAGGACACCGAACATTGAACATAAAACATTGACACAATGGATACAATCAAGAGAACAAAAGTTGTAGATGCGTTGAAGTGCACCGACTTCGGAAGCACCGTAAACGTGAAAGGATGGGTGCGTACCCACCGCAGCAGCAAAGCCGTCGATTTCATAGCACTCAACGATGGCTCTACAATCAACAACATACAGATTGTTGTCGATCCGTCGAAATTCGACGACACTCTGCTCAAACAGATTACCACCGGTGCCTGCATCAGCGCAACCGGCACACTGGTGGAAAGCCAAGGCAAGGGACAGACATCGGAAATACAGTGCGAAAGCCTCGAACTCTACGGACTCTGCGGAAGCGATTATCCCATGCAGAAGAAGGGACAGACATTCGAGTACATGCGCCAGTATGCCCATCTGCGTCTGCGCACCAACACATTCGGTGCAGTGATGCGCATCCGTCACAACATGGCAATGGCTATCCACACTTACTTCCACGAGCACGGTTTCTTCTACTTCCACACTCCGCTGATTACAGCAAGCGACTGCGAAGGCGCAGGACAGATGTTCCAGGTGACAACGAAGAACCTCTACGACCTGAAAAAGGACGAGAACGGAAAGATAGATTACAGCGATGACTTCTTCGGAAAGCAGACTTCGCTCACCGTGAGCGGACAGCTTGAAGGCGAACTCGGAGCCACAGCCCTCGGAGCAATCTACACCTTCGGTCCCACATTCCGCGCCGAAAACTCAAACACTCCGCGCCACCTTGCAGAGTTCTGGATGATTGAACCGGAAGTAGCCTTCATGAACCTTCCCGAACTGATGGACCTCGAAGAGGACTTCATCAAATACTGCATACGCTGGGCTTTGGAACATTGCAAGGACGACCTCGAATTCCTCAACGCACGCATCGACAAGGGACTGCTTGAGCGTCTGAACAGCGTGCTCGAATCAGAATTCGTACGCCTGCCCTACACCGAAGGCATACGCATCCTTCAGGAAGCCATCAAGAACGGCAAGAAGTTTGAGTTTCCATGCGAATGGGGCGACGACCTCGCATCCGAGCACGAGCGTTTCCTCGTGGAGGAACACTTCAAGAAACCTGTCATCATGACCAACTACCCGAAAGCCATCAAGGCATTCTACATGAAGATAGACGAAGAAGAATCCGGATTCGGCGGCAAGAGCGGCGCAACAGTACAGGGCACCGATGTTCTCTTCCCACAGATTGGCGAAATCATCGGCGGTTCAGTACGCGAAGAAAACTACGACAAGCTCATCAACGAGATAGAAGAACGCCATATACCTATGAAGGATATGACATGGTATCTCGACACACGCAAGTACGGATCATGCCCTCACGCAGGTTTCGGACTCGGTTTCGAGCGTCTCATCCTCTTCGTTACCGGCATGCAGAACATCCGCGACGTGATTCCTTTCCCACGCACACCGAAGTCGGCTGAGTTCTAAAAACGAAGCACGACACAACAGAAATAACACTAAAAAAACTCCACGCAGACAGCAAAAGACAGTCTGCGTGGAGTTTTTTTTCTGCACTAAATGCAATACCTTACATTTTCATCAGCTCATCCCAGAACACCTCAGGCAGAATCACATTTTCCATAAGCACGGTCGGAGCAAACATCGGAGCTATGTCCTTAGGCGTGAATCCGGCTACACCGCAACCTATCGGCGTGACATAGAACGTTAATTCATCATGGATACTGGCGAATGTACAGAAACGACCCACTTCTTCTTCAATATCGCTCAGGGATAATCCCACAGTAGGAATGGCATACGACTTTCCCTGCAAGCCTCTCGGATGTCCCATCTTTGCCCCGAATTTCTTGCGCGCGATTCGTGCTGCGCCACCTTTATGATGCCCCAGGACATTACTACCAAACACGAACACCTCATCATCAGACAGTTCTTCTATCCACTCAGGTGTCATAGGTTCTCCATACTTCCACTTACAGTTTTCAAGATTTCCTTTATATGGTTTCGCTTCTTCCTTATCATATTCAATCGAGTCGTCACCGTCACACCGCTCCTCATAATAAGAGGCATATACATCGTCAAGTTCCTCGTCCTCACTATATTTGGCACGCATACAGTCCCAACGGCGGCGCTGTTCTGCCGAACCGCGCGACAGTACGGCAGCTTCCACGAGACGTGCCGTCTTCTCTCCGCTTTCAAAAGGCGCACTCACGCCGTTGGTCATACGCGAAAGTTCCTTCATCCACGACTGGTCACAGATAGTGACCGTGTCTATCTTTATGCCTTTGTCCGAAGCCTTTCGTGCCTCTTCACGCCAGTCGATATCATTGTTGCTGATGATGCCTTTATAAGAGTAGCCTATCGGATGCGGCATGGCATCGGCAATAAGCAGAATTACGCGTGTAGAACCTTCGCGCCACGGAGTCTCATCCACGATCTTCCTCAGCACAAGCTCATAGAACTCGTCACCGTCACCGCCTGACGTATCCGCCGAATGACGCACGAAATTGATAAGATCCTGCTGATTGTCCGTCAATTCTACGCATTGGTAAGCATTTCCGAAGTGTCCGGCATCATCCATGTCGCTAGTCGCCGAAAGCCACTATGCCGAGCCGCATGTCGCCGTTGTCCTCGAAGAGTCGCGGCACCAGTTGCGACACCTCATCACGCACAGCCCCAATATATAGGGCCATTGAACCCGTAGTGTCAAAGGCAATTACCATGTCAAGTTTGCCTATAGTTTTCGACGAACGGCTTTCAGTCCCACATTTTGCTGATTCTGTACTTTGAGCTGCCGATGCTCTTCTCTCTGCCTTCTTGTATAAATCTGTAAGTGTCATGTTTGTTTGTATTTAAAGGATTTTTACATTTTTGTGTTTTGTGTGGTTGAGGGACTTAACGTGCACCGAATCTGGTTTCGAACTCATGCACAGTGGCCAACATTTGTTCCGGAAGATAAGTTTCAGCACGCTCCCTTATGTCAGCAGGAATACCGTAGAATGCCTCCGCAATGCTTCCCGTAATGCAGGCTATAGTATCGCTGTCACCTCCTATGCTCACGGCATTGCGTATGCAATCTTCAAAATTCGTGCCGTCAAGGAAGGCGACTACAGCCTGCGGCACACTCTTCTCGCAGGTGCCGCCCCAACAATATGTAGGGCGTATTTCATCACAGGTGAAGTTTAGGGCATATCCTATTTCATGTTCTATGGCTTCGCGCATTTCCTCCTTTGACGCGCCGTTGCGGGCCATAAATATGCACAGAGCGGCAGTCTGCGCACCCTTTATGCCGTCAGGATGATTGTGCGTACACGCTGCCGACAGTCTCGCCATATCAAGCGTCTGCTCCTTCGTATCGAAAGCCCAACCAACAGGTCCTACACGCATGGCGCTGCCGTTGCCGCATGAATTGTAAGGCCTGTAATCGTTCTGGCGCTGCGAGCGCACCACCCATAACTGGAAACTACTTCCGTAGCCGCCCATGGGAAACGGATTGCGTGCCGCATAGTCGCTGTAAAACTTCGCTATGTCGCCGCCATGCAGCAGCCAGTCGGCCGTAGCCACACTCAGTATGGAGTCGTCGGTGTAACTGCCCCGGTCGTTGAATAGCGGGAATTCCTTTGTCTTGATATTGGCGAACTCATAGACGCTGCCCACAATGTCGCCGATGATGCTTCCTAACATAATATCTAATGCTTGTAGATTCAATGCAATTATAACTTATCAGAATTCCAATCGGAAACCTTTCTGCTTCAACTCATAATACTTTTCAGAATTGAACTTGAACAGAAGAGCATCTTTTTTGGCTGATTGGCGCACAGTCTCGTCAAGTTGCACGAGCAGTTCCAGTTTCTTCATTTTGTTGTAGAAGTTGCGTCTGTCGAACTTCACATCGAGTATCGCCTCGTAGAGGTTCTGCAAGTCGCGTATGGTGAACTTTTCGGAGAGCAGTTCAAAACCTATCGGTTCAAAGTGTATCTGCCGCCTCAGTTCCTGTTGCGCCGTGCGCAAAATGCGATCGTGGTCGAACGCCAGTTGTGGCACTGTACCCAAAGGAAACCAGCGTGCTTCTTCGGCATCATCGCCTCCCCGCACCTCCTCCATTTTCACGAGCGCATAGTAAGCTATCGTCACCACGCGCTCACGTGGGTCGCGGTTAGGCTCAGTAAACGCATGAAACTGCTTCATGTAGGCCGTGTCAAGCCCCGTCTCTTCTTTCAGTTCGCGCCGCGCCCCCGTTTCGGCGTTTTCATACATTTTCATGAATCCGCCAGGAAAAGCCCAACACCCCTTGTAAGGTTCCACTCCTCGTTTGACAAGAAGTACATTCAACTCAGATCCGTCAAAACCGAAGATGACACAGTCTGTAGTGACACTCGGATGCGGATACTCATAACAATACTTTTTTTCAATATTCGTGTCTTGCATATTTTGCAAACTAATAATACTTGTGTATGTTTTACACCGCAAAATTACAAATTAAATTTTAAAGGCACAAATATTTTGCGTATTTTTTACGCATGTAAGCGAAATTTTCTCAAAAAATCCCAAAATCAAGTACGTTTCATTTGCACGACAAACATTCGTTGCAGCCTGTACAAGACGAGGAAGCCGATGAGCAAGATCACATTCCGTATTGGGTGACTACGAAAAGACAGATATAAATGAAAGGTATAAAATATAAATATGTCAAAGACCGCTTGCGTCAGATTCATACAACGAACCGAATGCGATTG
>USEC01000053.1 GCA_900553595.1 uncultured Prevotella sp. | reverse complement strand
GCCGACCCTCTGCTTGTAAGGCAGATGCTCTAAACCAGCTGAGCTAAACGCCCTTGCTTTTCGTAAGCGGTTGCAAAGGTATGACTTTTTTGTTGTTTCACCAAATTTCTGAGCAACTTTTTTATGCTTTTCTTTATTTTTTCTTGTTTTGCCCCATTCTGACGATGCTTTCTGTGCAATATTCACCGATGTTGCCAGCAAGATGGGCGTCAGTCACACGCTTCCGCATGGTCATGCAATGAAGTAGCGGGTGATCACAGTAAGGTTGTAAACGAGCAGCCACACCGTCGTCGCCGCCACCACATAGCGCACCGCTGCCGACAGCCGTGAGGGCACGCTTTTGAGCAGGAAACCTATGGCTATGGGGATGATGAAAGCCCAGTGGGCGGTCATTATATACACCTCATTGATTCCGAAACCGAAGCCTATGTGCATCGTCATGTCGAAGGCGAACCACAGAAAGAGCACCCAGAACAGGCGGCTGCGCCTTGCCGTCCAGACTCCAGCAACGAACAGCAGCACGACGAGAGCCTCCACTGCATAGCTTACGACTGACCGGTAAGACACAAACACGGGGCGTGTCTCCTGCACATCTTCAAGCAGATGGTCGCGGTGGAGCTGCAACGACTCGCCGAAGAGGTTATCGACCACCGTCCGCCAGCGCGACGTGGTGACATCACTCCATTCGAGCAGCGGCACATTGGAGGTGAGAGCCGCGCCGTTCTGCCGCTTCACCCACTCGTTATGGGTTTTTATGCGCTCGGCACGCGACGGGTCTTTCTTCGCCACTGCCGTCTCTATCTTCTTTATGCTGCGGCCCTGCGGTTCGAGAATGGCCTTGTTCTGCCACACCACCAAGCCTCCCAGCACCGCCACGGGCAGCACGAACGCCGCCACGAAACGCCACGAGACGATTTTCCTGCCATTGGCTGCGGCGACGGCGATGAATGTCTTCACGCCGTTGGTGAGCGTTATTCCGGCGGTGAGGAAGAAGAGTACTGCCGCTTCCCACCATTTAAACACTCTACCGTCGTGCAAGCGTCGCCCCGTGATGTAGAGCGTACCCGTGAGCAAGGCGAGCGAGATGGCGAAATGGTCGGGCACGATGGCGGCGAGCATGATGTGTGCGAACGAGTAGAACATGATGCAGAGCATGAGCGAGTCGGTGCGCCGCAACTTTATGAGTTCGCAGAATGTGCGGTGGAGGAATAGGAATCCATAGACATCGCTCACTATCAACACGGCAGCCATGAAGAACATGGCGAAGTTGAATCCCGTCATGCCCATGAGCCAATGGTTGAGCCAATAGAAGGGCAGCAGTATGCCTATGAACAGCGGATGGCGCAGCACAATGTAATGAACCCGCAGACACGATATGGCGATGAGCGAGAACACATCGTAGCCCGACACGTTGAGGTGGTTGTAGAAGAGCGACCAGAAACCCACATTCGCGCCCCGTGTAAAGCGGTCGAAGTGGTTGTATATGAGCAGGGCGTTGAGCAGTGTGAACACGACGAGTGCCGCAAGGGCGAGCCTGCGTTCGTCTTTCCGTATGCGTAATATCATGTTTTTTCCTTTAACGGTGACGGAGGTGCCGGAGGATTCCTACACCAGATATTCTATTATCAGACTCACGTTCCACACCCACAGGAAGACTGTGAGCAACATCACGAGTGCCGTCGCACCCAGACTCCAACGCCGCGGCAACGCCTTGAGCATATAGCCGACGGCTATCGGGATGATGTAAATCCAGTGAGCTGTCATTATGTAAATCTCGTTGAGGGCGAAGCCGAGTCCCACATGCAGCACCATGTCGAGTGCGAAGAACGACATGGCGAGCCAGAAGAAACGCGAGCGTCGGCCGCACCATATACCGATGGCGAAGAGCAGCACGACCGTTGCCTCCACGACATAGTTGAGCGGCGAGCGGTAGTGCACTATCACGGGTCGCGAAATGAGCAGGTCGCCGAGCAGATGATCCTTGTGCAACTGTATGGACTCGCCGAAAAGATTCTCCACCACCGGCTCAAAGCGCGATGTGGTAGCATCGGTCCAGTCCATGAACTCGCCGTGGACGATGGGCCGTCCCTTTGTTATGCGGCGGCGTTTGGGCTTGGCAGGCTGCGGTGCGGCAGCCTTCACGGTGGTGTCGCCGGCAGCGATGCGTATGGAGTCGGCTTTGGCCTGTGCCAGCTGGAGTGCCTTCTGCTTCGCCTCCTTATCGGCTTTCGCCTTGGCGCGTGCCTTCTTCACCGCCATTTCGTTAGGCCAGACGAGACAGGCGTAGCTCATACGGCTCACGCCCCAGATGAGAGCGGCAGGGACAATGATTGCCCCGAAGAGGAACTTGGGCCGGAAGAAGCTTTTCGCATTGACGAAAAGGTCGCACAGAAACACCTTGAGCCCGTTGTTGAGCGATGTTCCCGCCGTGAGGAAGAAGTAGAACACGGCTTGCCAGAGAGTGAGTCTTCTGCCTTTCAAGATAAGTTTTCCCGACACATAAAGAGCCAGGAGCAGGAGCATCATGGATATGACGAAATGGTCGGGCACCATTGTCGTGAGCATGACAAAGGCGAACGAGAAGAAGAAGAATGTGAGCAGGACGGAGTGAAGATGCGCCAATCCTATCACTTCGCGGAATATTCTGAAGATGAACATTGCCGAATAGAACGAGCAGAACAGTTGTATCGCCGTGACGATGAACAGTGCGCAGTTGATGCCCGTGAGCCACATCAGTGCCTGATTGACGAGGTAAGGCACATACATGAAGTAGGCAAGCAGCGGATGGCGATAGACGTTGTAGCCCGCAGTCCAGTCGCTCACGACGGAATAGGTGATGGGATCGAAGCCGGAAATGTGGAACTTACCTATGAAAAGCCGCCAATAGCGGTCGGTAAGCGGCGTGAAGACATCGTAATAATGTGCCACCACCAGGGCATTGAGTGCCACGAATATCGTCAGCAGCACGGCTGCCAGCCACCGTTCCTCAGGCTTTATGCGGAAGACGGCGACGAATGTACGGCAGAAGGAATTGTCGGTAATCTTACTCATTCTTGCTTTGTTTCTTCTTAAGGAAAAATCTCACTAACACGAAGTTCACTGGTACGCAGACGCAGAACATGGGCACCGGTGCCCACTGTTTCGACACGCCGAGCCAGAGGAAGAGGTTGAGCGTCGCCATCTGCAATATGTAGTTCACGGCATGCGAGAAGGCGAATCCCGCACCACGGCTTGCCGACGCCTTCACACGGAAGGTGTAGCGGGTACTTGCCAGGAAGTTGAAACCGAAACTGATGGCGTAGCCTATGGTCATTGCCACAGTGGGTGCGAGCACACAGATGAGCACCCAATAGATGATGTATTGCAGCATTGTGGCAGCCACGCCCACTATTCCGAAGCGCAGCACCTCGCCCAGTTTCTGTCGGCGGCTATCGTCTAAACGGCCTATAATGTCTTTCATCCGCATAATCAAGAAGTTCTTTGTCGCCCCGGCTGTCGCCGAAAGCGGTGATGTAATAGTCGTTACGGTCGGGGAAGAGGGTTTCCACACGCCTCACCTTCTCTGCCCCGTAACAGTTGTCGGTAAGGAATCGTCCCGTGAGCACACCATCCTTTATCTCTATCTGTGTGCCAATGACGATGAGCGGATGCTGCGTTCCACCGGCGATGTCGCTGAAAAACGGGCGCACCCAATTGTCGATGCTTGCGCTGACGATGCACACCTGCCCACCATTATTCATGCAACGACGCATGAAGCGCACCGCCTCAGGGCGCAGAAGGTGCTTGCTGTCGGCAGCAAAGGCACGGCAACGGGCATCGAAGTCGGTCTCGGCCATGCCCTTGAAGAACCATGCGAAGAGGCGTTGCTTGGCTCTATAGTTAGGGTAAAGGTGCAACTTCATCAGCACAAGGAGCGGACTGAACAGCGCAAAGCCCGCCAGAAAGTGCACGGTGCCGCACGCATGGCGTATGAAGGCGAGCAGCGTGTCGGCGGTGGTGACAGTGCCGTCGAAGTCGAACAACCACAGTTTCTTTTTCATATCACATAAATCATGAGCAGGAACGAGAGCACCCATGCCACCACAATCATCTGTGAAAAGTGGTCGTGCAGAATGACTTTCGTCGGGTCGCCGCTCTTCTTATCGACAACGGCAATCTGTATATAGCGCAGGAGTCCGAGCAGAACGAACACGAATGTGAGGTAGAGATATGGCGTATCGAAGCGTTCGGTCACCTCCGGCGAGACAGTGTACATGATGTAGCACACCAGCGTCACCGAGGCGGTGATGGTGATAGCCTGATTGATGAATGTGAGATTATAGCGCACGGTGTTCTTCCGCGGCGGCTCTCCCGTCTCGTTCATGCGCAGGACATCGTCGCGCCGCTTGGCAAACGACATGAAGAGCGTGAGCAGGAAGGTCATTATCACAAGCCAGTTGCTTGGGGTCACCTCGCAGGCGAAGCCTCCTGCCAGGATGCGTAGCACGAAGCCGAACGCCACGATGCACACATCGACGATAGCATACTGCTTGAGTTTGGAGCAGTAGGAGAGGTTGAGCAGATAGTAGAACAGCACCACTGCCAACACATTTGCCATGACTTCGGGCGGCAACAGCAGCACCACTGCCACCGACAGCACCGCCATGAGCGCCATGAGCGTGTAGGCGAGGCGCACGGAGACGGCACCCGACGCCACGGGGCGATGGCACTTCACGGGATGACGACGGTCGGCATCGGCATCGACGATGTCGTTGTAGCAATAGATTGACGACGCCATGAGACTGTAAGCCAAGAAAGTGACGGCACACAGATACAGCGAATGCAAGTCGAAGAGTTCGCCGGCGAAGAACATGGGTATGAATACGAACATGTTCTTAATCCACTGTTTGGGTCGAATGAGTCTTAATATGTCCTTAATCATAGGCTTTACTTGATTTTCCGGGTTGCATAATTTAATGTCGTTTGCAGCAGCCATGCCAAAGGCAGAGTTATTGCCACTGTGAGAAGGAACGTGAGCCAGTAGCCCAAGCGATATGGTTCGATGTGAAGAAGCACGAACTGCACATGCAGCAGATAGACTTCAAGGCTGAGTGCACCCACGAGGCGCAGGAAGCGGTTCACGCACTGCGGAAGGCGGCTGAAGACATAGTTCAGCAGCAACACGCCCGTGACGGTGAACGGAATGTAGAGCATCCGCTCCACAAACAGCGGAAACCGCCCGTGGCTCACCTGCTCCAGATAGACGGATGTGCCGAAGGTCATGGCGAAAGCAAGCAGCAGCAGCCACAGAGCGGAGCCTTCGAGGGTGCACTGTTCCTTCACGCTGCGCCCCATATTTATGCCGATGAAGAAGATTGGCACACGGCTCCAGAATATCTCTATATGTCCCACGGCACGGTGTATGGGCAGCACCCACTGCATCATGACGCACCACACCACCATGAGCAGCGGCAGCCAGCGATAGAGGGGGTGCCGCGTGATGAGCCGCATATAGTGCGGAGCGAAGAGATAGAGCATCATTATCGCCGGCACATACCAGAAGGTGAGTTCGTCGTGAAGCCAGAAATCCCAGTTCACGGTGACATCGCCGATGAGGTCGATAAGGTTCGACGAGAAGCGGCGCTGCCCCAGATAGTCGGCACCGTAGAACACTCCCGCCACAAGAAGCCATGTGGGCAGGATGCGGAGAAGACGGCGGCGGTAGAAAGTGCGCACCGAAGGCTGCTTCGTCCATGCGAACCACAGCCCCACTCCACTAAGGAAGAGGAACATATCGACCCCCACGTTGCCGCAGCGGCGGAGTCCGTAAAAGGGGGCGTCGCGACTCAGCGACACATGGAAGAGTATGACGAAGAGCATCGCCGCACCCATGAGTTCGCCACGGTAGCGGCTTATGCCTGCCAGTTGTATGTCGGGAATCTTCATCGCTTTATCTGTCTTTCTGTTGTTTTTCGAATCTGCCGACCTTCTTGAACTGTCCTTGCAGAGAGTGATAGAAGTAGGCTATTGCCACCGAAGCCACAATGTAGAGCAGCAGTCCGGTATATACATCGCCATGACGGCTGACGGGAATGAATATCTTGCGTGTGATGGGATGCAGCACGAAGAGTGCCGCCGAAATGCCGCCCACCCATGCCAGGGCATCGGTCAGACGCTGCGGCAGAAGCTTGACGAACGCCACGCAGAGAGCACACACCATGAGCGGCGCCCACAGCCACAACTGGAAGTTGAAGCTGAACAGCCACACCGCCACTGCCGACACCAACGCGACAGCACCCCACTGCGCCCAGGACAACGCCCTGCCATGCCTTGCGAAGAGCAGTCCCGCAGCGAACGGGAGCATGCCGCCCATGAAGTTGTAGCGCACACGGTTGAGGGCATCGCCGTCGGGAGCGCACAGCATCTGCAACAGCCAGCACACGGCGACGAGCAGAACGGCGAGCCACGAACTGCGACAATGGAGCAGAAGGCGATAGACAATATAGAGCTGGAGCATCAGACCGAAGAACCAATAGGGACCGGGCCATATCACATGGTCGGGGTCGGGCATCATGTTGTTGAACATAAGCAGCTGCCCCACGATGTCCATAAACCGGTAATGGTGGGCACCGGGCGTTATGGCATCGACCATTGTAAACGCCACGAAACCCACAATCATCATGCTGAAAAGTTTCCGATAGTGTGAGACGATGAAAGAGGGAGCCGACTCCTGCACGGCACCGGGAACCGGCTGGCGGCTTTCGTACTTCATAACGAGTCCGAAAGCACTGAGGAAGAGGAATACGGGGACACCGTAATGCCCGAAGAACGAGACGAGATGCACCGCCAGATTGGCGTCGGGCGAGGCTACCGCCTTCATCAGGTTGCGGCAGTTAGACATGCGGAAGGTGTATTCATTCTCCTTCACCGCGAAGCCGAGCCAATGGCAATAGTTGTGCAGGAATATGCCGATGATGGCTATTCCACGCAACGCCGAACATTCGGCACGGGTGAGCAAGGGGGCGCAAGACCTTTTATTGTCCATAAATTACATTTCTAAATTCATTCATTTTTCACTTCTACGACTTCTTCGGCACCCGTAACTGCCTCACAGAGTGAGACTGCCAGACGGAGAGTCAGAGTTTGTCGTAGTCGGTAGTGCCTTTCAGTATGCGCGGACGCATCTCATCATAGTTGGGCGAGAGCAGGTCGTACTCTTCATGATAATAGGGCGCCGAGATGCCGCCGAGGTAGAGCAGCGTGTGTGGCAGGGCGTCGGTCATGAAGCGGCGGTGGCGGGCCCGCACCACGCGGCGGAACACTTCGGGGCGGCGTTTCACATATTTCGGCGAGCACCATATCCAGAACGGGATGTCGAACTCGGCATGGGCGAGGCGTGCATCCACCTCGGAGGAGTGCAGACGGCAGTAGAAGTGCATGTCGCCCTCATAGCATTCCTCGCCGTGGTCGGGCACATATATCACGATGGCATCGTCGTTCTCGAACTTCTTCACTATCTCCGTCACCACCGAGTCGTTGTAGAGTATGGCGTTGTCGTAGTCGGAAAGGATGGTGCGCTCGCGTGCGTTGAGGTTGGGTTTCAGTTCCTTGTAGTCGTCGGCACGGAAGTGTTTGCGGTCCTTCGGACTGCGCTGCCGGTAGCCCACATGCTGACCTATGAGGTGGAAGATGATGAGGTTGTTGTCGGTGTTGGCGCCTTTCAGGTTGTCGTAGTCGGCAAGCAGTCCCTCGTCGAAGACATGAAGCTGCGTGTTGCGCGTGTCGAACTGTGCCGCACTGAGCTTGGGATTGTTCAGGAAGAAGCCTCCACTGAAGTCATAGACAGCCTCCTTCGCCTTGGGCAGGAACTGGTTGGTGAGGAAAGTGACATGATAGCCCGCCTTGCGGAAGACTGCCGGGAAGAGCGGATAGTCGCACCACTCGCCCTTCTGCCCCACCACATACATGGAGAAGAGATGCTTGAAGACGAAGCTTGTGAGGTTCCACGGCGACACGACATCATCGAAACGCACAAGGCGACCCGTGCGCTCCAGCTTCAACTGGCGCGGAGTGGTGGGCATGGAGTAGCCGTACATCTGCGAATGGTGGCGGTTGTAGCTCTCGCCTATGATGAGAACGATGGTGGGACTGCGGAACGAACAGCTATCGACATGCACCTTGTCGGCGGTGGCGACGAGACGCTGCACCTGCTTTGCCGTGAGCGTGTTGGCGTAGATACTGAATGCGAGGCGATAGACGGGGGCGTAGAGCACGGCGTGATCCTTCTCGGTGAGCGTGTGCTCCACATCGCCGATGGTTCTGCCCGTCATCAGTTTCCATGTGGCCTGCTTGTTGTGGAAGCTCGACACTGCCGCCCAAACCAGCAGCGCCACCACGACGGCGGCTTCTGCCATAGCCCACTTACGCACCCAATGTGCCGCCGTAAGCCACAGACTCTTGAGAAATTCGCGCTGGCGGCGAGGGATGAAATGGGGGAAGCGCAGACGAAGGACGCAGAGGACATGACTCAGAATGACGAGCAGCACCCACCCCACCGGACTGAACACGATATCGGGCGAGACGCACGACTTGATGAATTCGCCGGCCTCACGAGAGTCGGTCTCGCCGACAAGGAGGAGCATCGTGGGCGTGAGGGTGGACTCGAACTTCACAAAGCAATAGACATCCACCACCGCCGCGGCGTAGAACACCGCATAAAGCAAGGCTCTGACCCATATCATAACCTTGCGCGGCAACAACGTGAGGAGGACGCAGAGGAGGTAGAGGTCGATGAAAAGTTCGAGGTAGAGGTTGTCGTAAAGTCTGGCGTTACGCGTGTCGGGCAACGTAGCCCATGCGCATACGCACCCTAAGAGATACATGAACATGAAGAAGTTCACGTTTCTGCGCAGTGGCTTCATTATGATGTCACAAATCCGGCGTAGTGCTTCCATTGAAGAATATAATTATGTTTCAAATGGCAAACTTACACATTTTTTTTCATTTTCACGGCGATTTGAGAGGGAAAATGCATGATTTTTAGCACATCAGGATTCTGAAACGACAATGCCGCAGGTTTTGCAAACGAAAGAGGGAGGGTGTAGAAACGGGAGTTAGCGGAAGTTAAGCCGGTTGGTCAAAACGGGAGTTAGCAGAAGTTAGCGGAAGTTAATCCGCCTGCGGCGGATGGAAGATAACGGACATTACCCTTATTTTTCAATGAGTTATGCTATTGTCTGACTTTACCTGATTTTACTTTGCAAACGGGACATAAACCCCGTTCGCAAAAAGGCATAAAAAAAGGCGCATCCAAAAGGATGCGCCATATTTTGTCAATTTAAACTTTCAGCGGATTTATTATTCCTTAACCTGAACAGTTGCACGACGGTTGTAAGAGATCGGTGAGAGTTCGCTCA
>USEC01000052.1 GCA_900553595.1 uncultured Prevotella sp. | reverse complement strand
TCCTTAACCTGAACAGTTGCACGACGGTTGTAAGAGATCGGTGAGAGTTCGCTCACGCCACCCTTGCCTTCAGTTGTGATCTGGTCGCGGCTAACACCCATATTAACGAGCTCGTTAGCTACGGTCTCAGCACGCTTCTCAGAAAGTTTCTGGTTGTAAGCTGCCTTACCAGTTGCGCTGTCAGCATAACCTGTTACGAGGAGATTCAAGTTGTTGTCCTTTGCGTAGTTAGCAAGAGACTTAACATTTACGAGGTCCTTCTTGGATGCAACTTTGTACTTGTTTATGTTGAAGAATACAGAAACCGGTGTGTTCACGAATTCCTTAACGGCTGCGGGAGCTTCCTTCTTCTCTGCGAGGAGCTTCTTCAGACGAGCGTTCTCAGCGTTAGCATCGTTGAGCTGTGCGTTGAGGGCGTCGATCTGTGCCTGAGAGAGGGCCTTGATAGCAGCAACGTCCGGAGTCTTTTCCCATGTTGCCTTGCCAAGGTTGAATGTCAGACCGAGTTCTCCGTAGAGTTGGTTGTCGTGAGTATCCCAACCGCGGTTGTTAGAAGTTTCACCCTTGCTGTTGCCGTCGAAGTCGCTTTCATAGCGGTTCCAACCGAGCTCGAGGTTGATACCAACGTGCTTGCTTACACGGAATGTGTTGAGAATACCAACGCTCATAGACATTGCGTAAGTGTTGTATGAGCAAGAGCGAGCGAAGCCTGCACCTGCGAAAGGAACGAAGTTCCAAACGCGTGTAGGATTATAACCGCAAATCATGTTGCTCAGGTTGAAGAGGACCTGCTCGTTTGCAGCCCAATACTTGTTGCAGTTGCCGTAGTTTTCAGCATCTGTCACGTTCTTACCCCAGATACCCTGCACCTTTGTACGGAGTCCGATGCCCGGAGTAAACCACTTACCGATAGCGATTGAAGCACCAGGATTTGAACGGAACTTCTTGAACGGGCTTCTGTCGAGACCCAAACCGTGCTCCTGACCAGAATACCAAGCATTCCAATCTACACCTACCTGAATGAACCAATTGCTCCAGAATGAATTTGTGGCAACACTGTGCTTAAGTGTAGGATCAGCCTCCTGAGCGAATGAGCCCATAGACAATCCTGCCATTGCCAAAACAATTAATAACTTTTTCATAACCTTTATTTATTTAACAATCAAAATTATCAATTTTAGGGGAAAACCCTTGTTATCGGCTACAAAGTTAGGCATTTAAAACCAAATAAAACAAGTTTTCAAAAAAAATATTGTATTTATGGACATAAATATTATCCATAATGTATTAAAAAACGTTTATTTTTGCTTTTTCAGCCGCATAAGTGTCCGAAAACTCTGCTCTGAATACTCTTCATTGCGCACATTGCTTCACTTTTGTGCAATATCAAGAAAGCAGATGTTCGAGCTCCGACTGCTTGAGAATACATAGGATTTTCCTGCCGTCGGGGGCATAATTGAAGTTGGAACAGGCGAAAAGGTCGTTCACGATGGCTTCCATCTCACTGTTTGTCAGCACCTGACCGTAATCCACCGCCGCATGACTTGCCAGACCAAGAGCCACGGAATGGTTGATGTCGTCGATGGCATTCATACCATGTTCGGTTGCCGCCGAGACGAGGTCCTGCACAAGACCGACATAATTCACGCCGTCAAGTCCGGAGGGAACGGAGTTGATGGAATATGAAGCACCGCCCAGACTGGTGAGTTCGAAGCCCACGACCTCCAGTTCGGGCATTATCTTCTGAAGCACGACATTGTCCGACTGCGAGAAATGCACGGTTTCGGGAAAGAGCACTTTCTGCGGATACGCCTTCTTGTTGCGCAGCTGTTCGAGGAACTGCTCGTACAGAATGCGCAGATGTGCACGGTTCTGGTCGATAATCATAAGCCCCGACTTCACCGCCGTCATGATGTACTTGCCCTTGTACTGATAGTGGGCGGGCGACTTTTCTTCAATAGGATTGGACACGCCGGGGACAAACACCTCGCCGTAAGACGGCTGCGCGGCAGCGGCAAAGGTTTCGTCTTCGTCGGCATCGAAGAGTGTCTGACTCGCCACAGGCTGCTGCTTGAGTCCGTCATAGAGCTGCTCCCACTGCTTCGGCGCAGCATGCTGGCGCGGCACGGAAGAGGATTCTTCAAACGGATTGTAATTGGGATTGTACTGCACCTTGGGCAGCTCGACATCATCGGAGGGGTTGAACACGGGAATGTCGGGGCGACCTTCGGTGTCAAACTCAATCGAAGTGGCGTCGTTGAACATTCCAAGCGTCTCCTTGACTGTTGCCGTGAGAATCTGCCAGATGGTCTGTTCGTTCTCAAACTTAATCTCAGTCTTTGTGGGATGTATGTTCACATCAATGTCTTCGGGCTTCACCGTGAAATAAATGAAATAGGAGACCTGCTCGCTTTCGGGTATAAGCCGCTCGTAAGCCATCATCACCGCCTTATGGAAATAGGGGTGCTTCATGAAGCGGCCATTGACGAAGAAGTACTGACGCGCACCTTTCTTGCGCGACGACTCAGGCTTGGCGACGAAGCCGGATATCTTGCAAACCGAGGTATCGACATCGAGAGGAAGAAGGAACTGGTTGATTTTCTTGCCGAAGACATCCACGATACGCTGCCGCACACTACCCTGCTTGAGATTGTAAAGTTCCGTCCCGTTGTTGTGGAGAGTGAAAGCGACAGCGGGATTAACCAATGCTATGCGCTCAAAGGCAGTGACGATGTTGTTGAGTTCGGTGGTGTTCGACTTCAGGAACTTGCGCCTTACCGGGACATTATAGAACAGATTCTCCACCATGAAGTTGCTACCCACGGGGCATGAGCAAGCCTCCTGCCCTTTGAAGTCAGAGCCTTCGATGGTGAGTTGCGTACCTATATCGTCCGTATCCTGCCGTGTGCGGAGCGTGACCTGTGCCACTGCCGCTATCGAAGCCAGTGCCTCACCACGGAATCCCATGGTGTGCAGTGCGAAAAGGTCGGCAGCCTTACGGATTTTCGATGTGGCGTGACGCTCGAAAGAAAGACGCGCGTCGGTCTCCGACATGCCCTTACCGTTATCGACCACCTGCACCGATGTGCGGCCGGAATCGACACAAACGACATTCACCATAGTGGCTCCGGCATCGACAGCGTTCTCCACAAGTTCCTTGACGACACTTGCCGGACGCTGTATCACCTCACCGGCGGCAATCTGATTGGCCACCGTATCGGGCAGAAGTTGAATAATATCGCTCATGACTCAGGTCTTTATATTTAATGGTTACTGCTGCAAATTTAAACAATAAAATCGGAACAGCAAAACCGTGCCGTTCCTTATTTGAGTTTGACAATTACGGAAACAGTTGCCAACGCTCCTTTTCCGCAATGCCGGCAACGGTGCTTTCAGCTACGGTTTCCTGGATTTCCACGACCTATATAAACATACCAAGCACGAAACTTTGGTCGCTTATATTATAATATGTGCAAATCGATGCACGAATCATGCCATCAATGCGAGCAGGAAAGCAAGCATTATGACGAGCACGACAGCCACGAGGCATCCCGACTGAGCCGGCGATGCGCCGAAGGAAGCAGTGCGGCGACGGGCGCTTCTGCCGTCATCGCCGCCAAGAGTCTGCCTTGCTATCACCTCCGGCGGCACTCCCTGACGCAGTTTGTCGAGCACTTCACGCCGCTCATCGGTGAAGCGGAATGTGTGGTGAAAGCCGCGAGGACGGCGGTTTCCAAAATGAAAAGCCATTGTTCACATTTTAAATTCAACCCAATATGCCCCTGCCGGCATAACGACCGCCCAAGGGCAGGACTATTGGGACACTATTCCGACAGTATCTGCAACGGTGCTTCGCGGCGGCGTACAGCCTTGAGTTCGGTGCCGCCCTTCTTTCCCCGCCAGTTGAAGATGTCGTCCTTGTCGAGAGGACGCACATAATCGAACCACGCAAACTCCGGCAGACGATACTTGTCGGGCGGTATCTGCGTGACGGGCGAGATGGTTCCCGTTGCCCGCGACGCCCAGATGCGTTCCAACTGGCGTTGCTTCGAGATGTACATCCGCATGGTGTCGGTCTCCATATAGTTGTGCTCCGTGACGGTGCTGTCCTTGCTGTCGATGTTGTAATAGATGGTCTTCACATTTCCCGAAGCCACCGCCAGACGCATGGCACCATCCTCGAAGAAAGCATCCATACGGCGCGACGACACCTGGTTGTAGTGCGCCTTCTCATCCACCTGTTCCACCGAGAGTGCCTGCCCCAATATTTCGGCGCGGCGTATGGTGCTGTCGTTCATATATACCTTTATCACTTCGCCGAGCAGCTGCCGCTGCCCGTTCCACACGATGGGGTCCTTGTACATCGTAAGGCATGAATCCCGCGAGGTGAAGACGAGCGAATCGCACACAGCCTGCACATCCGTGCGGTAGGCACGCACCTTGTTGAAGCCGTGCATCTCGCGATATACTGAGTCGGTATTGATGTTGTATGTATAGATTTTCAGCGAGTCGCCATGCACGAACAGAGTGTCTTTCTGCGAATAATCGAGCATCACAGCACGCTTGGTGGCATAGCCGTAGCCCGTCGTCTCGTTGTAGAAGAGACGGTCGGCATGCAGTTCGTTCCTGTTCTCGCGGTCGATATACACCACATTGCCGAATCCTTCGTTGTCGCCAGTAGTGTTGTCATGGAACAGGGAGTCGCCTGTTATCGACTTCTCCTTATCGACAATCGTCGAGCGACCGAACAGCTGCGACCGGTCGGTTTTTGAGTTCATGTAGGCATCCTCGGTATTGATGACTGTCCCTTTCGATGTTATCACCGACGGACCGAGCACATGCGCCACCGAAGAGCGTGTGTCGTAGTGCAGCGTGTCGGTGGTGATATGGTTCTCGCCGCTGAACATTTCCACCTTGTAATAGAACGAAGCCTGACGCGTCGCAGTGTTGTAGCTCCCCCAGTCTGCCACAAGACGGTCCTTGCCATCGACGAGTCTGCCTCCCTCAAAGAAGTAGGCGTCCTCATAAATACGGTCGTAGTCGAGTGAATCGGTGTAGAGAGTCTGTTGCCGGTGCTTCAGCACCACATTGCGACGGGCATGCATCATCTGCGACATTCCGTCGTAATCGGCATACTTGCATGTGAGCGACAGCGTGTCGCCCTGCTTGAAACGCACATCGCCGAAAGCCACAACGGAGTTCATGTCCTGATAGAAATACGCGCTGTCGCACCACAGCTGCGCACCGGCATGCGTGAAATGCACCTTGCCCTTGAGTATCTGGGCATTGGAAGTGGGACCGTACTGGTCGTAACGGAGTTCGTCGGAATGCACAAGATATACGCGTTCGTCGGGTGCCGCCTTCTTCCTGCGACCCTGCGGCGACGCCATGGATGCCGTCAGACAAACGGCAAACAGGCACAGAACCATCGTTGCGATGATTCTATGCCCGCGAAATATGTTAAAGCTGTGCTTTGATGTCATTTCACCCAACCCTGATATTCAAAATCGCAGTCCTTGTATCTGTCGTTCATCCGGACATAAGTGTTTTTAATCTTGTTCACCACCCAGTTGTGGAGGAAGTCGGCGCGTTCCTTTTCGAGCACCACTTTCTTCAGCACCTGATAGTCCTCTGTGATGGTGGCACGGTGTGCATCGGTGCGGCTCTTGAGTTTAACGATGGCACAGACCGTCTTGTTCTTTTCATTAACCATACGGAATGCCGGCGACACATCGCCCACCTGCATCTTCTCTATCTGCCGCGCCACCTCCGTAGGGAGGTCTTTCATCTGGAAGCGCGAGGTGCGTCCGTCTTCCGAATTGAACGACATCAGGCCGTGGTTGTTGCGTGTGTCCTTGTCGTCGGAGACGTATGACGCCACTTCTTCAAACGAGTATTTGCCTCCGCGTATGTCAAGTGCCAGCGAGTCGAGGCGCACCTTGGTTGAGTCGATAGCTTCCGACGACACCTTGGGAGTGCGCAGGATGTGGCGCACCTTGATTTTATCGCCACGCTTGTCAATGAGCTGTATGATGTGGAAACCGTATTCCGACTCCACAATCTTCGATATCTTCTTCGGGTCGGTAAGGTTGAACGCCACACCGGCAAAGGCAGGGTCGAGCATGCCTCGACCTATATAGTCCATCTCTCCGCCCTGGCGTGCCGAGCCGGGGTCTTCCGAATAGAGTCGTGCGAGAGTGGCGAATGAAGTCTCACCCTTGTTCACACGGTCGGTATATTCACGCAGTTCGTTCTTGACGCGGTTTATTTCCTCCTGCGAAATCTTCGGCTGTTTGGTGATAATCTCCACCTCCACCTCGGTAGGCACGAACGGAATGCTGTCCTCCGGCATGTTGCGGAAGTACTTGCGCACATCTGCCGGTGTGACAGTGATGTCCTCGACGAGCTTCTGCTTCATCTGCTGCACGAGCTGGTTGTTCTTGAAATCGTCGTGGAGCGACTGGCGGAGCTGACTGATTGTCATCTTCTTATACTCCTCAAGTTTTTCCCTCGAACCGCCGGTCTGTGCTATCCAGTGGTTGATTTGCATGTCGATGCCCTGTGCAATCTCTGCCTCCGACACCTGGATGGAGTCTATTTCCGCCTGATGGAGGAACAGTTTCTGCACGGCTATCTGCTCCGGGATGGAACAGTCGGGGTTGCCCCGCCATGTCACGCCCTCGGCTTCGCCCTGCAAGCGCATTATCTCTACCTCCGACTTGAGTATCGGCTCGTCGCCAACCACCCATATCACCTCATCAACAACGCTGTTGTCGGGCAGCGGAGCATCCTCCACCACAGCTGCGCTGTCGGCTGTAGCGGCGTTCTGCTCCATGTCTTCTGCCGCGAAAGCTGTTGCCTTGGCGTTGTCCCTGCCGGCATTTGCCACAGCGGCCGTAGCCAGAAGGGCTGCCGCAAGGGCGAGGAATATAGTGCTTTTTGTTTTTCTCATTTATATGTTTTATTTTAGTTCCGCATGTCAGCTACATGCCTTTTGCAGGCAAGTGGCAAGTGACAAGGTGGCTAAGTTTTCTTTCTATCAATGCTTGTTCACCGTCTCCAGCACCTGCTTGTCCACCCATACGGGGTATTTGCGGCGCAGTTCAGCCACCCACTGTTTCTCAAGTTCCTCCTGATAGTCGGACACTACGAGGTCGCGCACATCAAGATAGCTCTTCGGATTCTTCATGAGTTTGCCATAGACAGCCTCGTGCGGGAAGTCCTCCACCACACTGAGGGTGGTGTCCTTACCGAAAACTATCTTATCGACGAGAGCGTTTTCGCCCTTCTTGAAGATGCCCTTCACCACCTTTATGCGCACGACAGAGTCGTTGAACTCCTTGCGCAGCGTGTCGGCCCAATCCTTGAAGTCCACCTTCTTGATTGATTCCTGCACCTTCTTCACATCAGCAAGACTTCTGGTGTGGTAGGCAATACCCTTGTATCGTGGTTCGTCCCACGCATATTTCTTCTTGTTCTTCTTGAAATAGGCTTCGAGTGCGGCATCGTCCTTGGCAGCCTTCTCCCACACGGTGCGGTTGCTGATGTCGTAGAAGAGCAGTCCGTCGTGGTATTCGCGTATGAGGTTGCGCATTTCAGAATCCTTGGCAGAGAGTTCGTCGGCACGCTTGTCGAGCACCTCCTCTACCGTTGTCGGCGGCACGGAAGCCTTGGCTATGGAGTCGAGCTTATCGCTTATGATGCTTTCACGCATACGTTGCTGTCCCACGAAGCGCAGGATGTCGGCGTGTACGCTGTCGTAAGGCAGGAACATGCGTCTGTCCGTCACGAGCACGATATGGTATCCCGCCGGCGACATGAACGGTTTGCTCAGCGTGCCCTTGGGCATTTGGAACACCTTATCCTCAAACTCCTTGAACGTAACGCCTCGCTGCACCCAGTTGATGTCGCCTCCACGCGCTGCCGACACCTTGTCGTCGGAGCACATGCCAGCCACCTTTGCGAAGTCGGCACCGCCCTTCAGCACATTATATATAGAGTCGGCACGATGGCGTGCTGCCTCCTGCTGCTCCTGGGTAGCCTTCTGCGGCATGCGCACGAGAACGTGCGACACACGCACGAGTCCGCCGCCGTCGTCAATGCGCTTCTTGGTCTCGGCATAGACACGGCGTGCAGCCTGTTCAAGGTCGTTGTCGTTGATAAATGTAGGACGCAACTGCTGGTCGCGGTACATACGGAATTCCTTGCGGAAATCAGCAGTAGTGTCAATACCGGCAGCCTCGGCAGCAAGGACCTTGAGCTTGAAGTTCACGAAAAGATCGACATATTCATTGACGCTTTTCTTGTCCACCACAGTCTCTTCATTGTTCTTGTTGTACGAGTATTCGAACTCCGACCGTGTGACAGGCTTGCCGTTTACGGTCATGATTACGGGGTCGTCGGTTTGTGCCGACACGATGCCCGCCATGGCGAGCAGTGCCACCAACAGTGTCTTTACCTTCATTTCTGTCTTGTGATTATTCTTCTTTAAAACCGTTGAAGCAACGGCATGGGGTGCGCCGTATATGCAGTGCATTCCAAGCCATTGCTTTTTGTCGTTTAACTGATTTCGTATTATTCGTGACGCGAGTAGTTGGGAGCTTCGCTTGTGATGGTGATGTCGTGCGGATGGCTCTCAAGCACACCGGCATTGGTGATGCGTGTGAACTTGGCGTTGTGCATAGCGTCGATGGTTCCGGCGCCGCAGTAACCCATACCTGAACGGAGTCCGCCCACGAGCTGGTAGATGACTTCCTGCACAGTGCCTTTGTAAGGCACGCGTCCGGCGATGCCTTCGGGCACGAGTTTCTTCACATCCTTTGTTCCTGCCTGGAAGTATCGGTCCTTGGAACCGTTTTCCATAGCCTCAAGCGAGCCCATACCGCGGTAGCTCTTGAACTTTCGTCCGTTGAAGATGATGGTATCGCCGGGGCTCTCTTCTGTTCCTGCCACGAGCGAACCTATCATCACGCAGCTTCCACCGGCAGCGATAGCCTTCACAATATCGCCGGAATAGCGCAAGCCACCGTCGGCAATCAATGGCACTCCTGTGCCCTGGAGGGCTGTATATACATCGTAAACAGCACTGAGCTGCGGCACGCCCACACCAGCAACGACGCGTGTGGTGCAGATGGAGCCCGGACCGATGCCCACCTTGATGGCGTCGGCACCGTTATCAACGAGCATCTTTGCGGCGGCGCCGGTAGCGACATTGCCCACAACGATGTCCACGTTGGGGAACGAAGCCTTTGCTTCGCACAGTTTCTCTATCACAAATTTCGAATGTCCGTGAGCGGTGTCGATGACGATGGCATCGGCTCCTGCCTCAACGAGTGCGCCCATACGGTCGAGCGTATCGACTGTCACACCCACGCCGGCAGCCACGCGCAGACGGCCTTTCTCGTCCTTGCAAGCCAT
>USEC01000051.1 GCA_900553595.1 uncultured Prevotella sp. | reverse complement strand
AGAATTCAGAAGTTAAGAATTCAGAAGTT
This sequence comes from uncultured Prevotella sp., assembly GCA_900553595.1. Taxonomy (GTDB): domain Bacteria; phylum Bacteroidota; class Bacteroidia; order Bacteroidales; family Bacteroidaceae; genus Prevotella. The sequence continues at coordinate 10,031 of USEC01000051.1, read as the reverse complement.
AAGCCATTAGTTTTAAGAATTCAGAAGTTAAGAATTCAGAAGTTAAGCCATTAGCTTTAAAAAACTCGGAACAGTGGCAGCAAAGCCTAATTACGAGTTCTTAATTATGAATTAGCGACATAGGAGGTCGAGCGTCCCGCTCAACAACACCATCCAAACATTTTAATCAAGAATTCATAATTGGCAGACTTGCCCTGTGTTGTCGAGCGGAACGCTCGACCTCCTATGATTAGCAAGGCATACGGCTTCGCCCAACTCTGCCGCTTGTCTTGGCAAGAAATTCAGAATCCTCTCTCAATTCCTGCATTATCAAAACTAATGGCTTAACTCCTGAATTCTTAACTCCTGTATTCTTAAAACTAATGGCTTAACTCCTGAATTCTTAACTTCTGCATTCTCAAAACTAATGGCTTAACTTCTGAATTCTTAACTCCTGTATTCTTAAAAGTATTGGATGATGTTGTCGAGCGGGACGCTCGACCTCCTATTCTTTACACCCTTGCCCTCCTGCCATCCCCGCCCTTTTTACTTTTTTACCCTTTTACTTTTTTACTTTTAAAAAACAAGGCTTCTTTGCAGCGTAAACAAGGCTTCTTTAGGAGCAAAACAATGCTTGTTTGCAGTGCAAGGAAGCCTTGTTTGAAAACCCTCTGAAATGTGCGTGCGAAAACACCGTTACACCTTATTTATTTATATACGCCCTGTCCGAGGTGCAAAAAATTCCGCCATTTGCCATAAAATGTTAAGAATTAAGGCGATAAATTTTCAGCAATGTGAAAAAATAAGTATCTTTGCACGACTGTGGAGAGTATATTTACACTTTAACCATACGGAAAAACAAATAATAATAAAAATAATAACAAAATGCAGAACAAAGGAATTGTAATTCTAACAGCCGTCTTACTGACGCTGGCGAGCATCTTCTACCTCTCGTTCTCGGTTGCCACAGAGTACTATGACAGCCAGGCAGCGAAGATTAAAGATCCCATTGCACAGCAAGACTACAAGGATTCTGTGAAGTATCTCGGCATCTACTCTTACCAGAAGTGCCTTGAGACACGCATCGGACTCGGTCTTGACCTCAAAGGCGGCATGAATGTCATCCTCGAAGTGAGCGTGCCCGATGTCATCGAGACACTCGCCGACCACAAGAGCGATGCAGCTTTCGTCAAGTCGATGAAGGAAGCCAAGGCCGAAGAAGAAACCAGCCAGAGCGACTTCATCACACTGTTTGTCAACGCTTTCCACCGCAACGCCAAGGGACGCCGTCTGGCTGAAATCTTCGCCACACAGCAGCTCCAGGGCAAAGTGTCGCCCAACAGCAGCGACAAGGAAGTGGAAAAGGTGCTGAGAGCCGAAGTACAGTCGGCCATCGACAACTCGTTCACAGTGGTACGCACCCGTATCGACAAGTTCGGTGTGGTACAGCCCAACATCCAGAAGCTTGAAGGACAGCAGGGACGAATCATGGTGGAAATGCCGGGTATCAACGAGCCGGAGCGTGTGCGCAAGCTCCTCCAGGGTAGCGCGAACCTCGAGTTCTGGGAGACCTACAACTCCGACGAAATCATACCCTACCTCTCACAGATCGACCAGCGTTTCGCCAACGCCGGAAGCGAAAAGGCTGAAGCAGCCGACACCACTGCCACCGACACCACAGCAGCAGCCGTGGCAAAGGCAGAACCGTCGAAGTTCCAGATAAAGAAGGACAACAAGGAACCCAAGGAAGCTACATCGTCTGCCGCAGAAATCGAGGCAGCAAAGAAACTCCACCCGCTTCTCGCCATACTGCAGCCCACAGGCAACGGCGCACTCAGCCTCGTAGGCTACGCCGCAGCACGCGACACCGCAGCAGTGAACGCCATCATCTACTCGCCTCTCGCCAAGCAGATTCTCCCGGCAGACTGCCGTCTGCTCTGGAGCGCAAAGGCAGCCGACGGACTCTCTGTGAAGAACTACTATGAACTCCACGCCATCAAGGTGACAACCACCAACGGACGCGCACCCATCGAGGGCGACGTCATCACCGATGCAAAGGACCAGTTCGACAACCTCACCGGTGCTCCTGAAGTGAGCATGAGCATGAACAGCGACGGCGCACGCCGCTGGGCAGCACTCACCAAGGCCAACGTGGGCAAAGCCATCGCCATCGTTCTCGACGGATCGGTTTACTCCGCTCCCCGTGTGGACGGCGAAATCTCCGGCGGACAGTCGTCAATCTCAGGCAACTTCACCATCGAAGACACCAAAGACCTCGCCAATACCCTCAAGTCAGGACGCATGCCTGCACCCGCACGCATCGTGCAGGAGGAAGTGGTAGGTCCTACCCTCGGTGCACAGTCCATCCAGCAGGGCTTCATGTCGTTCGTCGTGGCATTCGTAATCCTCATGCTCTACATGGTAGTGATGTACGACTTCATCCCCGGAATGGTGGCCAACGGCGCACTTCTGCTCAACCTCTTCTTCACAATGGGTATCATGGCGTCGTTCCAGGCAGCCCTCACCATGCCGGGTATCGCCGGTATCGTGCTCACACTGGGTATGGCCGTCGATGCCAACGTGCTCATCTACGAACGAACGAAGGAGGAACTCAAGAAGGGACTCGGCACGAAACAGGCACTGACACTGGGTTACAGCAACGCCTTCTCGGCCATCTTCGACTCCAACCTCACCTCCATCATCACAGGTGTAATCCTCTATGTGTTCGGAACAGGCCCCATCCGCGGCTTCGCCACAACCCTCATCATCGGTATCATCTGCTCGTTCTTCACAGCAGTGTTCCTCACACGCCTCGTATATGAGAACCGTCTGAAGCACGACAAGTGGACACACCAGAACTTCTCCACCAAGATTTCGCGCAACTTCATGGCCAACAAGAACTTCCGCTTCATGGGCATGTACCGCAAATCGTTCATCGTCGCCGGAGCAATGCTGCTCGTCGTCATCGCCAGCTTCGCCGTTCGCGGCCTCAGCAAGGGCATCGACTTCACCGGTGGACGCAACTATGTGATTGTGCTTGAGAAGCAGGTAGAGCCCGAACAGGTGACAGAAGCACTCCGTCCGCTCTTCCCCAACGCAACGGTAAGCGCACTGGCACTGGGTACCGACCACAAGACCATCCGTATCTCTACCAACTACAAGATAGAAAGCAACGACCCGGCTGTCGATAACGAAGTGGAGGACATCCTCTACAAGGGTCTGCACTCCGCAGGACTCGTTACTCAGAGCAGCGTCGAAGCATTCAAGAACCCCGATGTACGCGCAGGTGGTTCCATCGTAAGCTCTACCAAGGTGGGACCGGCAGTGGCCAAGGACATCACACACGGAGCCATCATCTCGGTGCTCTTCGCACTCGTGGCGATCTTCGTCTATATCCTCATCCGCTTCCGCAACGTGGCATTCTCCATCGGCTCTACCGTAGCCCTTGCCATCGATGCCACCATCGTCATCGGATTCTTCTCGCTCCTGTGGGACATCGTTCCGTTCTCACTTGAGGTAGATCAGACATTCATCGGCGCCATCCTCACCGTTATCGGTTACTCAATCAACGACAAGGTGGTGGTGTTCGACCGTATCCGCGAGAACCTCTCACTGCACAGAAAGATGGATTTGCAGCAGCTCTTCAACAACTCATTGAACGAGACTCTTGCACGAACCATCAACACCTCGCTCTCAACGCTCATCGTGCTGCTCTGTATCTTCATCCTCGGTGGTGAAAGCACACGCAGCTTCTCGTTCGCAATGGTGCTTGGTGTAGTCTTCGGAACTCTGTCGTCAATCTTCATCGCAGCTCCTATCGCCTACATCACACTGGGCCGCAAGATCAAGGAGACCAACGAAGCCGACGCCGCAGCAGAGACGGTGAAAGCCTGATTGTGAAACTTCTTCATAATTACGCATAACTGCACCGACCGCTTTCCCCACTCGATGGGGAAAGCGGTCATTTTGTTTTACTACTTTTACCCATCACTACACGCACCGCGCGGAATCCCCGCGGCGGTGCGCCAAAACACCATAACGCAAATGAGCAACACCGAAAGCAAGGACCAACTGCTCTCACTCATCCGGCAGAAGAAGCCCATGACGCTCGGCCAGCAGGCTCGGCTCGTGCTGCAACTCAGCACGCCCGCCATCCTTGCGCAGCTCACCACCACCATGATGCAGTACATCGACGCGTCGATGGTGGGCAGCATGGGTGCCGAAGCATCGGCTTCCATCGGCATCGTGGAGACCACGGTATGGCTCCTCGGCAGTATCTGTTCGGCCACGGCGGCAGGATTCTATGTGCAGGTGAGCCACCAGTTGGGTGCCAACGACGGTCCCCAGGCACGCGACACACTGCGCCAAGGCATCGTGTCGGTGCTCGCCGTGAGCATGGTTCTGAGCCTGACGGCACTCGCCGTAAGCCCCTTCCTGCCCGTATGGCTTGGCGGAAACGCCGACATCAACGCCTCGGCGTCGGCCTACTTCGCCATCATCGCCATGGGAATACCCGCATTCCAGTTCTCCATCTTCGGTTCGGGAATGCTCCGCAGCAGCGGCAACATGGTGATACCAAGCATAATGAGCGTGGTGATGATGTCGCTCGACGTGGTGTTCAACTCCTTCCTCATCTTCCCCACGCGCACCGTCAGCATCCTCGGCACGGCGTTCACCATGCCCGGAGCGGGCCTCTCCGTCGAGGGAGCCGCCATCGGCACGGTGTCGGCAGAGTGCATCGCCGCCTCCATCACGATGTACCTGCTCTGCTTCCGCCGCGGCGAACTGTCGCTGCGGCGCCGTCCCGGCCGCTTCCGCCCCACCCGACGCGTGCTCGGCAAGGCATTGCACATAAGTCTGCCGATGGGTCTGCAACAGGGCATCATGTGCTCGGCGTATGTCGCCACGACGCTCATCATCGCCCCGCTCGGCACCTTCGCCATCGCCGCCAACTCGTTCGGCATCATCATCGAGAGCCTGTGCTACATGCCGGGCTACGGCATCGCCGACGCCGCCACCACCCTTGTGGGACAGAGTCTGGGCGCGGCACGCCACGAACTGATGAAGCGTTTCGCCTGGCTCTCGGTGCTTCTGGGCATGGCTGTCATGGCTGTTATGGGCGTGGTGATGTATGCCGGCGCACCGTTTGCCATGAGCTTGATGACGCCGGTGAGCGAAGTGCGCAGCCTCGGAGCCGGGATTCTGCGCATAGAAGCCTTTGCCGAACCCATGTTCGCCGCCGCCATCGTGAGCTACGGCGTGTTCGTAGGTGCGGCGCAGACACTCGTGCCGAGCCTGATGAACCTCGCGTCGATGTGGGGAGTGCGCATCACGCTTGCCGCACTGCTTGCCCCCACGATGGGACTGCGCGGCGTCTGGCTCGCCATGTGCATTGAACTGTGTTTCAGAGGGTTCATCTTCCTCGTGCGACTAAGGTTCTGGCGAAGCGGAAGGAGCAAAGGATAGGAACGGGGGAAAGAAGTCGGAGAAGGTAAAGAAGAAGTTAAAGAAGTTAGAGAAGAAGTTAGAGAAGTTAAAGAAGTTAGAGAAGTTAAAGCCGTATGCTTTGCTAATAATATGAGGTCGAGCGTCCCGCTCGACAACAACACCCAAGGCAATGGGTTAGAGAAGTTAAAGCCATTACCCTTCAGCATTCGGAAGCGGATGGGAGCGAATCCCACTCTGGCGGATGGAAGAAAACGGACACTCGTCAAGCCGCATCCTGACGGCTTTTCAAACAAGGCTTCTTTGCACTGCAAACAAGGCTTCTTTTGAGTGTAAACAAGGCTTCTTTTCATTGCAAAGAAGCCTTGTTTGCAAAAGCGGCAATGCGTGTGCTACGGGCGGCGGTGCAGACACGATGCGGCGGAGGGTGCTATTTCCATCCGTTTTATTTCTATATTCCGAAAAAAATGCGTAAGTTTGCACACGCTTAACGTGCCTGTCCGCACCACGATGCCGCCCTTGCAGCACGGCGGAGGCGACGGCGGAGGCACGGGAAGAATTCCGCAAGGTCTTGTAGTTCAATGGATAGAACAACGCTCTCCTAAAGCGTAGATTTGGGTTCGATTCCCAACAGGACTACGAAAGACGCCCGACTCCACAATAAATGGAGTCGGGCGTCTTCGCGTTTCTCCTCCGCATTCTGCGCAGAGTGCAAGGCAAAGTTAGCGATTTGTCTGTAAAAAGCGATACACAAACCCATTATTTTCAACCGTCACACCACCTGTCACCCCTTCTTTTACAATTTAATGCAAGGAAAGAAAGTCTTTTCTTCCCATATTTTTTGTGGTTATTTTATTTTAAAGTACCTTTGTAACCTAATTATATTCACACAAGCATTACACATTATGAAAAAAGCGATGACAATTGCCATGTTGCTCCTCATGGCGATTATGTGCCAAGCCCAGATGGCAGACCCTGTGAAATTCTCCGCACAGCTGAAGACCAACGGCACCGCCGACGGCGAAATCGTGTTCAGCGGAAAGATTGCTGACGGATGGCATGTCTATTCCACCGACCTCGGTGAAGACGGACCCATCCAGGCTACATTCCATGTCGACAAGAAAGACGGCGTGGAACTCGTGGGCAAACTCACACCCAAGGGTCGCGAAATCTCGCAGATGGACCCCATGTTCGAAATGAAGCTGCGCTACTTCGAGCACTCCGTAAAGTTCGTGCAGAAGGTGAAGTTCACCAAACCCAAGTACTCCATAAAGTGCTACCTCGAGTTCGGCGCATGCAACGACCAGATGTGTATGCCGCCCACACAGGTGAACTTCAGCAAGAGCGGCACCGCGCCAGCCATCGACCAGAAGGCTGCCGCAGAAGAAATGGCAGAGGAAAAGGCTGCCGAGACAGCCGCCGCAGAGACGGCTCTCACGCCCGACTCCGCCGCAGCCGACACAGCAGCTGCCGAAGCTCCTGCCACCCTCAGCAAGCAGGAGAGCGACGCCCTGTGGACACCCGTAATCAAGGAACTTGAGAAATACGACACACCCGTGAGCAACTCACTGCTCTACATCTTCCTCGCCGGCATCGTCGGAGGCTTCCTCGCACTCTTCACACCGTGCGTATGGCCCATCATCCCCATGACGGTGAGCTTCTTCCTCAAGCGCAACAAGGACCGCCGCAAGGCCATCCGTGAAGCCACGACCTACGGCATAAGCATCGTCGTCATCTATGTGGCACTGGGACTCATCGTCTCGCTGCTCTTCGGCGCAAGCGCACTCAACGCCCTCTCCACCAACGCCGTGTTCAACATCTTCTTCAGCCTGCTGCTCGTAGTGTTCGCGGCATCGTTCTTCGGAGCGTTCGAGATAACACTCCCCTCATCGTGGAGCAACAGAATCGACCGCAAGTCGGAATCGACAAGCGGCATGCTCAGCATCTTCCTCATGGCGTTCACGCTGTCGCTCGTGTCGTTCTCATGCACCGGTCCCATCATCGGATTCCTCCTCGTGGCAGTAAGCACTGAAGGCAACATCATCGCACCCACGGTGGGAATGTTCGGATTCGCACTCGCCCTGGCAGTGCCCTTCGCACTCTTCGCCATGTTCCCCACACTGCTCAAGTCGGCACCGAAGTCGGGCGGATGGATGAACGTGATAAAGGTAGTGCTCGGATTCATCGAGCTTGCATTCGCGCTGAAGTTCCTCTCCGTGGCCGACCTCGCCTACGGATGGCACATACTCGACCGCGAGACATTCCTCGCACTCTGGATTGCCATCTTCTCGCTGCTCGGACTCTACCTGCTCGGAATGTTCAATTTCCCGCACGACGACGAAGGACGACGCACCAACGTGCCGCAGTTCTTCCTCGCACTCGCATCGCTGGCATTCGCCTTCTACATGATTCCGGGACTCTGGGGCGCACCGCTCAAGGCCGTGTCAGCCTTCGCACCGCCCATGAACACACAGGACTTCAACCTCTACAAGAACGAAGTACACCCGCGCTTCAAGGACTTTGAAGCCGGAATGGCAGCCGCACGACTCGAAGGCAAGCCCGTAATGATCGACTTCACCGGCTTCGGCTGCGTGAACTGCCGCAAGATGGAGGCAGCAGTATGGACCGACGCCAAGGTGGCAGACATACTCAACAACAAGTATGTGCTCATCTCCCTCTACGTGGATGACAAGACCCCGCTGCCGCAACAGATGGAAGTGACCGAAAACGACGGCACAAAACGCACGCTGCGCACCGTCGGCGACAAGTGGAGCTACCTGCAACGCTACAAGTTCGGCAGCAACACACAGCCATTCTATGTGCTCGTGGACGACAACGGCAAGCCGCTCACAGGCAGCCGTTCATACGACGAAGACATCAACGAATACGTTGAATTCCTCCAAAAGGGACTCGACAACTTCAAATAACACGCCACCGAAGGCGGTGTGTCAAAACGGAAGTTATCGGAAGCTAGGCTTCGCCGGAAGTTAAAGGAAGATAACGGACAATAGCAGAACCCATTGAAAACAAATGGTAATGTCCGTTATCTCCCATCCGCCGCAGGCGGATTAACTCCCGATAACTTCGACTAACTCCCGTTTTGACACTCCTTCTTCGGCAGCATAACAACAGAAGCCACACACAGCAAAAGGCCGAAAAAGGCACAAGGAGGCACGACGAAGCCTCCACACATAACATCATCCCCTTAGAACAAACACCTATCACATCATGCTCGACCAACAAACCCGCAAACAAATCATCGACCTCATCCACCGCGAAGTGGTGCCCGCCGTAGGCTGCACAGAGCCAATGGCAGTAGCACTATGCACCGCACGCGCCACAGAGACACTCGGCTGCAAGCCGCAACACATCACAGCACTGCTCTCGGCAAACATCCTCAAGAACGCCATGGGCGTAGGAATACCCGGCACAGGAATGATAGGACTGCCCATAGCCATCGCCATGGGAGCACTGGTAGGACGCTCCGAGTACGGACTGGAAGTGATAAAGGACCTCACACCCGACTCCCTCGAAGAAGGAAAGGCATTCATCGCCGACAACCGCATAGACATAAAACTCAAGGAAGGAATCACCGAAAAACTCTATGTGGAAGTAATCTGCGAAGCCGACGGACACCAGGCACGCGCCATAATAGCCACATCGCACACCAACTTCGTACTCATCGAGCACGACGGCGAGACACTGCTCGACAGGCAGACACCCACGGCAGGAGGCACAAGCGAGCAGGAAGACATAACACTCGACCTGCACATGGTGTACGAATTCGCCACGACATCGCCGGCAGACGAACTGCGCTTCATCCTCGACACACGCGACTACAACATCCGTGCAGCACAACTCTCCAAGAAAGGCAACTACGGCCACTGCCTCGGCAAGACCATCGACCGCCCGCTCAGCCACGGAATCTTCGGCAACAGCATCTTCTCACACATCCTTTCAGCCACCGCTTCGGCATGCGACGCACGCATGGGAGGAGCCATGATACCCGTAATGAGCAACTCAGGATCGGGCAACCAGGGCATCTGCGCCACCAATCCCGTGGCCATCTACGCCGAAGAAAACGAGAATACCGAGGAAGAACTCATCCGGGCACTCATCATAAGCCACCTCACCGCCATCTACATCAAGCAGAGCCTCGGCAAGCTTTCGGCACTCTGCGGCTGCGTCGTGGCGTCAATAGGGTCGAGCTGCGGCATCACCTACCTCATGGGAGGCGACTACACACGCATCTGCTACTCCGTGAAGAACATGATTGCCAACCTCACCGGAATGATATGCGACGGCGCAAAACCCAGCTGCGCACTCAAAATCTCGTCGGGAGTATCTACCGCTCTGCTCTCCGCACTGCTCTCGATGGAAGGCAAATGCGTGTCGCAGGCAGAAGGAATCATCGACAACGACGTCGATTGCTCCATCCGAAACCTCACCAGCATCGGCGCAGAGGCTATGTGCCGCACTGACGAAATGGTGCTGAAGATAATGACGAATAAGGGTAAAAAAGTAGAAAAGTAAAAAAGTAAAAAGGAGGGAGCAAAACGGAAGTTATCGGAAGTTAGGCTTCGCCGGAAGTTAAAGGAAGATAACGG
>USEC01000050.1 GCA_900553595.1 uncultured Prevotella sp. | reverse complement strand
CTTCAACACGAACGTTGCAATCTGCTCGAAACCAAGACGAAGCTGAGTGAAAATCCAATGGCCGATTTGGGATAAAAGAAGCCTTGTTTGTACTCCAAACAAGGCTTCTTTACTATGTAAACAAGACTTCTTTTGATAGCAAACAAGGCTTCTTTGCAAATGGGTGCTGTTTTTATGTTTTTATTTCGTAACTTTGCATGAGTGTAGATGCAGCAAATCTACATTGAAGACAGTAAATTACACGACCACAATATATGAGTAAAGGAAAATTGGCGAAGTTCGCCGACATGGAGAGATACGAGAATGTTTTCCAGTACCCCTATTCCGTTATCGACAATGTGCCGTTCGAAATGAAAGGCCGTTGGCGCGAGCAGTACTTCAAGAACGACAATCCCATCGTGCTTGAGTTGGGTTGCGGACGCGGCGAATACACCGTGGGGCTTGCCCGGATGTTCCCCAATGTCAATTTCATAGGCGTCGATATAAAAGGCGCACGAATGTGGACCGGAGCGACCGAAGCCATCAACGAAGGCCTCGGCAACGTTGCCTTCCTGCGCACCAACATCGAGATTATCGACCGCTTCTTTGCTGAGGACGAGGTGCAGGAGATATGGCTCACATTCAGCGACCCACAGATGAAGAATCCGCGCAAGCGTCTTTCGAGTACATTCTTCATGCAACGCTACCGCCGCTTCCTCACCGACGGAGGCACGATACACCTGAAAACCGACTCTAACTTCCTCTTCACCTACACCACCTATATGGTGGAGCGCAACCGTCTGCCCGTGCTTTTCCGCACCGAGGACCTCTATCACACCGACGGACTCGACCCGCAGACGAGCACAATACTCGGCATACAGACTTATTACGAGAGTCAATGGATAGAGCGCGGACTCAACATAAAGTACATGAAGTTCTCGCTTCCGCGCGAAGGGGAACTTGCCGAGCCGGACATAGAGATTCCGCTCGATGATTACCGCAGCTACAAACGCCCGAAACGCAGCGGTCTGGAAACAAGCAAATGATTTAAAAAACACTACAATGACATTATATCCGAAACTCATCACCGACGCACTCGCGACGGTGACATACGCAGGTACGAAGAAGAACCTCATAGAAAGCAACATGCTTGCCGACGATGTTCGCATCGACGGGATGAAGGTTAAGTTCACACTCATATTTCCACGCGACACCGACCCCTTTCTCAAATCCACGCTGAAAGCCGCCGAAGCCGCCATACACTACCATGTGTCGAAGGATGTGGAAGTGACCATCGAGACAGAATTCGCTTCAAAACCGCGTCCCGAAGTGGGCAAGATGCTGCCCCAAGTGAAGAACGTGATAGCCGTAAGTTCAGGCAAAGGCGGAGTGGGCAAGAGCACTGTGGCAGCCAATCTCGCCATAGCTCTGGCACGTTTGGGCTACAAAGTGGGACTGTTGGACTGCGACATTTTCGGTCCTTCGGTGCCGAAGATGTTCGATGTAGAGGATGCACGACCTTTCGCCGTAAAGAAAGACGGGCGCGACCTCATCGAACCCATCGAGAAGTACGGCATAAAGCTCCTCAGTATAGGCTTCTTCGTAAATCCCGACACTGCCACACTGTGGCGCGGAGGTATGGCCTCAAACGCGCTGAAGCAGCTCATTGCCGATGCCGACTGGGGTGAACTCGACTACTTCGTGCTCGACACTCCTCCCGGAACAAGCGACATACACCTCACACTCCTGCAGACCCTTGCCATCACGGGTGCCGTGATTGTGAGCACACCGCAGAATGTTGCGCTTGCCGACGCACGCAAAGGCATCGACATGTACAGCAACGACAAGGTGAATGTGCCTATACTCGGACTCGTGGAGAACATGGCTTGGTTCACGCCGGCAGAACTTCCCGAAAACAAATACTACATCTTCGGTAAGGAAGGCTGCAAGAATCTCGCCAAAGAGATGAATGTGCCTCTTCTCGCACAGATTCCGCTCGTGCAGGGCATCTGTGAAGATGGCGACAAAGGCACGCCTGCCGCACTCAATAGCGACAGCATCACAGGTCTCGCATTCATCAATCTTGCACAGGCTGTTGTCACCGTTGTGAACCGCCGCAACAAGGAACAGGCTCCCACAAGGATTGTGCCTGTTACCAAGAACTGATGCTTTGGTGGCAAACAAAAAAGGGAGTTGAAAAAAAGCGAAATCTTGTCAATTAAGAGTTTCGCATGTGTATAATTCAAAAGAAGCCTTATTTGTCTTCCAAAACGAACTTGTTTGTGTTGCAAACAAGCCTTGTTTGGAGAGCAAATAAGGCTTCTTTTTATTTGTATTGTTTTATGCCCGTTCCGCAGTTGCGGAATGGGTTGATATGCAAGATGTTGCGCTACATTGTCAGCTCCATTCCCAGCGACTCGCAGAACTTGCGTGCCTCGTTGTTCTTCATCAGCTCGACGTATGCCTCTTTCGGTGTCATGGGTCTTACTATTTCGTCCATTTCCGCCAGACGCAGGCTTATCGTGATGCTTCCGTTGTGCAGGTCTTGTGCGAGGGTGCGGCATATTCTCGCCTTTATCTGCGTTATCTGTTCGAGCAGATCCTGATTGTCCGCCATGAGTTCCACGTTGGGGTAGTCGGTGATTCGTGGTCTTATGTTCTTCATTCTCGATGCCAGACCTATCATTTCGTGCGGCATACGGTTGCACATGGCATACCAGCAGTCTTCGAGTGCGCTCTGTGTGAAGGCGTTGTTCTCATCTTTGTTGGTGATTTCGGTGTCTTCCTTTTTCGCCGCCTCTTCCTTGCTGTTGAGTCTGGCAAAGGTTATTCCTACATTCGTGAGCTTCAGTCTCGGTCGTGCTGATGTGGTGTTCTGTTTCTGTTCGGGGGCTTCCGCCTCTGTGCTTCTGGCTGTCTGCGACTGCGGCGTGGTGCTTCTGGGTGCGCTGTGGCGCATTGTCTTCTCAGCGGCGGCTACCTGCATGGCCGCTTTTGGCTGAGACATCATGATTTTCTTAAACAGGGATTTCAGTCGTTTGGGGCTGCGCCCCGCGCCAGGTTCGTCGTCGGGCTGTGTGAGTTGCGCCACCTGTATGAGTGTAATCTCCACCAACAGACGCTTGTTGCTGCTCTGTCGGTAGCTCAGGTCGCACTGGTTCATTATTTTAAGAGCCTTGTACAGGAACTGTGTGGGGCAGCGTTTCGCCTGTTCGGCGTACTTCTGTCGCTGCTGTTCGCTTGCTTCGAGCAGTGTTATGGTCTTCTCGTCCTTCGCCATGAGCACGTTGCGCACATGTGCGGCGAGACCGAGGATGAGGTTGCCCCCATCAAAACCTTTCTCTATTATGGCGTTGAGCAGTAGCATCATGTCGCTCACACGGTTGTCCATAGCCATGTCGATGAACTTGAAGTAGTTGTCGGCATCGAGTTCGTTGAGGTCCTCTATCACCTTGGCGTAGGTGATATGACCCTGGCAGAAGCTTGCTGCCTGGTCGAAAATGGAGAGAGCGTCGCGCATTCCGCCGTCGGCTTTCTCGGCAATCATGGCCAGAGCCTCTTCCTCGTAGGTGATGCCTTCCTTCTCAGCCACACGTTTCAGGTGTGCTATGGTGTTCTGCACGGTCATGCGCTCGAAGTCGTATATTTGGCAGCGCGACAGGATTGTGGGCAGAATCTTGTGTTTCTCGGTGGTGGCGAGGATGAAAATGACGTGTGCCGGCGGCTCCTCAAGGGTCTTGAGGAAAGCGTTGAAGGCTGCGGTGGAGAGCATGTGTACCTCGTCGATGATGAAAACCTTGTAGCGTCCCACCTGCGGCGGGATGCGTGTCTGTTCCATCAGCGACTTGATGTTCTCCACTGAGTTGTTGCTTGCAGCGTCAAGTTCGAATATGTTGTAAGAGCGTTGCTCGTTGAATGCCTTGCAGCTCTCGCACTCGTTGCATGCCTCGCCGTCGGCAGTGGGGCTGAGGCAGTTGATGGCCTTGGCAAAAATGCGCGCACAGGTGGTCTTTCCCACGCCGCGCGGACCGCAGAAGAGGTAGGCATGGGCAAGTTTGCCGCTCTTCACAGCGTTCTTCAGCGTGGTGGTGAGAGCCGCCTGTCCCACGACGGAGTCGAATGTCGTCGGACGGTATTTGCGTGCGGAAACGATGTATTCTCCCATTGTTATTTTCTGTTTTCTGATTAATTCTATCTGCAAACTTACTATAAAAAAATCGGTTTTCGTGTGCAAAACCGAAAAAAATATAGTAAGTTTGTACGCAGAATGAATAAAATGAGTCGTCTTTCACCACTTTTGGCTCTTTTGAGTCATTATAAATATGTCATCACTGTCGTTGTCGGTGTGCTCCTTGTGGGCTTTGTCGACGACAACAGCTTCATGCAACGTGCCAAGCTTGAGTTGCAGATAAGCGACCTCGAAGCCGACATTGAACGCTACAACGAGCAGAACGAGGCCGACATGAAGCAGCTGAAAGCCATGAAACGCAGTCCGAAGGCGTTCGAGAAGATAGCCCGTGAGCGTTATTTCATGAAAGCTGACGATGAGGATATATTTGTGCTCAGCGACGACGAACCCCAAAAAACACTTGAAAATGAAACAACTGAATAAACTTCAAAGCACGCTCTTCGTCATCGGCGGAGTGCTGATGGTGGTGGGTGCAGGCTGTTATGCCTTCATGTACATGCAGAAAACGGCATGCTGGATATACCTCGTCGGAGCGGTGCTCTTCGCATTTATGCAGGTGAGCCAGACTTACGAGGGCAACAGCTTCGTTGTGAAACGCCTCAAAAGGATAATGAGTCTCGCCGACCTTTTCTTCATTCTCTCAGGCATGCTCATGGTCGATAGCGCCTACCAGCTGCTCCGCGACGCTTTCACCGACTACACATCCTACCTCAGTCTGATTTACAACAAGTGGGTGCTGCTGCTTCTCGTGGCTGCATTCCTCGAAATGTACACCATGCACCGCATCGCATCCGAGCTGAAGAAGGAAGAACAATAATGTCCTAAAAAAATACTAAAACAGGGCGGTTTTCATTTAAATAGCATAAAAAATCGCTCATACTTCAATAATAGATATTATCTTTGCTCATCGTGAGAAAAAGAGACCACCACTTATGAATAAAATTCTTTACGCAATACTCGCTGTTGTGGCATTCGCATCGTGTGCCAATTCGTACAATATACAGGGTTCGTCCAACGTGTCGAACCTTGACGGTCAGATGCTCTATCTGAAGGTTTTCAAGAACAACGACTTCAAGACCATCGACTCATGCGATGTGGTGCACGGACAGTTCCAGTTTGCAGGAACATTCGACACAGTGCGCCTTGCCAACATTTTCATGGACGACGAGAGTGTGCTCCCGCTCGTTCTGGAGAAGGGCGACATCACAATCAAAATCGACAATACACAGCAGACTGTCAGTGGTACGCCTCTTAACGACGAGCTCTTCAAGTTCTTCAACAAATACAACCAGCTCAAGAGCCAGGAAGCAGAACTTGTACACACCCACGACCGCGCCATCATGGACGGCAGCAACATGGAGATTGTCAATGCAAAGCTTAATGCCGAGGCACAGAAACTCTCCGAAATGGAAGACAAGCTCGTTACCACTTTCGTCACCGACAACTTCGACAACGTGTTGGGACCTGGCGTCTTCTTCATGGTGACAGCCGGAAACCGCTTCCCTGAGCTCACCCCTTGGATTGAGGACATCATGAGCAAGGCTACGGACAAGTTCAAGAACGACGCGTATGTCAAGGATTATTACCAAAAAGCACAGGAAAACCAAGCCATAATGAACGGCATGAAAGAGGCGCAGCCAGCCACCGCGCCGCAACCGTCGCAACCCGTTGCGCCGGCATCTACGCCCAATCAGTTGGCACAACCCTCACAACAGCAATGAAAACACTAATACATGGCGGCACCATCGTGACAGAAGGGCGTACCTTCCAAGGCTCCATTGTCATTGAAAACGATGTTATCGCTGAAATAAACGAAGGCTCTGACATTCCCCGTGGCGGCTACGATACTGTCGTAGATGCTACGGGGGCATTTGTATTACCGGGTGTCATCGACACCCATGTGCACTTCCGCGACCCCGGACTCACACAGAAAGCCGACATGGAGAGCGAGAGCCGGGCAGCGGCTTACGGCGGCGTCACTACCTATTTCGATATGCCAAACACCGTGCCGCAGACCACAACGCCCGACGCTCTCGACGCGAAATTCGCGGATGCAAGGCGTAAGTCGCATGTGAACTACTCCTTCTTCTTCGGTGCGACCAACGATAACATCGACACGATAAATACTCTCGACCCTCACCGCATACCCGGAGTGAAGCTCTTCATGGGTTCCAGCACGGGCAATATGCTCGTTGATAAGGAGCAGTCGCTGCGCCGCCTGTTCGGAGGAACAGCCCTCCCCATCGTGGCACACTGCGAGGACACGGCGACAATCAACGCCAATATGGCAGCCGCCAAAGCGCAGTATGGCGACGACCCCGATGTGAAATACCACCCGATGATACGCAGTGCTGAGGCTTGCTATGCCTCCACCGCCTTCGCCGTAAGGCTTGCCGCTGAGTATGGGGCACGCCTTCACGTGGCGCACATCACTACCGCACGGGAGTTGGAACTGTTCGGCAATAATCCGAATATTACTGCCGAAGCGGTGGTGGCACACCTTTTCTTCACCGACAAGGACTATTCCACACTCGGAACACGCATCAAGTGCAATCCGGCGATAAAGACTTCCGCCGACCGTGAAGCCTTGCGCCGCGCCCTCACCGACGGTCGTATCACCACCATAGGCACCGACCACGCTCCCCATCTGCTCTCCGATAAGGAGGGAGGATGCTGCCGTGCGGCGTCGGGAATGCCCATGTTGCAGTTCTCCCTGCCCACGATGCTTGAACTTGTCGATGCCCGTGTGCTCACCATCGAGCGTATGGTGCAACTCATGTCGCACAACCCTGCAACGCTTTTCGGCGTGCGTCGTCGCGGATTCCTGCGTCAGGGCTACAAGGCCGACATTGCCGTCGTGCGCCGTGGCGAACCTTGGCGCGTCACGAAAGACACGATTCAGAGCAAGTGCAAATGGAGTCCTATGGAGGGACACGAGTATGCTTGGCATGTGGAGCTCACCGTATGCAACGGCAACATAGTCTTCAATCATGGCAGGTTCAGTGCCGACAGCCGTGGCGAGGAGGTGGAATTCAGATGAAACAACGCCTCGACTACGACATAAATAATGTCCGTCCCTACATCAACTGGCTCTACTTCTTCCACGCCTGGGGCTTGGCTGGCAAGCCGCAAGCCGAGAAAGCGAAACTGAGGAGTGAGGCTGAGGCCATGCTCGACACCATGCAGGGACGCTACCGCACGCATTCCGTCTTCGGAATCTACGATGCCAACAGCGATGGCGACGACCTTCTGCTCGGCGGTGTACGCATACCCATGCTCCGTCAGCAGCATCCCACGACAGAAGGCGGTCCCAATCTGTGCCTTGCCGACTATGTGCGCCCTCTCTCTATGGGCGTGACCGACAGGGCAGGGGCGTTTGCTTCCACCGTCGATGCGGCTATGGAGCACGACTTCAGAGGCGACGATTTCACCCGTATGATGGCTCAGACGCTTGCCGACCGCCTTACCGAAGCCACCACCGAGCGCATGCACGAGGAGGTGCGCCGCACATATTGGGGCTACGCTCCGCACGAACGGTTCACAAAGGAACAGCTCTTCCGTGAGGAGTTTCAAGGCATACGCCCTGCCGTGGGCTATCCTTCGCTTCCCGACACGAGTGTGAATTTCCTGCTCGACAGCCTTCTCGATATGAAGAGCGTAGGCATACGCCTCACCGAAAGCGGTGCCATGCAGCCTCACGCATCGGTCACCGGCTTCATGTTCGCCCATCCGCAGGCACGCTATTTCGACTTGGGCAAGATAGGGAGCGACCAGTTTCTCGACTATGCACGCCGCCGTGGCGTTCCTGTCGAGCTTATGCGGCGGTTTCTTGCGGCGTCGCTTGCGCCGCAGACTTGATACATTTCTTCAGTAAAACGATAACAGATAACAACGTGATAGCACGCATTTGTATTTTTATTCTATTGTTCATCGTCCTGCCCGATGTGTACATCTATGCACGTTATGTGCGCCGCCGCACGGGCATCACGCTGTGGCAACGGCTCCTGTGGTGGGCGCCCGCTACCATTCTTATTGCCTACACCATCGCATTGTCGCTCATTCCCGACTTCGCCCCCTACGAACTTGCATGGCTCAATGTCTATCTTTTCCTACTTGGACTCATCGCTGTGCCGAAGCTTCTTTTCGTGTTCTGCTCGTCAGTAGGACTTCTTCTGCGCCGATTCCTGCACATACGCCGCAACTGGGGCAACTATGTGGGAGTGGTGCTTTCGCTTTGTGCGCTCTACATTCTTGTTTACGGCTCCACCGCAGGGGTTGATAAACTGCACACGCGCCGTGTCACTCTCACCTTCGACAACCTCCCTCCAGCCTTCGACGGCTACCGCATCGTGCAGTTCAGTGATGTCCATGTGGGGTCGATGACGCATGAGATGATGCAGCGCATGGTCTATGCCATCAACCGCCTGAAGCCCGATGCCGTGGTGTTCACGGGCGATTTGCAGAACATGCAACCCCACGAAACCGACGGTTTCTCACAGCTTCTCAGCCAGATAAAGGCTAAGGATGGGGTCTTTTCCGTGCTTGGCAATCATGACTACAGCGTCTATGTGGAAGCTACGGAAGCTCGGAAACGCAGCAACGAAGCCCTCTTGCAGAGCCGCGAACGTAGCTACGGGTGGCAGTTGCTGATGAACGAGAGTAGGGTGGTGCGTCGCGGAGCCGACAGCATAGTCATTGCCGGTGCCGAGAACGACGGTCGTCCGCCGTTTCCGAGCCGTATCGACATGAAGCGTATGCTTGCCGGCGTGACCGACAGTGCCTTCGTCGTAGTGCTTCAGCACGACCCTTCGTCGTGGCGGCGCACCATATTGCCGCAGAGCAATGCCATGCTCACTCTCAGCGGACACACGCACGGAGGGCAACTTAGCATCTTCGGCTTCCGACCTACGCAGCTTACGGGACGCGAGGACTGCGGCATTTACCGCGAGGGCGACCGTGTGCTCAATGTCTCGACGGGCGTAGGCGGCTTCATCCCCTTCCGCTTCGGTATGCCGCCGGAGGTTGTGGAGCTGACACTCCGTTCTGCATCAAAGGCGGAATGACGCCTGCGACGCCATCGGGACTAATGTAAAGACAATATTCATACAAACGAAACAACCAATAAAGAAATAATATGAAATCTCTTGTAAAGACACTTTATCGCATTTATCAGCTGTGCATCGCCCTTCCGATAATCGCTGTCAGCACCCTGCTTACAACTCTGATAGTGATTGTAGGTTGCGCCTTTGGCAACGGACACTTCTGGGGTTATTATCCAGGCAAGTGGTGGGCATGGATTATCGTGCGCGTGCTTCTGTTGCCGGTGAAGGTGGAAGGTCGCGAAAATCTTGCCAAAGGACAGTCGTATGTCTTCGTAGCCAACCATCAGGGAGCGTTCGATATCTTCCTCATCTACGGTTTTCTTGGCCGCAACTTTAAGTGGATGATGAAACGCCAGTTGCGCAATATGCCTTTTGTTGGCAAGGCTTGCGAGGCTGCCCACCACATATTCGTCGATAAGCGCGGTCCGAGCAAGATACGCGAGACCTACGATCGTGCCCGTGCTACGCTCCGCGACGGCATGTCGCTCGTGGTGTTTCCCGAAGGTGCGCGTTCGTTCACGGGGCACATGGGCACCTTCAAGCGTGGCGCGTTCATGCTTGCCGACGAGCTGCAGCTGCCCGTTGTTCCGCTCACCATCAACGGCTCGTTCAATGTGATGCCCCGTATGCGCGACATGAAGTGGGTGCTCTGGCATCCGCTTACACTCACCATCCACAAACCGATAGCCCCGATAGGTACAGGAACCGACAATATCAAGCATGTAGAGGAGGAAAGCTATAAGGCGGTAATGAGTGGTCTGGTGCCTGAATATCAGGGGTTTGTGGAGAACCCGGACCAATAAAGGAAAAGTAAAAAGATGAAAAAGTAAAAGAGTAAAAAGGCGAAAAAGAGTCGAGGGAAAATTCCCCTCATTTCAACGCGTTTTTTATAGTTTTCAAAACAAGGCTTCTTTGCACTCCAAAGAAGCCTTGTTT
>USEC01000049.1 GCA_900553595.1 uncultured Prevotella sp. | reverse complement strand
AACTTGAGCGATATTTTTTTGATGTATATATACTAGCATCGCGGAGACGCTTACACCCGAAGTGCATCGGAGGCATGGTGGATTGCAAAAATGTGGGCGGAAAACTTGCAAACGGGTGGTGAAAAGTTGTATCTTTGCAAATTGGATGGGAGCTGTGGTTTGCAATGGCTTCGGTTGCGAAATTATGAATCGGTAATAAGTGAATCCGGTGAAGATTTGTCTGCGTTGCAAACAAGGTTTCTTTGCATCGTGAACAAGGCTTGATTGCATTGTAAACAAGACTTCTTTGCATCGTGAACAAGGCTTCTTTTTTAGTCAGTTGAAATAGGAATTAGGAGTTGAAGTAGGAGGTCGAGCGTCTCGCTAGACAACAAAAATAAAGCATGCCTTGCAAGACTTCTTAATTACGAATTGTTAGGATGGTGTTGTCGAGCGAGACGCTCGACCTCCTATTTGGGTGCATTACGCGCTCGGCTTTTATAAACATAATACCAAAAAGACATGAAAAACACACAAAAGAAGAAGAAGGGGCAACCATGTTTGCCCGTATCACAAACGACATTGGAGAATTATATTCTGAGAATACGCCGGTTGTCCGGCCCTCAGTATGTCAAACCTGTGCATGACGCTTACGGCTTTGAGGAGCTTTGCCCGCATGATGACGGGTGCGCCCGTGGCGAGGATGGCAGGGACGAGAACATCCGCCGGATGATATGCCACATCACCTCGCGCTACCGGCTGCGCTACAACACGGTGATGAAGTACACGGAGTATTGTCCCGTCGCCGCATCGCCGACGGCAATGCCGGCATACCGTGCGCTCGACCCGCGTGCACAAAAGCGCATGACGATAGATGTGCAGCTCGCCGGCATAAACGTGAGCATAAAGGATGTGCGCAATTTCCTGGAGTCCGACCACATAGCCGACTACAGTCCTGTGGCGGAATTCCTCGACAGCTGCGACGGTCTGTGGGCCGGCCGCGACCACATACGCGCCCTCGCCCGCACCGTGCCTACTGCCAACTGCCATTGGGAGGAATGGTTTTACACATGGTTTCTGGCAATGGTGGCACAATGGCGCAGCGACGGGCGGCAGCTCTTCGGCAACAGTGTGGCGCCGCTGCTCATATCGCCGCAGGGCTACTGCAAGAGTACGTTCTGCCGCCGCATTCTTCCCGACGAACTCGCATGGGGCTACACCGACAATCTGCAATTGCAGGAGAAGCGACAGGTGATGCAGACCATGTCGCAGCAGTTGCTGATAAACCTTGACGAGTTCAACCAGATTTCGCCCAGCATACAGCAGGGTTTCCTCAAGAACATCATACAGCTGCCCAACGTGAAGGTGAAGCGTCCTTACGGGAGTCATGTAGAGATGTTCCCCCGCACGGCGTCGTTCATTGCCACGAGCAACATGACCGACATCCTTGCCGACCCCTCCGGCTGCCGCCGCTTCATGGGTGTGGAACTCACTGCGCCGATAGATGTGAGCCATGTCCCCAACCACCGCCAACTGTATGCACAGGCTCTGGCTGCCCTGCACCGTGGCGAACGGCACTGGTTCAATGCCGAGGAGACGCAGCTGATAATGCTCAACAACGCGTGCTATGAGGTGCGGCAACCCATCGACGAGTATTTCCGCGCGCTGTTTGAACTTACTGACGATGAACGCAAGGGCAGATACATGAGTGCCGCACAGATATTCGACCACCTCCGTAAGCACATCGGGTCGTCGGTGAAGATAAGCAGCTTCATGTCGTTCGGCCGCAAACTCAGTCAGACGCGCGGCATAAGGCGCCGACGCTCCAAGGCTGGCATGGAATATCTTGTCGTGAAGCGCGATTGACGGCGGCTGATTCTTTCGCAATTGCAAAGTACATCGAAGTACACCTAAAGTACACCCGAAATACACCCGAAGTACACCGTGTGTATTGCGCTGATATACAAGTTGTTATTCTGACTTTGAGTGGAAAAGGTGTACTTTGTGGTTATTTTTTAGAAATTAAAAATTAGGAGGTCGAGCGGGACGCTCGACCTCCTACCATTAATTCGTAACTCCTAATTTCTAATTCTTAACTCCTACTTCCACCATGTGTTTTCCTGCGCCATACTCCTTGCTTTCGGTCTCGCCGGGCAGTGTGACGGTAGCTGTGGCACCTTCGGGGATTGTGAAGTGCCATATCCACTTGTCGCCTTCGTATTTCCATTCGCTCTTTATCAGTCCGGCTGCCGACTGGTAGTGGGCTTTCACGAATCCGAGACGCCTGTCGGGTATTGGGCGCATGATGATGTGTCTGAAGCCGGGTGTGGCGGTGTCGGCGGCGATTCCGGCAACGGTCTTCCACAGCCATTCGCACACACAGCCGTAGGCATAGTGGTTGAAGCTGTTCATGCCGCGTGGTCCCATGCCGCTGTCGAGCATGTAGCTGTTCCAGCGTTCCCAGATGGTGGTGGCACCGTTGTCGATGGAGTAGAGCCAACTCGGATTCTTGCGCTGGAAGAGCAGTTCGTAGGCAATGTCTGCCATGCCGTTTTGGGTGAGTGTGGACATGAGTATTGATGTGCCGAGGAAGCCTGTTTGCAGACAGTTGCCGTGCTCCTTGAAGTTATGGCGCAGACGCGCGCACATGTCTGCCTTGGCCTGTCCTTCCACAAGGTTGCAGTGCAGCGCAAAGAGGGCTGGTGTCTGCATGGTGTTGAGTATGGCTGTCTTGAATGTGCCGTCGGCGTTGAGGAACGTTTCGGTGATATAGTCCTTCGCCCTCTTCTCCATGTCGGCATAGTGCGATGCGTCGCGTCCTGTCGCTGCTGCCATGTCGCGCATCATTGAGGCATCCATGGCCCAGTAGCATGCACACAGGTAGTTCCAGTAGGCTATTGCCTCCGGGCGGTGCACGGTGTTGCCGTCGGCATCCTTCATGTCGATGCCTCCTCCGCACGACTCCAGCGGTTCGTAGCTCAGCCAGTCGCCCCATTGATAGTCGCCGTTTTCGGCAATAAGTGTCTTGTGGTCGTATTTCGTCTCGTCGATGTGGCGCATGTATTTCTCCATGGCAGTCCAGTTTTCATCTATAATCTGTCTGTCGGCGAACTGTTTCCATACCACCCATGGCACGATGACGCCGGCATCGCTCCATCCCACGCGTGAATTCGCTTCGCCGTACTGTGCCGTTGGAGCCACACCGGGAAATCCGCCTTGCTCGCCCTGGCTGTCGCGCATGTCGCGCATCCATTTGTGGAAGAACCGCTTGGTGTCGGCAAAGAACGAACCCGTCTCGGCGAACACCTGTGTGTCGGCAGTCCATCCCAGGCGTTCGTTGCGCTGTGGGCAGTCGGTGGGTATTGACAGGTAATTGGAACGCTGTCCCCAGATGGTGTTGGATATGAGTCGGTTGATGAGGTCGTTGCCGGTGGTTAGCGTGCCGGTCTCCATGTCCTTGGCTATTGATGTCACAGGCACCGACTTGATGCTCTTTATCTTCACATCGCCCGTGGTGGTGACATTGATGAACCTGTAGCCGAAGAAGGTGTTGGTGGGGCAGAAGTTCACGGGCTTGTCGGATGAGGCGAAAGTGTAGCTCAGGCGCATACCGGTGTCGGGTATGCGGAGGTTGAGGCGGTGTACGCTTCCTTCCGGACCGTCCATGCCGCGGCTTTTTGCTCCGTTGCCGTCGTTCAGGAGTTCGCCCGGCAGACAGGTGAGCTGTGTGCCCTCGGCAGCCGAGAACACGAACGATGGTACTGCCGATGCGTTCTGTCCGAAGTCGATGACGAGATTCTCGCCACGGTGTACCGTTATCTCATCGCCGGCGGTATATTCGCGCTTCACCGTCACCTTGCCGTATTCGTCAGGTTTCACGTTCTCCGCCTTTTCCCATATATAGGCTTTTGTCGGGGTGAGGGCAAGGTCGGGGCGCAGATATATTTCGGCACCGTTGTTGGGCAGGATTTCTCCGCGGAACTCGGTGTTCACCTCTGGTGTGGACAGCTTTTCGGGCGTATCGTATCCTTGGCGTATGCGTGCGTCGTAGTCCTCGCCGTCGAAGATGGCGGCGTGTGTCACAGGTCCGGCGATGCCGGCACGCCAGTTCTTGGTGTCGGTGCCGTAGAATTCCTTTGTGCCGTCGGTGAAGGTGAGGCAAAGCACGCCACGGAAGGCGCATTTCTTTCCGTACATGCCCTCGCTTCCTGCTGGTGTCACTATCTTGTCGGCCCACCATCCCGGTGTCATCTGTGCAGAGATGGTGTTCTCCGCACCGTTGGCAGTGGCGAAGAGTGGCGTTATGTCGTATGTGAACGAACGTTTCGTTTTGGCGTAGTGAGTGAAGCCTGGTTTCAGAATCTCGCTTCCCACTTTGCTGCCGTTCACATAAAGGTCATAGACGCCGAGGCCGGCGGTCATCCATTGTGCCGTTGCCACCTTTTTCTTGTTTTTCACTGTTGATACGAACCAACTTGCGCCATCGGCAGCCCGCATGCCGTCCCACACTTTTCCTGTCACTACAGGGGCGTCGGCTGCCGAAATCCACTCCGACTTCAGCCATGCCGAGTCGTCGAGGGCTTTGACGAGTTGTACTTCCTTCTGTCTTGCTGTGCTGCATGCCATGAGCGACGGCAGCAGAAACAATGCCATCACACCTGCTTTGGCGGCAGACTTGAATTTGTTCTTTTTCATGATTTTTAATTTTTAGATAATTTTTAGAGTATATTGGTTGTCGTAATATTCAACTTTTGCGAGTTGGAAATTTAAAGGAGGAGTGGTCGGTTAATTCATAATTAAGAATTCATAATTCATAATTCATAATGAGCCGCCTTACACAGTGTTGTCGAGCGGGACATTCGACCTCCTACCATCAATTCGTAACTCGTAATTCGTTACATTTCACAGAACTTTATTTTGCCACGGCATGCCTCTTTCAGGGTGTCGGAGTCGGGCGACTGTTTCATTATCTGTATGTCGAATTCGCCGTCGGCACTATCTTCGACGATGAGGTGCAGACGGTCGCCGAAGTAGGATTCGGCGGTGTAGGCTATGTCGATGCGTGTGAGTCTGTGTTGTCTGTACCAGTCGAGCGGCCACAGGTCGAGCATGTGCTCTATGTATTTCACGGAGTTCACATGGCCGTTCACGTCGATGTCGCTGTAATGCGTGTCGATGACCTTTGTCGTCTTGGCGTCCTTCGACAGTCTGACACGCTTGAACGGTTCGATGGGGCAGGGCTTCTCGTCCTCTATGTAGGCAGTGATGAGTCCGTCGCGTTCGGCGAGAATATCTACAGGCTGTCGTGTCTCGGTGTCTATCATTGCCCAGATGCTGCGTCCGTAGCCGCAGGTGTTGCCGTTGGAATTGCGTATGGCGAAGTTGCGGCTTGTGAAGAATTTCATCACGTTTTCCACCCATGTATCGACGGTAATGCGGTCGTAGGCGACGGGCATTTCCTGCATTTCCATTACGAAGCGCGAGAGCACCCATGTCTTGTGTACGGTGTTGAGGTAGTCCATGCCGTAGCCTCGCTCGTTGGAGTGGAAGTCGGCGGCGTTGAGCAGATGGTTGCCCAGATGCCCGATGAAGATGCGATGTGAGAAATCGCAGTGGAAAGGTTCTACGAGAAAGTCGTAACTTCCTACTTTGCTAAGTAATTCATGACTCATAATAGTATAATTGAAAATCGGCAGAGCCGACAGGTTAATAATTCGAAATTCGGGGCTCGAATCCCCGGTCTCACTTTCTTTTTATGACAAACATTCCCACTCTGTGGCTCACTCCCTTTCTGCCGAGTGTGCGCAGGGCGTACATCCCTTCGGGCATTCTGCTGACATCGGCGGTGGCTGTCGGTGTGTTGCCGTCGAAGCGCAGTGGCATGGTGGCTGTGACGGAGCCTTGCAATGTGGTGGCTATGAGGTATCTGGCATCGGTGAGCCGTAGAGATGCGGGTAGTGTCACACGCTTGCCGTCGCAGTGGAGCAACGGGAGTGAGGCTTCGTGACATTGCGATGCCGACATGGCTTGCGATGCGGTTTCGTACGATTCCTGCAAAGGGGTGCTCTCGTTGCCGTAACGGTCGGTAGCGGTGACGGCATAGTGCAGCGCAGGGTTGTGCGGTATTGTGATGCTGCGGCTCTGCCGGCGTGTGGCTATGAGGTTGCGTGCATCGTCGGTGCAGACGGGGTAGGAGGTGGAAGAATAGACATTGAAGAGTGTCATGGTGGTGTCCTTCTCCTCATGACTCCACGACAGGCGTGCCGCTCCGCTCTTCGTCTTTTGCAGGGTGAGGCATTGCGGACTCTTTGGCGGCGTGCTGTTCTGCCATGTCATTGGCGGAATCAGGGCCGGATACTGGCAGAACTGTTCCTTGGCGAAGGTGTAGATGCCCTTTGTGTCGTCGGTGAAGAACTTGGAACGGAAGTAGGCATGCCCCATGCCTTCGGCGCGCAGCACGTTGAGTTCGCGTGTGATGTCGTCGAGCGGCCAGTCCTTTTCCTTGGGCGAGAGGAAGTAGATGCCCAGTCCGGGGGCTATGATGCGTCCGTGGCTCTGTTCCTTCCAGTCGAGTGCGAAGGGGTAGAAGTTGTTGTCGCGGAAGTACATCATGGGGAAGAGTTCGTCCATCAGTCCGTCGCGCAGCCATCCCTGTGCGTCCTGACACACTGTGGTGTAGGCGTTCCATCCACGGCTCCAGTAGCGCGACAGGTCGTCGTGCTTGCCTACGGGCGAGCAACTCATCTTCACCCACGGCTTCAATGTCTTGACACGGCGTGATATTGCCTCCACGATGTCGGTGATATGGCTGCGTCCGCGGTCGCGTGACACTTTCAGAGTCCATGTCTCGGGGTAGCGTATGTAGTCGAGGTGTATGCCGTCGATGTCGTAGTTTCGTGTCACTTCGGCGCAGAGGTCGGCGAGGTAGCTGGCGGTCTGTCTGTTTTCGGGGTTCATGTAGCCGTCGGCACCTATTTTCTTTATGTCGTGCGGCATTTTCTGGCGGAGTCTCCGGCAGCCGTAGGCGTTCCATTTGCCCACGGGTATCGTCACAATCCATGCGTGCAGCTCCATGCCGCGGCGGTGGCATTCGTCGATGGCGAATTGCAGTGCGTCGTAGCCTGGACTCTTGCCCGGCATGCCGGAGAGGCATCCGTCCCACGGTTCGTAGGCCGACGGATAGATGACAGTGCCTCGTATGCGTGTCTGCAACAGTACGGTGTTGATGTTGGCGAGTTGCAGACGGTCGAGAATCCGTCGCAGTTCGTTCTTCTGCTTCTCTATAGAAGCGTCGGACTGTGCGTATGAGTGCGGCCAGTCAATGCCGCCTATGGTGGTGAGCCAGACGGCCCTCACTTCATGCTTGGGTTGTGCCTGTGTCTGCACCGACACAAATAGCAAAAGGAATAATATATATAAATGTCTCATCAATTGTGCAAATGTGGCACAAAGGTAGCGATATTTTTCTGTTTTTCAAATATATTATGTACTTTTGCAATGCTGATAGTCGATGTTTTTTCGATATTCGGCGACAAATAGGAAAAGCAAAAATACATACGAAATGAAAAAGAAATTATTCGCAATGGCAGTGGCTTTGCTCATGGCAGTGACTGCAAACGCACAGTTTGAGGAAGGTAAGGTATATATTGGTGGTTCGCTCACGGGGCTTAATATGAGTTATTCCGGTTCGGAAGATTTCAGCCTTGGCATCCAGGCAAAGGGCGGCTATATGGTAGCCAACGACTTCATGCTGCTTGGCAGTCTGGGTTATAGCAATTCGGGCAATAGCGATGCGGCTTACTCACTTGGCGTGGGCGGCCGTTACTATATCGAGCAGAACGGCATCTATCTTGGTGTGAACTGCAAGTATGTTCATGCCGGTGGTTATGATGATTTCATGCCTGGAGTGGAAGTGGGCTACGCTTTCTTCCTTAACGGTACGGTGACTGTGGAGCCTGCCATCTACTACGATCAGTCGTTTAAGAACCACAGCGATTTCTCTACTGTCGGTCTCAAGGTGGGAGTGGGCATTTATCTGTTCAAGGACTGATGGAGAACACTTACCCGTCGCAGCTCCTCGAAAAGGCTGTGACGGAGTTTTCAAAACTGCCCGGCATAGGCCGCAAGACCGCCTTGCGGCTCGTGCTTCATCTGTTGCGCCAGAGTGTGGACGATGTCGAGGGATTCGCCGGTGCATTGTCGTCGTTGCGTAATGATGTGAAGTATTGCAGGGTGTGCCACAACATAAGCGACACCGATGTGTGCCCCATCTGCTCCAACCCTCGCCGTGACGCCTCGACAATATGCGTTGTGGAGAACATACGCGATGTGATGGCTGTGGAAAACACGCAGCAGTATCACGGACTGTATCATGTGCTGGGCGGAATCATATCGCCGATGGATGGCATTGGTCCAAACGATATAGAGGTGGATTCGCTTGTCAGGCGTGTGGAGGAGGGCGGAGTGAAGGAGGTGATACTCGCACTCAGCTCGACAATGGAGGGCGACACCACCAATTTCTACATATCGCGCAAGCTCGCCGGTCATGATGTGGCGCTGAGTGTGATAGCTCGTGGCATCTCTGTGGGCGACGAACTCGAATACACCGATGAGGTGACGCTCGGCAGGGCGATACTGAACCGTACGAAAATGACGAAGCAATGATAGAAACACAAAAAATACTTATGCGCACATTCTGCGCTTTTGTGGCTGTGGCAGCCATCATCATCGTATTGTTTGAAACGCACATCCTCAGCGACGGGGCATTGGCAGGAACCGATGCAAGCAGCGAGTTTGTGGTGCTTTCCGCAATGGAACTTCTCACTCTCTGCGTCATTCCAGTGGCGTTGAGGCTGTTCAAGTTCCGTGCCGTGGCACGCCGTCTTGCTACTCCGCAAGGGCTTTTGCGCTGCGGTATGCTGCGCCTGCTCATGCTTTGCGTGCCGATGCTCATAAACGCCGTGCTCTATTACCTCTACATGAGCGTGGCATTCGGCTATATGGGCATAATCCTTTTCCTCTGCATGGCGTTTGTAGTGCCGACAAAGGGGCGTTGCGAGGCGGAAATCTGCATTGAAGATAATCAACAAAAAACACCAGACAAACCTTGAAGTTATCAATAATCATAGTGAGCTACAACGTGAAGCACTACCTTGAGCAGTGTCTCATGTCTGTACAAAGAGCCGTGGATGGGATGGAAACGGAGATATTCGTCGTGGACAACCATTCCAAAGACGACTCCGTGGAATACCTTTCCGACCGCTTTCCCGAAGTCACATTCATTGCAAGCAACCATAACCTGGGCTTCTCCAGAGCCAACAATGTGGCGATACGGCAGGCTGTCGGCGAATATGTCTTGCTGCTGAATCCCGATACTTTGGTGGGGGAGGATGTCATAAAGCAGACCGTCAGCTTCATGGACGAGCACCCCGATGCCGGCGGTGTCGGCGTGAAAATGCTGAAGACCGACGGTGGTGTGGCACAGGAGTCGCGCCGCGGACTGCCCACCCCCATGACATCCTTCTACAAGATGAGCGGCCTTGGGGCGCGTTATCCGCAAAGCCGGCGTTTCGGACATTATTATATGAGTTATCTGCCGTGGGACAAACCGGCGCAGATAGAGGTCATCAGCGGAGCATATTTCATGTTGCGCCATTCGGCACTCGACAAGATTGGGCTGCTCGACGAGGACTTTTTCATGTACGGCGAAGACATCGACCTTTCCTACCGTCTGCTCAAAGGCGGCTTTTCCAACTGGTATCTGCCGTTGCCGATACTGCACTATAAGGGCGAGAGCACGCAGCGTTCGTCGTTCCGCTATGTGCATGTGTTCTACGAAGCCATGCTCATCTTCTTCCGTAAGCATTACGGCCACATGAGTCTGCTCATAACAGCCCCCATAAAGTTCACTATCTACATGAAGGCGGCTGCTGCGCTTATGACAATGCAGATAGGCCGAATACGCAAGAGTCTCGGTTTCATTCACAATTCGCGCAAGTCGTTTCCGCTCTATGTCTTCATCGGTTCGAGAAAGACCGTGGTGCAATGCCGCCAGCTGGCGAAGCGCAAGGGACTTGATGCACGCTTTGTCGAGGGCGATACCCGCCGTCTCCCGGAAGGACATATAGGCATGGATCTGCCGAAGACGGTGCCGGTGAACGTGGTGTACGACACTGATGCCTATCGCTTTGAGGACATTTTCCGCATTTTTGCAGCTTCTGCCAATCCCAATGTCACTATCGGAACTTACTCGCAGAAGACGCGTATTGTGATAACAGGAGAAGAGATTCTGAAATGAACAACACCACACTTCCGTTCGTGAACCTGCGGGCTATGGAGCCGGAGGACCTTGACGCACTCTACCAGATGGAGAACTCTCCCGACCTGTGGAGCGTGAGCAACACCAGTGTGCCGTACTCTCGCTATGTGCTTCACGACTACATCGCAAATGCTTCTAACGACATTTATGCCGACCGTCAGGTGCGTCTCGTCATAGAGAATGCCGCAGAGGAGGTCGTGGGCATGCTTGACATCGTGAATTTCGACCCTCAGCACCGTCGCGCCGAAGTGAGCATCGTGATAAAGAACACCCGTCAGGGTTGCGGATATGCGAGTGCCGCCGTGGCGAAAGCGAAGGACTATGCCTTGCATGTGCTGCATCTGCACCAGCTGTATGTCGTTGTCGCAACCGGCAATGAGGCTTCGCTGCGGTTGTTTGCAAGGTCGGGGTTCAGTGAGGGGTGTCTCCTTGCCGACTGGCTGTATGACGGTGAGAATTACTCCGATGCACGCTTCATGCAGTGCATTCTTCATTGATAATGCCGGTTCAACGGCAATATGATGTGTAAAATTGAAAAAATAATGGTGTAAAAGTTTGAGTATATAAAAAATATTTTATACCTTTGCACTCGCTAAAAAGAAATGATGCAATCTTAATGGTGCGTTAGTTCAGTTGGTTAGAATACATGCCTGTCACGCATGGGGTCACGAGTTCGAGTCTCGTACGCACCGCCAACACCCTCAATTCTGTATAAAATAATCGCATTGGTGCGTTAGTTCAGTTGGTTAGAATACATGCCTGTCACGCATGGGGTCACGAG
>USEC01000048.1 GCA_900553595.1 uncultured Prevotella sp. | reverse complement strand
CCGGAAGTTAAAGGAAGATAACGGACAATAGCATAACTCATTGAAGAATAATGGTAATGTCCGTTACCTTCCATCCGCCGCAGGCGGATTAACTTCCGATAGCTTCCGATAACTCCAGTCTCACTCCTCGGCCTCCTATGTCTTTTCCGTGAGTTTCAGGTGTTATTTCGCCGCATCAGCGTCCGTCAGCTCTGTAATCGGGTTGCCGGTGCAGGCGTCGGGCATCTGTATGTGGAGCAGAGAGCAGACTGTGGGGGCGGTATCGTCCATGTGTGTCTTGCGTGTGGTGTGTCCCGGCTTGATGTTCCATCCCATGAACACGAGTGGGATGTGGGTGTCGGCAGGAGTCCATGTGCCGTGACTTGAACCGTAGAAGTCGGGACCTACACCCCAGTCGAAGTAGTTCACCTTTGTCATTGCAATGATGTCGCCGGAGCGTCCATGGTAGTAACCGTTGATGATGCGCTCGCGGATCCACTGCGGTATGGCTGAGGTGCCGGCCTTCTCGTAGGCTGTGACAAACTGGAAGCGTGTGTCGGCCTTGAGCAGGCGCACGGCGGCGTCGGTCACTTTGCCGAGGCAGAGCTTGGCGGCGGCGATGGCCTTGTGGTCGAGATAGATGCCTTCGCCGATGATGTCCTTCACATATTGTATGTCGGTGCCGAACTCTCCCTTGAGCTGTTCGTTCAGCGTGCGCTTCACTTCACCGAAGTCCACGCCTCCGCCGGGGAGCTTGTGCTCGTTGAGAGTGTTGGGGTTGTGCGAGCCGCCGTGGTCAGCAGTGAGGAAGAGCAGATAGCCGTCCTTACCCACCTGTGCGTCGAGGAAGTCGAAGAACGCCTTCATGTCGCGGTCGAGTGTGAGGAAAACTTCCTCGTTCTCCTTGCCTTTGGAGAACCAAGTACCCGTCTGGTGGCTTATGGCGTCGGTAGAAGAGATGCTCACGCAGAGCATGTCGGTGGCGTCGCCCTTGCCCAACTGCTCGTTTCTGATGGCAGCCTCAGCCATGCGGAAGGTGAGTGTCACGCCGTCGGCATGCACCTTCGGGTCGTAGCCTTTCTTCATTCCTGCCTGGCGGTTGAACTTGTTCACCCAGTCGGGGAGCTTGTCCATATAGTAAGAGCTGGTGATAAAGCCTGCCGCCGACTTGTCGTACCAGTAGGCGGCATTGGCTGCATGTCCGGCGGGGAGGATGGATGCGCGGTCCTTCAGCGCCACGCCTATCACTCTGGACTTGAAGTCTGTCGCTGCACGCAACATGTCGCCGATGGTTGTTCCCACCAAGTTTCTCGGCGACATGCAGCCGGCTTTCGAGCTGGTGCCCACACCTGTGACGGTGGGGTCATCGGTGCAATAGACGCGTTTGCCGTCGAGGTAGAAGTCGTTCCCCGCGATACCGCTGGCGGCAGGCACTGCGCCGGTGTAGATGCTGGAGTGTCCCACGCCGGTGATGGTGGGCACATAGTTGAGCATCTGGTTGTCGCACGAGAAGCCTTCAGCCATCAGACGCTTCATGCCTCCTTCACCATACTTGTCGTAATAATAATACATGTAGTCCCAACGCATCTGGTCAATCACAAGACCCACGACGAGTTTCGGACGCGACACCTGTGCCGTCGCCATCATGGCAAGGCAGCACACAAAAACGGAAAGAATGATTCTTTTCATAGTATGTCTTGATTTTAAATTTGCAAGGGAATATCCCCTTTAACTGATTAATACGCTGCAAAGTTAGCAATAATAATCTGGTTGAACAAAAAGGGGAAAGAAAAAGGGGGTGTGCCTGTAAGGAACTTTTCGGAATTAAGGGAAGCTTAGAATCCTGGCTTCATTAAATTTTCCTTACGACACACCCCCACCATCAGTCTATAGTTTCAGTCTGTCAGTCATTTGTGTCGTCTTATCACGGTCTTTTCGCTCTTGCCGTCCTTTGTCCTGATGTACACTCCGTCGGCCTGCGGTGCTTTGGCGAGTCGCCGTCCGCTGAGGTCGGTCCATCCGTAGGAGCCGTTGTCGGCCTCGGCGGCATTGAGGGCGGTAGGCGTGTCGTGCGTGAACGCTATCACGAACGGGTTGCGGCGGTTGCCCACCACGCCGTCGTCCTCGTATGTGATGGTGGCTTCGGTGAGGTATTCCTCGTTGGCGTAGCTCACACGGAAGCCGAGCTGCTCGGCACGGTCGCCCGGAATGGTGAGATAGACGATGCCGTTGGCGTCGCTGTACTCGTGTGCCCGGCACTCGTCGCCGGCGAATACGCCCACCTCAACGTTGGCAAGCGGTGCGCCGTCGTAGGTCACCTGCGCCACAACCGTCATGTTGCCGGCAAAGAGAGCGTCGTCCACGGGTGTGAAAATCTCCGGCAGACGCGAATCGTCGGCATTGCGGCGGAGTCCGTTACGCTCATGCACATAGCGGCGGAGCGTCATCTCCGGATAGCGGAAGGTGCGCGTGTCGGCGGCAGCCGTGCGGTACATGTAGCCCTGTCCGGGCATGAGTGCGGCGAGGGTGCCGTTCCATTCGTAGCCGTCGAACACCGCGAAGCCCTGCTTTCCCTTCACGAGGTCGCCATTGACGGGCGACAGTGCCGCAAAGGCGTCGGCTATATCCATAGGCTGCATGGAGTTGTAGGCAATCCAGTTCCAGCCCTGACGCACGGTGATGGTGCGACGGTCGGTGTCGGGCTGCATGCCGAGCAGCTTCTGCGAAGCGGCATTGAGGGCCTTCACCTTGTACATCTCGCTGTTGTCCATGAGGAAGTTCTTGCCTTCCCATGAGTTTTCGAAGCGCATGACAGAGGCACGCTTGCTCTTCACTATGTCGATGTCGGCGGCAGTGTCGGCGAAGATGCTCTGCACATGGCAGTCGTCGGGAGTCACGGCGAGCGATGTCCAGTTCCAGCCTTCGACGAGATTGATTGTCTGCTCGATGAAAGGCAGGGCGGTGAACATCACCGGCTGCTGGTAGGAACCGCAGAGCGAGTTCGACTCGAACACAATATTCATGTTCGAAGCGATGCGCGGCAGGGTGCGGTCGGCGCTTGCGTCGTAGGCGCGGAACTCCACTTTCTGTCCCTTTTCGGCAGCGTCGGCATAGACATCCATGAGTATGAAGTAATTGTCGTAGCGTGCGCTGTATGTGGGATGAGCCACACCGCGGCACTCACCGTTGATGAATGCGCCGACAATGTCGTCGGGGTCGGTGCTGAGCGTGCCGTCCATGGCGAGCACACCTATGATGTTCATCGACGTCTCATACTTCGCCGCATCCACATTCCACTGCGGAGCGTCGCCCGTCACCTTCACATCCACTGCCATTGCGGTGCTCATGCCGTCGGCATTGGTGACATAGAGGTTCACGTTATGGCGTCCGGCGGGACACGATGGGGCCACGGTTATCGTCAGCTTCTGCTCGCTCTGCGGCTCGAGAGTGCCGTTGGCGGAGCTCAGCTGCATCCACGACGGCATGCCGTCGATGCGCCATGCCTGTGCGGTGGAGCCGCGGTTCACGATGTAGGCGGTGAGCTGTGCCGACGTGCCGAGCTTCTTCGTGGCCTCAAGGCGTGCCTCGGCATATTCCGAAGCGGTGCTCGACTCGGTGCGCCATGCCAGTGGATTGCGGTTCACCACGGTCTGCCAGCACACGGGGTCGCAGATGTTTCCGTTGGCGTCGTACACTTCCTTCACCTTGAAGTTGAGCGTACAGCCCTCTATGCGGTCGGGATTCTCCGTTATTTCAAAAACAATTCTGTTGTCGCTGGCGGTGAAGTGGAAGTTCACGTTCTCCTCCACCGGCTTCTTGCGGAGTGCCGGCGAGTCGTCGGTGAAGACGGGGGCGACACCCTTGCAGGTGGCGGACAGACCCGTTCCAACTACCGACATACATGTATCCACGGGCACTGTCTCAAGCTTCAGGCTTGCGTTCAGTCGCTGACGCTCGAAGGGATAGTAGGCGGCGAGTCCGCTTTCCTTTCCTGTGAGGCGCAGATTGCGGTTCGACTCTATCGTAGCCGCGTCGAGAGTGGCCTTCCAGATGCGCACTTCATCCACTGTTCCGGCAAGGATGCGGTCGTAGGCGAAAGCCTCGGAAACGTTGTCGCCGGTGCGGCGCGCGCCAATTATGAGGGCGTCGGAGGCAAGAGTGCCTATGTTTGCAGCCGCCGTCGTGATGGCACGCTGGCCGTCTATATAGACAGTGGCGTTGCCGGAGCGCAGCACATTGAGTGCCACATGGTGCCAGGCGTTATCGAGAACGGTGGCGGAGGAGCTGCCCAGCGACTCGTCGGAAGCCGTGAGCGTGAGCTGTCCGGCGGCATTGCAGGTCAAGGCGGCGGTGCCCACCTGCAGCAGACGGGCTTCACCCTTCTGCACATCGGCCTTCATCCACAGTTCTACGGCATAGTTGTCGTTCATGGCGGGGGCTATATGACCCGTCGGAATGAGGAGAGGAGCCGAGCCATCAAGTTCCACCGCGAAGCTGGAACCGTCGATAAACCATGTCGAAGCCGGCAGCGCGAGATGGCGGCGGCGTGCGAGGTCGGCAGCCACGGTGCCTTCGCCCTCGTTCATGGGCCAGTAGCCTATGAGGTGAGGAGTGGATGTCAGCTTCGTGCTCTGGCGTTCGGCCTGTGCCTTTGTCATGCTGTGCGCCTCGTCCCAAAGCGTGAGTTCGTGCATGGCACCACTCATGTTCCTGCCTACGGAGAATCGGCCGCTTGCCGAATAGGCCACCACGGGAAGGTCGGTGAACAGTTTCACGACATAAGCGTCGTATCCTACGCTTGCATTCAGTATGCCGCCGTTGTCAGCGGTCTTGTAGCTCAGGCTCAGATAAGCCCACTTGCCCATCGGAAGTTCCTCGTCTGAAGTGTAGCTTCGCTTGCCTACGCCCACTTTCAGACGGTTGTCATCGGTGACGGCGACAGTGAACTTCTCGGCACCTCCGCCATGACTGAGCAGCGTTCCAGCACTCTTGGCGTTGTACCAGAAGTCGATGGAGAAGTCCTTGCCGCCAAGGTCGATGTCGGCTTCGGTCGTGGCTGCCTCCGTGGTGTTCTGCATCGAGAGCGCAGTGCCGTGGTCAACGGTCGCCCCATTGAGCACGCCTGTCACCTCAAAGTTGTCGGTTGCGGAGAGTTTTCCCTTCACAATGTCCTCGTTGAAGGTGATGCTTATCTCCTTGCCGAGACCGAGAATACCGTCGGAAGGTTCGGGCAGACCCAGCGGACGCGGCTTCGCCATGTCCTTGACAATGACAGTCTCCTCACTCGAACGTGTTATTTCCTGCTGTCCGTACCTGCTCACTGAGAGCACACGGAAGCGGTAAGTGCCGTCGGTATAGGGTTTCATGTCGTAGGAGTAGGTTATATCGTTGCCCTGGGGCAGTGCCATGCGCACGGCATCGGGTTTGAAATTGGCGTCGGGGTTCACCACATACTCGCGCAAAGTGCTCCATCCGTTAGAGCCGGGAGCATAGCATTGCACGCGGAACGACTCCAGACCGTGGTAGTTGCGGTCGAAGTTGCGGAACGTAATGTCAAGCTGTTCCTTGGTGAATGCGTTAAGCACCGTCTTGTTAAGCCTCATCTCCACGGGCGAAGACGACGGCACGAACTCTGCGGTGACATACACCGTGTCGGCAATCTGCCCATAGACCGAAGTGGGATCCCACTGCATTTCCGAGCCGAGCACAATGGCGATGCTGTCGTAACGGAGCACGCTCTGGTTGCTCTGCATGATTTGCAGCTTCTTCGAAAGAGTCTCCGTTGCCGGCACTTTCACGAGTCGTCCGCTGGTGAGCGGTACTCCGTCGATGGAGACAACAGCTCCGTCGGGGTTGGAACCGTCGCCCACAAGGAGCTTGAAGTAGAGGTCGGTGTTGGTGTCGGAGATGTTCTGCAGCTGCAAGGTGTAGTTTGCCGCCGAACCCGAAGGCACTCCTGCCACCGTCGCCCACTTCTTGTTGTCGACCATAATCTGCGGGCGTTCTATCTGCATCGTGCCTACCATCAGCACCTCATCCTCCTCATAATAGGATGTGCGCACTTCGCCTTCGTACGGAACGGAGGTCTGACCGCCTGTCGTACGGAATATGGGTCCGTAGGCACCATATTTGAACACATCGACAGAGATGGCATCGTCGGCGCCGTCCTCAGCGAGAGTATAGGAGAAGGAAACGACATCATCCGTCGTTTCGCTGGATGTATCGTGTGTTCCTCCACCCGTGTCGGTGGAGATGGTGGAATCGAAACCGAAACCCTGCACCTCAAGTCCCATCTGCACTCCTAAATGAACCACACCGGTAACAGTGATGTCGTAGTTTGTAGTGTTGCTGTTTGTGGTGGTCTCGGTCATTGTCACCGAGGCTCCGCCATCGAATGAAAGGTTCTGGGTGAGATACTTGCTCCTTTCCTTATTGGCCATGACCTTCTCCTTTTCGTTGGCGCACAGCACTTTCTTCCAGTTGTCTATCGACATGTTGTAGAGCACGATGGAATCGACAACCGACTCGTTGTAGCCTTGCGGGAGTACGAGCTTGTAGGACTGTCCCTCCGATTTCGGCGCCGTCTTCACGCTTCCCACCCACATCGGGTCGTTGTTGTTCGTGCCGAATCCCTTGTCGTCGGGGTTGAGAGTGGTGATATAAACGGGGCGGCCGGTGTTGTTGGTGTAGCCCTCATAGCTCGGCACCGTCACGAGAAGACTGTTGCGCAGCTTCTCAAGGTTGGGCATAAGGGTGTTCTCAATGTAGTAGGCCGTGAACTGGAAGTCGGTGGTATAGCTCATGCCTGTGGTCATAACCTCCTCCACACCGAGCTTCGCCGTTCCCGGACTGGCGGTGTTGCGACGCAGATCCACCTCACGGGCCATGCCGTAGATGAGGTTGGTTGATGAGCCGATGAACACATCTCCCAGCGGACCCACGAACTCCGGAGAGTCGGAAGTGGATATGGCACGCTCGTAGCTCACGGTTCTCGTCCACGAACTGGAGCTTTCTCCCGTCGTCGATGCGGTGATGCCCGCCGAGAAGTTCGACTCCGCCTTGGTGTTCTGTATGAACATTACGCCGATGCCCGAACCTATCTTCAAATCGACACCGAGCTTCTTCGTCATCGTGACTGAGTTGTCGCTGGTCCACACCGAGCCGTGCGATTTGTAGTTAGTAGTGGTTTTTCCCTTTGTCCATGTGGCTTTGGAGAGCGAACCCGGAGGGTCGCGCAGAATCATTTCAACAAGATTCGGTCCCTGTGTCACGAAGTTGGTGCCCGACGGAAGCGCACCGAGCACGATGCCGTCCATTCCCGGATTGAGCCAATCTACCGTGGCGTTGCCTATCTCCGATGTTATCTGCATGGAGCGTTTGTAAGGTTCCACGATGTTGGGCAAGCCCGCCACCCACTCGTAAGTGTATGTGCCGAGACTGTCGAGAGTCATCTCGTCGGTGGCAAGGTCCTTCACCGAGCCCGCCTGCGAGCCTTCGGTGTAAACCTGCTGAGTGGAAGCCATCGCGTTGCTGACATCGACTCCGAGTCCGCTCAACGGCACTTTGTCGATGAACTGCTCCATCTCCGAGGCGCCAGGAGCAACGCCTGCGGCGTAAAGCCGGTCGTAGTTGGTGTACAACTCGTATGCCGACAGCTTGAAACTGTAGTGTCCGAGCGTCTCGAAGAGCGGTGCTCCGTAGTTGTAGCGTATGCTGCCGTCGGGCTGGACATCGTAAACCCGCACGGTGAAGTCGTCGCCGGCCTGGTCGCTTACGGTGTATTCCTCTATTCCGAACGCACCCTTCTTGGGCTTCGGGGATACCTGCTCTACGGCGAAGACGGGCGTAGCACGCAGCTCACGGTTCAATGCCGCCACATACTTATAATAAGAATATGTGCCGTCGGAATTCTCTATTGAGTCGGTATATTCTATCCTCGGGTTGGTGAGGTTCACCGTCAGCTTGGCGAAACCGGCGAGAGCTTCCTTCAGATTTTCGTTGTTGAGGTTGCTGTCGACAAACCTCACGCCCTGCACCTCATACTCCAGCGGCGGCACCATAGCCGAGAATTCGCCGGTCTTGGGGTCGGTCTTTATCACGATGTAGTTGCAGCTGTCGCCCTTTGCTATCCACGACTCGCTGGCGATGTTCACATCCTGCGACGCGAGCGTGCGCGGCTTCGTGGCAGCCTGGAATGTCACTGTCGTGGCATTGGGATCCTGCGGCGCCACGTTGAGCTTTCCGTTCTGTGTGCGCGGCAGCAGCGACAGCGTGGCCTGACCCACGTTGTTGACACTCTTTCCGAATCCGAGAGGCACGACATACTGGTCGGGGCCGCCCGCAATGCGTCCTGTGAAGTTCACGAGCGTAGAGTCCCAGAAGGTTATCCCCGACACCTCGCGGTCGAAGGTGTACTTCACTCCGGCGCCGTTGGGGTCTTCGGGCCATCGTCCGCCTGCGGTGAACACATGGCTGTCTTTCTTCACCTGTATGCTGTGGTCGCCTATCGGCACGCTTATTTCAAACGTTCCGTCGGCCTTTGTGGCGATGAGTTCGCCATCCTTGCTGCACACATTGCCATCCACATAGAGGTTGCATCCCTCCACGGGGATGCTTGTGCCGTGATAGAACACACGTCCTGTGACCTTGAACGACGAGTTGTCGGTGAAGTTCACACCGTTGTGTACTATCGACGAGGCACTGACAAAGGCATTCTGCTGTATTGGGGTGAACGTGTGTACACCCAGTTCCGGCACGATGTTGTAGGTGTTGCCGTCGCCTGAGAAAGGCACGCCCCGCACGGTGTAGTTGCCCAACGAGTCGGTGCGGGCATACAGACTGAACATCGATGCGGGCGGAATGAGTTCGTTTGAAGGTTCGCCAGCGACGATAGTCCCGTGCCGTCCGTTGGCGACGCCGTTGTTGCGCGAATAGTCGAAAGCCTTCGTCTGGTTCTTTATACCTTCGTCCATGGGCCAGTAGAGGAAGAGGTTTTTCTCGCTTCCGGTGAGAGGCCGGTTGTAGGTATCTCCTCCTTGCTCAGAGCCACACCGCCATAGACGCGTATGTCGTCGATGCAGCCGTTGAACGAATATCCACCGAAATTATCAGCTCCGAACACGAGTCCGTAGTTGTAGTTCCATTTCGGAATGAAGTCAAGTTCCCTAACCCTTTCCTTGCATCTGCCGTCCTGCGTTATCACATACATGGCGCATTTCGTACCGTCTCTGGTAAAAGCGACTGTACTGAACTGATTCTTCGGCAGCGTGAAACTCGGAAGGATAGTGAAGGACGACTCACCGTAGCGCTGCATATACGGACAAAGGTCGTCATAATTTTTGAAAAGCATCAGTTTGTATTCACCGCACATCGACATGAGACAGACTTCGTAAGCATTGGAAATCTGCACGGAATCAGGGCGCACCATCATCATTATGGTGAACCTGTCGCCGAACGCCTCGCGCCGCTCGTCGCCGCTCATATCAATGCGTATGTACGAATTCTTGCCACTCATCTGCATGGAGTAGAACTGCGACTTGTCGTCGTCGCCGTCGGCTTTCATCACCGCGACCTTTGCATCTGGCACCGCCGTACCCGTGCCGTAGCTCACACGTCCTGATATTACGCCTGTGGAACGGCAGAATCCCTGGTCGGAGACATCGGTGTAGGAGTCGCTGCCACCACAATTCATGATGGAGCGCACGCGGTAGTCGTAGTAGTTTCCGGGCAGAGCCGTATTGTCCTCATAGACATATTCCTCGGCTTTCCCCTTGGTGGTGTGTATGACACTCCACTTGTCGTTGCCAATGACACGGCGTGCCACCTCGAAGCGCAGCTCGTCGGGGCCTTGCGTCTGCACCTTCCACACCAACTTGACGGTGCTGTTGTACTCACCCTTGGTGGCTGTCAGCGACACCACCTTCGAGTGTTCGGAGATGCTGGCAGCCATGAGTCCCGTCTCGCCGGAGCTGGCTTCGAAGCCGTCGTAGGGCTTCGCCGTCACCTTATATACATAGTTGGTGCAGCCGCTGAACGACGACTTGTCGGTGTAAGTGTATTCGGTGGCGGTGGCACTGGCGTTCACCTCGGCAATGGGCGAGCCCCATTCGTAGGAGCCAGAACCCTTCTCCACGGCGCGGTATATGGCAAACTTCTTGCCTGCGGCATTGGCAAACTTCTGCGACACCCACTTCACGACGATGCTTTCGGCACCGCCCGTCACCTCTTTTATGGTGATGTCGAACTTGGGTGTGAGCGTTGTCTCGGCTACGGAGTGGAGTCCCTGGGGCATATCGGTAGGCGACATGCCTGTGGGAACGAACACGACGCAGTAGGAATAGCGTTTGTTGAAACCGAGGCTCTGGCTCTTGTCGGTGTATGAAGTCTGTGAGGAGGCGATGTTTTCAGCCACTACCTCCCACGCCGACGAGCCTCCGTCGCTACGCAGCACAGCCCAGCGTCCGCCCTGGTCGGTGCCCGATGCGGGCCTGTTCCACGACAGTGTGATGCTCTTGTCCCACAGACTGGTGCTCACGCCGAGCTTGCCCGGACTGGGATACGGACTGAGTTTGGCTGAGAACCACTTGAAGAGCGTGGGCGAGCCAATGCCTCCGTTGCTGGACTCAGAGTCCTTGAGATGCCTGAACGAAGCCTTGTAAGCATATTCAAAGTGCACATCCGACGCCTTTGCGGCGATGTTACTGTAAGAGAAGTCGGATGTCACCGACCCGCTGTTGCCGAACTGGCGGCTGTCGTCCATCCTGTCCATCGTGGTGAAGCGTTTCTGCACGGGTGCAGTCCCGCCTACTCCCACGGTGGTGGGGGTGACGCCTGAACTGAGTTCCATCACTGCACTGACCGTCTTGTGGTCCTTGCGCGACACCTTGGAAAGCTTCCAGCCGCCGTCATCGAACGAGAACTCGCCGTTGCCGTTCGGTTTCCAGCCATACACCTTGTTGGTGTTCGCCCTACGGTCGGCCTGCCATCTGCCCTTCACCTCAAGCACATGCTTGCCTGAATTGATGTACTCCGGCACGATATATACATCGACATAATACTTGTTTCCGTTCCTGCGCGGGTCGTACATGCGCACCCACCACTTGCCGTACTGCGTGCTGCCCACCTGCAGGTCCTTGTACCATCCGTCGTTCTTCCGCTCTTTGTCAGCCGCCGTCTGCGTATCGACGCGCAAGCCAGAGAGCGTTGCCACCTTGCCGCCATCAATCCAGATTTCAGGATCGGAGGTGAAGAAGCTGTCATTGCCGCGTTTGTCGAAGTAACACAACTCCACCACCAGCCACGGTTGCGACGGCGACGGCCATTTCTTGATATTGGTGTTGTTGTAGAAATACACCACATCGGCCATCACTGTGTGCGGCACGACAAGCAGCATGAGCATGACGGCGAGCGTCTGCCACCACCGCAGAGACGAGGTGCTGCGACGCTGCGCATGAAGCTGCATCAGTTGTAGAATATTATTCATAAGTCTGTAATTATTAAATTTGTAAATTCAAGATTCCGTATATCTGCGAACTTCTTTCCGACTGATGGCTGACAAAGAAGCAAGACACCGCCGGCGAAGCACCGGCAAAACCGTTTCTGCGATGCGGAAACCGCAAATGCGGAACGGAAGAAAGTCGTGTCTTCATTACAAATTTAGCACAAAAAAGCTTGCAAGAAAAGTGTCTCTTCCCAAGAGTGACACCTTTTTGCTGTTCTGACAAAAACAATTGTCGTTTGGGCAAAAACGGATTGGCGGATTGTCGTTTGGGCAAAACGGGAGTTAGCCGAAGTTATCGGGAGTTAATCCGCCTACGGCGGATGGAAGGTAACGGACACAATGTTTAAGAGTAAAAAAGTAAAAAGGTAAAAAAGTAAAAAAATAGGAGGTCGAGCGTCCCCACTCGACAACACAAAGCAAGCCTGCTAATTAGGAGTTAGGAATTGCTTGGATGGTGTTGTCGAGCGGAACGCTCGACCTCCTAATTCCTAATTCGTAACTCCTAATTCCTATTATGCTATTGTCCGTTATCTTCCTTTAACTTCCGGCGAAGCC
>USEC01000047.1 GCA_900553595.1 uncultured Prevotella sp. | reverse complement strand
TAAATTAAAAATAATGGTCAAAATATTTGGATTTTAACATAGAAAGCGATTTGGGATTATTGCTGGCCGGTAAAAACTTTTGGTTGTGGTGAGGCTGTCAAAACTGAAGTTATCGGAAGTTAGGCTTCGCCGGAAGTTAAAGGAAGATGACGGACAATAGCATAATAAGAATTAGAATTTAGGAGTTACGAATTAGGAATTAGGAGGTCGAGCGTCCCGCTCGACAACACAAAGCAAGTCTGCTAATTAGAAGTTAGGAATTGCTTGGGTGGTGTTGTCGAGCGGGACGCTCGACCTCCTATACCTTGTTCTGACAGCAGCACTAAACACCAAATCCA
The DNA here is from genome assembly GCA_900553595.1 of uncultured Prevotella sp. Classification (GTDB taxonomy): domain Bacteria; phylum Bacteroidota; class Bacteroidia; order Bacteroidales; family Bacteroidaceae; genus Prevotella. Next base: position 12,323 of record USEC01000047.1, on the reverse strand, counting down.
TACTTTGCCGGACAGCAATACCGTTGAATATTTATTGCGGTTGCAAACAAGGCTTCTTTATGAAGCAAACAAGGCTTCCTTGTACTGCAAAACGAACTTGTTTGCGGTGCAAGGAAGCCTTGTTTGCGTATGGGGCGTATGTATGCTGTGGCTCAGCGGGTTAGGAGTTCAGGCGTAGTCCGCTGTCTGTGATTGTGATAAGGCGTTGCTTGTAGAGGTCGCCGATGGCGCGTTTGAACACCTTTTTGCTCACTTGGAAGCGGCGTTTTATTTCCTCTGCGTCGCTCTTGTCGCCGAGGTCGCATGTGCCTCCATTGTCCTTCATGTACTGCAGGAGTTCCGCCGCGAATCCGAGTGTCTGCTGTCGGCCGGTGGGCTGGAGCGTGACGTCTATCTTTCCGTCGGGGCGTACGGTGCCGATGTAGCCTTTCGTGCGGTCGCCGGTGTGTATGTATTTGAACACCTGGTCTTCATATACGAGTCCGGGGTAGCAGTTGTCGATGATTACCTTGAACCCCATTTCCGTCTTCTGCCACACCAGGAGATCTACTTCCTGCCCGTGCTTGTAGAACGGCGGACGCTCGTTGAAGTAGCGTTCCACCTTTGCCGACGCCACGATGCGGTAGCTGTCCTCGTCGATGTGTATGTGTACGATGTAGCTTTCGCCTATCTCCATGCGTTTCTTCTGCTCGCGGAACGGGCAGAAGAGGTCCTTCATGAGTCCCCATTTGAGGAATGCTCCGTACTCGTTCACCCATGCCACTTCGAGGTAGGCGAAGTCGCCCACTTTGGCGAGCGGCTTCTCTGTGGTGGCCACGAGTCGTTCGTCGATGTCGAGGTAGATGAAAACCGTGATTTTGTCGCCTGGTTTCGCGTCTTCGGGTACATAGCGTTTGGGCAGGAGAATCTCTCCCTCGTCGCCGCCGTCAAGATACATTCCGAAGTCCACTTCCTTCACTATCGTGAGTTCGTTGTAGTCGCCTAATTTTATCATATTGTTTCTGTTTCCTTGTTTTCGTTCGGGGTTTCAGTGTCGTGCTGTGTGCACAGTTGTCCGTCCTTCATTTCAATGGTGCGGTCGGTGGTTTTCGCCAGTTGCTCGTCGTGTGTCACTATGACGAATGTCTGGCCGAAGCGGTCGCGCAGATTGAAGAAGAGCTGGTGCAGTTCGGCTTTGTTTTTTGAGTCGAGGCTGCCGCTTGGCTCGTCGGCAAAGATTACTGCCGGGTTGTTCACCAAGGCTCTTGCCACAGCCACGCGTTGCTTTTCGCCTCCGGAGAGTTCGCTGGGCTTGTGCGAGGCACGCTCTTCGAGTCCCATGAATCGCAGCAGTTCCATGGCTCTTTCTTTTGCCTCGCTCTTCGTCTTGCTGCCTATGAATGCCGGAATCATGATGTTTTCGAGGGCTGTAAACTCGGGCAACAGCTGATGAAACTGGAACACGAAGCCTATGTGCGAGTTGCGGAAGCGGCTTATTTCCTTTCCGCTCAGGCTGCGTATGTCGGTTCCGTCGATGGTGATGGAGCCGCTGTCGGGCTTGTCGAGTGTTCCCATAATCTGCAGCAGCGTTGTCTTTCCGGCTCCGCTGGGTCCCACGATGCTCACCACTTCGCCCTTGTCTATGTGCAGGTCGATGCCCTTGAGCACCTGCAGTGAGCCGAAGCTTTTTGTTATTCCTTTTATGTCAATCATATTGCCGTTGGTGTTTCATTGTTCTTTTTTGCTTTTGCTGCCTATGCGTTTGAGCAGCTTTCCGATGGCTTCGTATGCGCTGCTGTCCTCGGTGTGCTGCGGTTGTGCGAATGTCATTTCGTCCATTGCGTCGCCGTGCTGGTCGGGGAATATTATCATTATGTTCTTTCCGGAGAAGTTGCTCATTATCTCTTCGGGCAGGAGTTCGAGTGCGTTCTTGTAGCTCACGGTGCCTTTGCGTGCCGTGACCACGAAGAACAGGTGGTCGTCGGCGATGGTCTGTGCTATCTGCGGCATTTCCGCCCAGTGTGTCATCACGTTGAAGTCGGTGCGCACGCTTTCGTGTCGTGTCTTGAAGAAGGTTTCGATGAGCGGCAGCACATCCTCGCGTCCGTGGAATAAGGTCTTGCATTCGAGGTTGGCGGCAAGTCGTGCCACGCGTTCGAGCCATCGGTAGAATCCGGGTTCGAACTGTGCTCTTGACGGCACCACCACCTGTATGCGCCTTATCGTGGCGAGAGGCTGCGTGAGGCGTGCCATGATTATCTGGTTGTTGAGCCCGTTGAAGAGGCTTTGGTGGAAGTCTCCCCAGAACTTTGCCGACACTTCCCTGTGCATGTGCATGCCTATTATGATTTCGGTCGCGCCGAATTCCTTGAACGCATGGCGTATGCCGTTGGCTATGTTTGCCGCCACTCTTACCTGGGTCTGCATCTGTATGTCGGTGGATGCTGCGTATTGCGCCACGCGTTCGAGCAGTTGTTGTCCGCTCTCCTGGTTGCGCCGCATGTCGGCGTCGTCATAGACCACGTTGAGTCCCACTAGTGCCGACTTGCTTTTAGGGTTGCGCATCATCATGGCGAGGTTCACGAGGCGTATGGCATACTCCGGATATTTCATCGGGATGAGCATCTTCTCCTCCTCGGCGCTGGTTTCGTCGTGCGGCATCTCCTGGTCGCGCAGGGTTATCTGCTGTGCCGCCCGCTCCGTTGTTATCGTGGAGATGATGCACGTCACGAGTATCATTATCACCACGCCGTTGAGCATGTCGTCGTTTACGAGCACCTGTCCCGGCACCACTTCTATCCTCATGCCCACCATAATCATTGCTATCGCGCCGGCGGCGTGTGCCGATGTGAGTCCGAACATCATGTTGCCCGACGAGAAAGGCAGACGGAAAAGGCGTGCCGAGAGGTAGGCGGCGATGGCTTTTCCTGCCGTGCCGAAGAACGCCACGACGAATACCACCATGAGTATGTTGCCGCCTTCGAAGAGCAGCCGCACGTTGATGAGCATGCCCACGCCTATGAGGAAGTAGGGGATGAAGAGTGCGTTGCCGATGAATTCGATGCGGTTCATCAGCGGCGAGACATGTGGTATGTAGCGGTTGAGAATGAGTCCGGAGAGGAATGCGCCGAAGATGCCTTCAAGCCCGACGGCTTCGCTGAGCGCCGCGCTCATGAAAAGCATCGACATGACGAAGATGAACTGCATAACGGCATCGCTGTAACGGCGCAGGAACCAGCGTGTGAGGCGCGGCACCAGCACTGCCATCGCTCCGCAGTAGAGTGCGAACTTCACCACGAACCATGCCCAGAATGTCCAACCCGTGTTGCTGTCCTGCGACGCCACTATTGCGGCGAGCGTGACAAGTGCCATGAGCAGCGATATCATCGACGACCCCACGCTCAGTGTGACACTCGGTTTGCGTTGCAGTCCGTAGCGTCCCACGATGGGATAGGCGATGAGTGTGTTGGAGGCCATGATGCATCCGAGCAGCAGCGAGGCGAGCACTGAATAGCGGAGCAGGCAGATGCTCGCCACGAACGTGAGCAGAAGCGGCACGGCATTGGTGAGAAGTCCGAATGCGAGGAACCGCCCGCTGTTGCGTTTCACGCCCTCCATGTCCATCTCAAGCGACGCGAGGAACATGATATAATATAGTCCCACCTTGCCGAAAAGCTCGAAGGAGTCGTCGCGTGCCAGGATGTTGAACCCGTACTTTCCCATTGCCACGCCGGCGAGCACCATGCCTATGATGTGCGGAATGCGCAGCTTGCCCATGATTATCGGCGCGAAGAGGATAATCAGCAGTACCACAAAGAAAATGAGTGTGGGGTCGGTTATCGGGAAGTAACTGGCTATTTCGGTCATGAATATATTTTTATGTGCAAAGTTACGCAAAAAAACGGTTAAGTTCGAACAATGGATATATTTTTCGCTATGCGTCGTTTTTCGGCGCATGGCGCGGCATTATTTTCTTTTCATAATCACTGTTGTGACCGAAAGAGCGGGCAGCGTGCATGAAAGGGTGCCTTTCTTGAGCGTGAACTGGCTGACGGGTGCCACGTCTTCTGTTTCGGATGTGCGGAAGCATTCAGCCTTTATGCCCTTGCCGAGTGCCTTCACATCGATGTTGTGGGCTACGGCGTCGCTCTGTCCGTTAATCATTACCACCACATATTCTTTACCGTCGGGGCTGACGGCGGCAAGTGCCTGTGGGCATGCCGTGCGCACAATGCGGTAGCCCTGCGGTATGAAACGGCTGAACTGTTGGCGTACATAGTAGTTTTTCACGCGGTGATAGGTCTGCGCCTTGAAGTCGCCCTGCACCAGGCACCATTGGTCGTTGTTTTCTTCCACATATTGCCAGTCTATCCACGCCGTGGGTTCCAGGTGGCGCATGTCGTCTATCAGTTTCTGGGCAAGCTCTATGTTGCCCTCTAAGCCTTTGCCGCCGCTTCCCACTTCGCTCATCCAGAGCTTCATGCCGGTGTCATGACACAACCGGCGCAGGGCGTTGCGACTGGTGTTGTCGGCTATATATGTGTGCGTGTTCCATTGTCCCACAAGCGGCAGCACCCCTGCGTCGCGGTAGTGCTCCAAGGCTTCTACCGACTGTTTCACGCTTGTCTCGTCGGAAGCCGAGATTACTGTCTTCAGTCCCGAAGCGCGGAGCACCGGACTGAGCACGCGCAGAAACTTCACTTGCGACTCTTTGTCGAAGTGGCATCCTTCCTGGCTGCCGTCGCGATACCAGTAGTCGCTCATCGCCTCGTTGAACGGTTCGAGCGTGGCGAACTCGATTCCGTATTCGTCTTTGTAGTGTTTGCACACGTCCACGAGGTAGTGTGCGAATTCGTTATAGTATTGCGGCAGCAGATTGTCGGCGTTGCCTTTGTCGGCTCCGCCCACACATCCGCTCACCGTCATGTAGTAAGGGCACGAGTTGCTGAACGCCTCGAAGATTGCGTCGGGGCGTTTCTGCTTTATCTTCAGCATAATCTTGCGTTGCGCTGCATCGCGTTCCCAGTGATAGGCGTCGGCAGTGGAGTCTTTGAATCCTTCCATTTCGGCGCGCAGCCCCTTGCCCTTGCCCATGTGGTGTGGCTGGCAGTTGCGGTTGAGCGGGTCTTCACCGCCGCCGATGTTGTAGCGGAATATGCGGAAATTGAGTTTGTCGGGGCTGACGAGCCAGTCCACAAGCTGGTCTATCTTGTCGTCGCTCCACTCGCCGCACATGCGTGCCCACCAGCAGAGCGAGATGCCCCAGCCTTCAAATGTGGAGGTAGTGTCGGAAGGGCATAAGGCGAAATCGCGCACTGGGGTGTCGTTCTGCGCCGGCTGTCTGCCGCCGTCGGCTTGCGCGCAAAGGTTCATGGGCAGTACGAGGAGCACTGCCGATAGGATGAGAACGGGTGTAAGAAATATTTTTTTCATGTTGTTTTTCTGGTTTCATTTTATATTTATGTCCATTGGAATATTCCGAAAGAAACCGAATGGCTTTGTCTGCAAATGAAAGAAGCCTTGTTTGCATTGCAAAACGAACTTCTTTACATTGCAAACAAGGCTTCTTTGCAAATGTGGCAAAATGCAGCCTTTTTCAAGTGCTTACTTCTTCAGATCGCCCACCTTTTCCAGATATTCCGCTATCTGCACGGCGTTGAGTGCCGCACCCTTGCGTATCTGGTCGCCGCTGAGCCAGAATGTGAGTCCGCAGTCGTCGGCGAGGTCCTTGCGTATGCGTCCTACGAACACGTCGTCCTTGCCTGCTGTTTCGAGAGGCATAGGGTAGATGAGTTTCGAGGGGTCGTCCTTGAGTGTGCATCCGGGTGCTGCTGCGATGGCTTTCTGTGCTTCTTCCACGCTGATGGGGCTTTCCGTCTCAATCCATACGCTTTCCGAGTGGGAGCGGAGCGAGCTTACGCGCACGCACATTGCCGAGCATTTCACGTCGGAGTGCATTATCTTTTGTGTCTCGTTGAACATCTTCATCTCCTCCTTGGTGTATCCGTTGTCGGTGAAGACGTCGATTTGCGGTATCACGTTGTATGCCAGCTGGTGTGGGAACTTGCTCACTGTCACCGGCTTGCCTTCTATTATCTCTTTGTATTCCTGCTGCAGTTCAGCCATGGCAGCGGCTCCTGCGCCGCTTGCGCTCTGGTAGCTTGCTATGTGTATGCGCTTGATGTGGCTGAGGGCTTCGAGCGGTTTGAGCACCACCACCATCATTATGGTTGTGCAGTTGGGGTTGGCGATGATGTTGCGCGGACGGTTCAGTGCGTCTTCGGCGTTGCATTCGGGTACTACGAGTGGCACATCGTCGCACATGCGGAATGCGCTTGAGTTGTCAATCATCACGCAGCCGTGCTTGGTTATGGTGTCGGCGAATTCTTTTGAGGTGCCGCCTCCGGCAGAGACGAATGCCACGTCGATGTCCTTGAAGTCGTCGTTGTGCTGCAGGAGTTTCACTTCGTACTCCTTGCCTTTGAAGTTGTATTTGCTTCCGGCTGAACGGTGTGAGCCGAAGAGTGTGAGGTTGTCAATGGGGAAGTTTCTCTCTGCGAGTATGCGAAGGAATTCCTGTCCTACGGCTCCGCTCGCACCAACTATTGCTACGTTCATAATTGTATGTGTTTATGTTTGTCCTTATTCTCTTTCTGCATTTTCTTTTGTGTGCATCGGGTTGCGTGTTGCAACTCTCTGCTTTACAAATATTTTGCAAAGGTACAACTTTTCTGTTTATATGCAACTCTTTGAGCGTATTAAATCTCATTTTTCCACTTTCCGTGTTCTTCCTGCGTGCCGTTCGGGGCGAGGGCGGTTCCGTGTGTCGTGCCGTTCTTTCCCGGCTTTTTCCTGGTTTCTGGGCTTCCGCGAGTGGGGGCTTCCGGCGTGCAATATATAATAAGGTGTGGTCAAAAGGCTGTTTTCGCCGGTTTGCAAACAAGGCTTCTTTGGCTTCCAAACAAGACTTGTTTACGATGCAAAGAAGTTTTGTTTGGAAGCCAAAGAAGCCTTGTTTTTTTGTGGATGGATTTTCCTGCGTGATGCAGGCTGTGCTTTGCCTGTTTTTTATTTCACGGCGATGCACTCCACTTCCACGAGTGCGTTCTTGGGCAGGGTCTTCACTGCCACTGCCGAACGGGCGGGGAAGGGCTGGCTGAAGAATTCGGAATACACTTCGTTCATGGCTGCGAAGTCTGCCATGTCGGAGAGGAACACTGTCGTCTTGACGACATGTGCGAGGTCGGTTCCGGCTTCTTCGAGTATGTGCTTGGCGTTGGTGAGCGACTGGCGTGTCTGCTCCTTCACGCCGCCGACGGCGAACTCGCCTGTTGCGGGGTCGATGGGCAGCTGTCCTGATGCGAATACCATTCCGCCGGCTTCTATTGCCTGGCTGTAGGGACCGATGGCTTTCGGCGCCTTTTCCGTGTTGATTGCTTTGTTCATGATTTTTTGTTTTCTTTTATTTGTTGTTGTTTGAACTGTTGTTTTGTCTTAGTATCTGCCGCGCCCGCTCTATTATCGTGTCCTCGCCACGCAGCAGGTCTGACTGTTTGAGGTCTGTCTTGTAGTCGGGTTCTATGCCGAACTCGGTGCTTTGCCGGTCGCGGTCGTACATGGGGCATGCCGAGAAGCGCACGCTCCATCCTATGGGCAGCTCGCTGGAGTAGGGCATTCCCGCCCCGCCTCCGGTGCGGTCGCCCACGACTATGGCTTTGGGGCAGCAGCGCATGTACTTCACAAACTCGTTGGCGGCGCTATATACGGCGCGGTTGGTGAGCACTGCCACGCGCTTCTGCCATCGCAGTCCGCGGCTGGGTTTCAGCCGTTGCTCCTCCATCGGCGAGAAGTCGGAGTGTCCTTTGCCCGTCTTGTGCTGCATGTAGCCCACGGTAATCTCGTCGTTGGTGAACCGTGCGGCGAGCCTTTCGGCTGCCGTCAGCAGTCCGCCGCTGTTGTCGCGTATGTCGATGATGAGGGCGTTGCACGGTGTGAGATACATGAGCACCTCGTCGAGGTTGCCTTCTCCCGGTGCGGTGGCGAACGATGCGCAGCGTATGTAGCCCGTGTTGTCGTCGAGGATGCGGTATTTCAGTCCGGCGGCGATGCGGTAGTCGGTGCCGAGATAGCGCGTGATGAGTGTGTCGCTGATGTTCGACGGGTAGTCTTCCTTCCATGCCCAGTTGCGCGAAATGTCCCATGCCGAGTACATGTTCACATGCCCGTCGCGCAGTTCGCTGAGCATATTGCCGAGGATTTCGAAGAGTTGTGTGTCCGTGAGGTCGTCGGTTATCTGCCGGGCGTAGCGTGAGTGCACCTCGTTCCAGTCGAGTCCGTAAGCCGAAGCCTTGTAGTCGAAGAAGCAGTAACGCTCGTCGATGATGCGCCAGAGGGCTTCGAAGTTGTCGCGCGGCGTGTTGCTGTATTCGTCTTCATCCACGCATCCCGTCAGCACGAAGGCGGCTGCCAGCAGCAGTAGTATGTGTTTCATGCACTGTTTCATGGGCGGAGTCTTATGGTCTTGAATCTTTTCACGATGCCGATGAGCACCGCATGGGTGTAGATGTGCTGTTTGAGGTTGTTCACAGAGGCCTGCTCTATGTCGCCAAGATAGCCTATGCGCAGTGTGGTGCGACTTATCGGCACATCGATGGTGAGCATCTGTCGTAGCGACGGAGTGGCGACGAAAGTCGTGGGGACGATGTTGCGGTCGTAGTTGCCGCGTGAAAATATCTCGTAATAGCTTTGTCCGTAGTTCGGACTGAACATTATTCCGGCAAGAGGTGCGCTTGCCTCATAGCGTATGGCTATGGGACAGCGGCTGATGTGGGTGGAATAAGTGGCTGAGAATGTGGGCGACAGGTTGAGGCTGAGGCGTGCCTGTGCCGGGTTGTTGCTGCCGCGGGTGTTGTAGATGAATCCTGCCGTGGCGTCGATTTGCGCTCCTGCCTTTATGCTGAGGCTCGCGTTTCCAACGGGAAACGCCCAGCCGTGCAGCACGCCGTAGCTGAAATGGTAGGCTCCGGCAATCTCGCCTCCGTCGCCCGAACGGTTGTCTGCCCATGCTATGCCGCCCTGATGCACTATGCGGCGGCTCCATTGGCTGTCGTCGCGGTCGCGTTCGGTGTGCGAGATGAAGCGCAGTCCGGTGCCGCGGAACTTCTCTTGCGAGAGGTAGGTGTCGAGGATTTCGGTGGCGCCGACGCTTATCATGCGGGCGTTGGTGATGGTCCGGGGCGACACGATGGTGTCGCTCTGGGCGCAGGCGTGGCTCGCCGCAAGTGCGAGCAGCAGTGTTATGGCCGGTTTACAGGCTGTCATTGTCGAAAAGATTGAGCTGTCCCGTCATCTCGTCGATTACCTGTTGCTGGCTTTTCCCGGCATCGGGGTCGAGGTTTTCGGGTTCGCTGTCGTTGTCGTCATCGTTGTCCGGTTCCGCTTCGGGTTCGGGGAAGCGTGTGGGTTCAAGCTCCGTCACTTCCTCCACATCCCATGTGCAGACGCGTTTTCCCTTGGCCTTGAAGCCCTTTACGGCTATGAACTCCTCGGCATCGACCTCCATCGGCGGGCGTTGTGTGGCCTGTCCGTCGGGTGTGGTGATGGGTTTGAATGTCACTTCAAGGCGTGGATACGCCACATCGGTGAGCACGAGGAGCCGGCTTTGCGGGTTCTCGCCGATGTAGTTCTGGTAGCGTTTCGTCGCTTCCATGCGGAAACGCTTTATGTAAAGGTTGCCCGCATTGTCGGCATCGAAGAGTGCTGCCGTCCATATCTTGTCGGGGTCCCACTTCTCTATAATCCTGATGTTGTCCTCGTAGTGGTTGTTTGCGTCGAACGACGAGATGTAGAAGTCGCCGTTGTCGAGCACCACGAGTATGGCATCATCCTCGTTGAATTCGCCGAGCAGTCGTCCGTGCTCGTCGTAGTTGAGCCTGTTCACATCGGCATCGAACCACACTTTGCGTCCGCCGAGCGTCGAGTGTCCGTGGCTCTTGAGTCCGATGCGGTGTACGGGGTTGCGCGTCACGAGGTTGCCCTTGCTTGCACGGCCTCGGATGGGTATGTCGGCGAAGTCTTTTTCTATGAATATCTTGCGCAGCTTCGGGTTGGCTTCGAGTGTCACCTTTATCACTTCCGCCTCGCCGTTGGGGTTGGCTGTGAAGTAGAGCACGCGCGACTGCGGTGTGCCCTGCGTGAGGTCGTACTCCTTTCCGGTGCTCATCGTCGGCACGTTGAATCTCTTTATGAAGTAGGCGCCGCCTTTTCCGTCGCGATAGACCACGTTGTATATGGTGCGTTTGTCGTTGCGCTTGAACACCTGCACATGCAGTATGTTCTTGCCCACGAATATCTTGTCGGCCACTTTGAACATTTTGTACTTGCCGTCTTTGAAGAAAACGATGATGTCGTCGATGTCCGAGCAGTTGCAAACGAACTCGTCCTTCTTCAGTCCTGTGCCTATGAAGCCTTCCTGACGGTTGATGTAGAGTTTCTGGTTGGCCTCCACCACTTTCGATGCTTCTATCGTGTCGAAGTTCTTTATCTCTGTGCGGCGCGGATGGTCCTTGCCGTATTTCTCCTTTATGAACTCAAACCACTTTATCGTGACCTCCGTCATGTGTGCGAGGTCGTTGTCGATGTCGGCTATTTCGGCTTTTATGCGTGCTATGAGTTCGTCGGCCTTGTCCTTGTTGAACTTGAGTATGCGCTGCATCTTTATCTCCATGAGGCGCATGATGTCGTCGCGTGTCACCTCGCGCACGAAGTCTTTCGTAAACGGTGCTATGCGTTTGCTTATGTGTGCCACGGCTGCATCCATGTCCTCGGCGTTCTCGAAGCCTTTGTCCTTGTATATCCTTTCTTCGATGAATATGCGTTCGAGCGACGCGAAGAAGAGCTGTTCGAAGAGTTCGCCGCGCCTTATGGTGAGCTCTTTGCGCAGCAGTCCCATCGTGGAGTCGGTGGAGTGGCGCAGCACATCGCTCACGGTGAGGAAGCAGGGCTTGTTGTCCTCGATGACACAGCAGTTGGGCGAGATGTTTATTCCGCAGTCGGAGAAGGCGTAGAGCGCGTCGATTGTCTTGTCGGGCGACACTCCGGGTGCGAGGTGTACCTGTATCTCCACGTTGGCAGCGGTGTTGTCGTCCACCTTCTTTGCCTTTATCTTGCCTTTCTCTATGGCTTTGAGTATGGAGTCGATGAGGGTTGCCGTGGTCTTTCCGAATGGTATTTCGCGTATGACGATGGTCTTGGAGTCAATCTTTTCTATCTTCGCACGCACCTTCACCACGCCTCCCCGCTGCCCGTCGTTGTACTTGCTCACGTCGATATAGCCGCCTGTCGGGAAGTCGGGGTAGAGGTGGAACTCCTCGCCGCGCAGGTATTTCACGGCGGCGTCGCACAGTTCGTTGAGGTTGTGCGGCAGTATTTTCGAGCTGAGTCCCACGGCGATTCCCTCGGCACCCTGCGCGAGCAGGAGCGGGAACTTGGCTGGAAGCGTTATCGGTTCCTTGTTGCGTCCGTCGTAGGAGAGTTGCCATTCGGTGGTCTTGGGGTTGAAGACGATGTCGAGTGCGAACTTCGACAGCTTCGCCTCTATGTATCGTGGTGCTGCGGCGCGGTCGCCGGTGAGTATGTTTCCCCAGTTTCCCTGGCAGTCGATGAGCAGGTCTTTCTGTCCCATCTGCACGAGTGCGTCGCCTATTGAAGCGTCGCCGTGCGGGTGAAACTGCATGGTGTGTCCCACGATGTTGGCCACTTTGTTGTAGCGTCCGTCGTCCATGCGCTTCATCGAGTGCAGTATGCGTCGCTGCACGGGCTTCAGTCCGTCCTCGATGTGCGGCACGGCACGTTCCAGAATCACATAGGATGCGTAGTCAAGAAACCAGTTCTGGTACATGCCGCTGAGGTGATGCACCACGGAAGCATCGAAGCGGTTCACGGGCCGATAGTCGGTGTGCTCCACTTTCTCGCTCTCTTCCTCTGCGTTTTCGTAGCCGTTGCGGGCTTCGTCGTCGCGCATTTCGTCGGAATTGCCGTTTGTTGTCTGCTCGTTCTTTATTTCGTCGTCCATTGTTCGTGATTTTTAAAGGCGTTGTTGCTTCATCCTTACAAAAGTAATAATTTTTCCCGATTATTCCAAATTTCGCTCCGATTATCCCCAATCGGTCATTAGATTTGGGTTTGACTTCTGGCGAAGTTTGGTTTCCGATAGTTTCAGTTTTGACTCCCTCAACACCATGCTGACAATTCCTAATTAAGAATTCATGATTCATAATTATTGCTGTCTGGTAAAAACTTTCAGCTACGGGTTCCGCGAAGCGGGACCTCTATGCGAAACCCAC
>USEC01000046.1 GCA_900553595.1 uncultured Prevotella sp. | reverse complement strand
ACAAGACAGGCATGGAAATGGCTAACTACACCACAGGATACTTCACCGACATAAAAACCACAGGAATAGATGCAACTCCTATTTCAGACAATATCGCAGCGAAGTATTACGATGTGCAGGGTCGCCGTATAGACGCACCACAAAAGGGAATAAACATCGTGAAGCGCGGTGGCAGAACGATGAAAGTGCTGATGAAGTAATTTTTTATATCCGTGTTGTCGAGCGTCTCGCTCGGCAACACCACCCAAGCAATTCATAATTAAGAATTCACAATTGGCAGATTTGCGCAGTGTTGTCGAGCGAGACGCTCGACCTCCTACTTTTTTACCTTTTTACTTTTTTACTTTTAAACAGCTTTTTTACTTTTAAAAAACAAGGCTTCTTTGCTCTCAAAACAAGACTTCTTTACAATGCAAACAAGGCTTCTTTGGAGACCAAAGAAGCCTTGTTTTGAATTTGACTGATTTTTGGTTGGGTGGTGTTGTCGAGCGGGACGCTCGACCCCTATAAAGAATTAGGAGTTACGAGTTAGGAATTACGAGTTAGGAATTCAAAATCCTAACAACTCGTAAATCGTAAATCCTAATTCCTAACTCCCAACAACTCGTAACTCCTAATTCCTAACTCCAAACTCCTCTATATCCCCTTTCTGTATTCCGATGGCGACATGCCGGTGTGTTCCTTGAAGTATTTGCCGAGGAACGACTGATTGGAGAAGTTGAGTTGCTGTGCTATTTCCTTGATGCTTTTGCTGGTGCTGCTCAGTAGCATGCGTATTTCCATGACGACATAGCTGTCAATCCACTCGTTGGGCGTGCGCTTCGACACTCCCTTCACTGTCTCCGACAGGTATTTGGGCGAGATGCAGAGATGCTCGGAGTACCATCTCACGCGGCGTTCGCTGCGGAAATGCTTCTCGACGAGCAGGAGGAACTGTGTGAATATCTGGTCGGCGCGTGTGTTGCCGGCGCCCTCTTCGGCCTGTGCGAGGTAGATGGCGTCGCTCACTTCATAGACCATAGTGAGCAGGAGCGACTGCACCAGCTGTGTGCGGAAGTGGTGTCCGGTCTCGCCGGCCTTTTCCTTCATGCGGCGGAATGCCGCCCTGATGAACTCCACCTTCGTTTCGGGCAGGCGGAACACGGGGTGGCGGCGCGCGAAGATGAAGAGCGATGTAAGCTCGTTCACGCTCTTTATGCTCTCCTTGAAGAAGTCGTAGTCGATGAGCACGCAGATGCCTTCGCAGTCGGGCGAGAGCGACGAGTCGTAGGTCACGCGTCCGCGGTTGATGATGATGAGGTCGCCCGGTTCGACGACATGCTCCACCGAATCGACGAAATAGCGCGCGCTGCCTTTCAGGCAGAGTGCCAGGAAGAGGCACTGCATCCGCATCGGTTCCTTGGGCAGCTGCATCTGTGTCATGTCATCGATGAGGAGTATGTCGCTGCCTATGTGGCTTCCGCTTCTGAAGCGTATGGCATACTCCATGCTCATTTCCTTGATTTTTATCGGATTCATGTCGTTGTTCGTTTGTTTCTTGTTAATGTTTTTCCGCCGCATTGCGTCAGTCGTGCTGCGGACGGTGCAGACGGAGGTTGAGTTGGAAGAGCGATGCCCCTGCCACGGCGAGCGAGCAAAGGAGCATCAACGCCACGCGCTTCATGTCGCCGGAGAAGTATTCGGTGAGCGTCATGTCGGCAGAGGCGGGCATGATGCGGTAGATGAATACGGCGATGGTGTTGTTTGTCCAGTGCATGATGATGCCCGGCACGATGCTGCGCGTGCGTATGTATGCCCATCCGAGCGGCAGCCCCATGAGGAACGCGCCTGCTCCCTGCGCCATGTTGCCGTGCACCGCGGCGAAGAGCAGTGCCGTGACGGCGATGGAGAGCCAGCGCAGGCGGTGGTCCAGAGCCTCGTCGAGGCGGCGCAGGAGGGCTCCGCGGAACACCATCTCCTCAGCCACGGGTGCTATTATGCCCACGGTGATGAAGCCGAGGTCGTTGTCCATGATGCCGGTGAAGAGTTTCATGAGTTCGTCGGGCATGTCGAAATGCAGCAGTTCCGTGATGCAGGCGACGGGAGCCATGAGTCCCACGGCGAGCAATACCGACCATACCGCCGCCCCCCACGGGCGTGTGTTGATGTAGGCGCCGTTGCATGGTGTCCACTTGCGCCATGCGAACAGGGCTATTGCAGCCACGCTGCTCACGAGGGTTATCACTGTCGTGACGGTGGATGTGAACTCGTGCGTCTGGCACACGAAGATTGCAACGAGCTGCACCACAAACTGTATCGCCACGAATGCGACGAGATACGATGCGGAGTCAATAAATGCTCTTTTCATTGATGTCTTTCCGTTTTGTTCCATATCAGTTGTCTCCGGTTTCATTAAGTATGTCGAGTGTCATCCGGCGGTCGGCACACAGCTGTGCTTTCAGTGCCTCTTCGCCGTCGAAGCGGCGTTCGCCGCGCAGCCGTCTGACGAACTCCGCCGTCACCGTCGCGCCGTAGATGTCGGCAGTGAAGCCTATGATGTGCGCCTCGATGGTGAGCCTTGTGCGGCCGAACGTGGGGCAGTCGCCCACGTTTATCATCGCCGGGAGCCATTCGCCCTGCCCTATCCGCAGGCGTGCGGCGTAGGCTCCGCATTTGGGTATGAGCTGTTCGGGCAGCGAGGGGGCTATGTTGGCGGTGGGGAATCCCATGCGGCGGCCCTCCTGAAAGCCCCGTTCCACGCGTCCCCCGATGGTGTAGCGGCGTCCGAGGAAGCGTGCCGCGTCGGCGGCGCACCCTTCGTTGAGCAGGCGGCGTATCACCGACGACGACACGTTCACGCCGTCCACGGTGAGAGCCTCGCCCTGCACCACACGCATGCCCATCTCCGCTCCGTAGCGCACATAGTCGGCAAAGCCCTCGGCGCGGTTGTGTCCGAAGCGGTTGTCGTAGCCCGTTATCAGCGTGGCGGCTGCGATGCGGCGTTTCAGTATGTCGTGCATGAAGTCGTGTGCCGACAGTGCTGCCATGCAGCGGTCGAACGGCAGCACCACCGCCTCATCGACTCCCGTCTGTGCAAGCAGCTCCAGCTTCTGCGGAAGCGAGGTGAGCAGCTGCGGCACATAGCCGGCACTCACCACCTGGCGCGGGTGTGTGGCGAATGTCACCACTGTCGATGCCAGTCCTGCGCGGTGGGCTTCGGCCTTCACCTGCTCTATGAGATGGCGGTGGCCGAGGTGTACGCCGTCGAAGAATCCTATCGTGGCGACGCACGGCGGCAGCAGGGGTGCTGATGTGTCAAGATGTATTGTCTTCATGTTCTGTTGTCGTTTTCTCAGTCGGGGTGCGTTGTCAGGGCGTTCAGAGGCGGCTGAGCCAGTCGCTGCCCGTAGTCTCGTGCAGTGTCCTTATGCCCAGGGCGGCGGCGGTGCGGCAGTTGTCGGCACTGTCGTCGATGAAGAGTGTCTCTGCGGCGTCGATGCCGGCGTCGTGCAGGGTCTGGATGAATATGTCGGCGTCGGGCTTTTTCTTCTGCATTTCGTATGAGAGGAACACGCGCTCGAAGTAGTCGGCGCCGCCGCATCCGTCGCATGGCAGCAGTTCGTCGCGGCATTTCAGCCAGTGCATCTCGTTGGTGTTGCTGAGCAGGAAGAGGCGGTAGCGGCTGCCAAGTTGCCTCAGGCGCACCTTCTTTTCGGGGGCGACGGAGGTGAGGAGCTGGTTCCACGCCCATATAATGTGCTCATCGCCGACATCGCAGTGCGACAGGCTGCGCACCTTACGGCAGAAGTCCTGCGTCGTGGCACGCCCCAGTTCTATGTCGAGGAAGAGGTCTTCCGTGCGGTGCTCCTCCACATACACGGCAGTTTCGCCGCATCCTATCCGGCGGAAGGCGTCGATGCAGCGTGCCGCATCGAGCCCCACGAGCACGCCGCCGAGGTCGAAAATTATGTTCTTTATGTCTTTGTTCATAACATTGTCTGCTATTTCAGAGTTGCTTCAGGTGTGTGAAAAGCCAGCGGCGCGGCTGCCGCTGACGGCGTGAGGCATCATGCCTCTTCGCCAATCTTCTCCACGCCGCGGAAGTAGCGGCGCATGACGAGCAGCGAGATGAGCTTTTCACGCCGCCGGTCGCGGAACTGGTTCACCCACTCATGTGCGTGGCGCACTATCGATTCAGCCTCTGTCGGGTGTGCGGAGTAGTAGTCGAGCCGCTCTATAAGGTCGGAGAAGTCGGGCTTCACCTCTATGTAATGGTAGTCGGGCACGAGCTGTCCCTCCATAAACCATGTCTCGCATGTGGGTCGGGGCATCACTGCTATGCAGTTGGACGACATCACCCACTTCAGGTTGCTTGCCACATCGTTGCCCTCGATGCACATTATGTAGCGGTAGCGCAGATGTGCGTAGAGCGACATCTTGGGGCGTGTCCATTCGGGACGGATGTTGTCTATCGCCCCGGCATCCACGCGTTCGTGTCCGTAGTAGCGTCGCATGAAGCAGAGGCGCGGTTCCTTGCCCGCCACTTTGCCGCGGAATATGACACGGTCGATCTTGTCGCGCCAAGGCATACGGTCGGTGACGAAGGTGAAGTGGCGCACACGGTCGAGCTTCATTATCACGGCGTTGTGGTTGTCGGCACTTATGGGTCGGCTCTTGGTGATGCTTGGCACGCCCGGCACATAGTCCACATCGCCCCACTCCAGATGCCAGCGCGAGGTCTTGGGGAAGTAGCGCGCGAAAGGCATGGAGTCGAGCCAATAGACCTTCTGGCGCAGCATGGGCGTATGGCGCACCTCGCACGAGCCCTGCATCCACTCCTCATGCGTGACGGAGGGATAGATGGACGCCTTGGCGTAGTAGTGCACACGGCGGGCTATATAGTCGAGGTCGGGACGCTTCTCCACTATGTCGTCGAGGCGTGCGACGCGCGGACGCAGCATGAAGCGTGGCACAAGAAGACGCGTGTAAGCACAGATATAATAGAGGAACTTGGGGTTCTTTCCGCTGTGCAGCTTGTATTTCAGTCGTTGAAGATTCATATTCCGTGGGATGATAACTTATGCAAAAGTAAGAAAAAGAGACGGTTCGGGCAAACGACACCGCAAAAAACACGCCACACGAAGCCCGTTCAGCCGCGTTTCATTGCCTCCACCTTGGCTGCGATGTAGGCCAAAAGCTCCTCGCCGCCGTGTATTTCGATGTCGTCGTAAAGGCCGAGCACGAAGCGGCCGATGCCCAGTAGCGACGCCGTATGGGTGGAGAAACGCCAGTGGGAAGCGCCGTCGGGCGTGAAGCACGGTTCGCTCATGGGGTACTCCTCAATCATAAGGTTGTGGGAAAGCTGCCCCATCGTTAGCTCTACGGGATAGCGGTGCTCGCCGCTGAACATGAATATGTCGGTATATATCTGCCGGTGCTCCTCCTCATGAATCCACGGCACGTCGATAATCTCGACCTTCTCCATGCGCGAGAGCTTGAAAGTCTTGTTCTGACGGGTCTTTATCTCGTGGCAACGCACCTCGCGCCCGTTGTTCATCATGAGGAAAGGCTCCACGATACGGTCGGTCACGGTGTGGCTGTGGGGCGACGAATAATTCTTCAGCACCACCATCTGGCGTCGCAGCATCGCCTCCTTCAGCACCGCCGTACACTTGTTCACACGGCGCAGCACATCAGGATTTGAAGTGTCGGCAAGCCCGAACTGGCGCACGAGCTTCGTCCTTACGCTCTGCGCCGTATAGTCGTCGTTGCCCGAAGCGTCGAGCATACGGCAGATGTAAGCCGCCTCGTCCTCGGAAAGGGCGATGTTGGCCTGCAGCTTCTTGAAGAAGGTTGAGGAACGGTCGAGACGGTAGCGCAGCCCGCTCTTGACGAGATGGAAGCCGCAGTCGCGCAGATACTCGAAGTAATAGTAAAGCATCCGGCGCGTGATGCCGAGCCTGTCGGCCAGCTGCTGCGCCGTATAGCTGCCGTTGTCGGTGAGTAGAAGTATCAGGTCGAGTTCCCGACCGTATTTGTTCATGCGCATGATTCGAGGTTTGTAGTGATATTGTCAGAAGTCGAACGAGAGCTGTCCGTCGCCGAGCAGATTGTAGCTCTTGCGATGATATGGGCTTATTCCGTGCAGGCGTATGCCTTCGCGGTGTGCCCGTGTGGGGTAACCCTTATTGCTTTGCCAGTCGTAATAGGGATATTCCTTGGCGAGAGCGTCCATGTAATCGTCGCGGAAAGTCTTGGCAAGGATGCTCGCTGCGGCAATGGACTGGTACTTGCCGTCGCCCTTCACTATTGTGGTGTAGGGCAGGTCGCGGTATGGCGTGAAGCGGTTGCCATCGACAATGACCGCCTCCGGACGCACCTTGAGCTGGTCGAGGGCACGGTGCATGGCAAGAAAACTGGCCCGTAGGATGTTGATACGGTCTATCTCTTCGGGCGTGACGACACCCACCGCCCACGCCACGGCGTCGCGTATGATGTCGTCGCGGAGTGCATAACGACGCTTTTCGGTGAGCTTTTTCGAGTCGTTGAGCAGTGCGTTGTCATAGTCGGGCGGCAGAATCACGGCGGCGGCATAAACGCTTCCGGCAAGACATCCGCGTCCTGCCTCGTCGCATCCTGCCTCGACAAGATCCGTATAATAATGTGATTTGAGCATACCTACAACTTTATTTAACGAAAATAATCAGAGAAGGAAATATTGTTTCTATCTTAACAGGTAAATTTGCAACATCGAACATGACATAAACCTATTAAAGATACATCTCTTATGGAAAAGGAAATGACCCTCGGCAACAGCCGTTCTCAAATGCAAGACACTATGGAAAATGTATGGAAACAACTGTGCCGCCCCGCCGAATGGTTACGCTGCTACTTCTCGCAGGTGCTTGAACGTGAGGTGAGCATGCGCCAGACGATGTGCATTCTGCATGCGCAACTGGCAGGAACAGTGGCGGTGTTCTTCACGTTCGACTCCGTTCTGCTGCACCTTGCGGCGGTGCTGTGGTTCGTGGCAGCCCTCCTCAGTTGCAGGGACTGACGCCGGCAAAAGGCGCATGACGGCTCAGAACATCTGGCTCACGCGCCTGATTCCCTCCACGAGAGTGTCGATTTCGTCGTTGGTGGTGTACAGAGCGAACGATGCACGCACCATGCCCTGCACGCCGAAACGCTGCATCACGGGCTGGGCGCAGTGGTGACCGGTGCGCACGGCGATGCCGAGACGGTCGAGAAGAGTACCCATATCAAGGTGGTGTATGTCGCCCACGAGGAACGACACCACTGCATCCTTATCCCCGGCTGTGCCGAAAAGGCGCATTCCGGGGATTTCTTTCATCCGCCGGACACAGTATTCCGTAAGTTCACGCTCATGGCGTGCGATGTTGTCCATGCCGAGTTCCGTCACATAATCGAGTGCGGTGGCGAGTCCGTGGGTGGCTACATAGTCGGGAGTGCCGGCCTCGAACTTGAACGGAAGCTTCTCGAAGACAGTGCGTTCGAAGCTCACGCTCTCTATCATCTCGCCTCCGCCCTGATAGGGAGGCATACGGTCGAGCCACGACTCCTTACCGTAAAGCACACCGATGCCGGTGGGACCGTAAATCTTATGACCGCTGAAAGCGAAGAAATCGCAGTCGAGGTCGCGCACATCGATGGCAGTATGCGGAGCCGACTGTGCGCCATCCACAAGCACCGGAACGCCATGTTCGTGAGCAATACGCACCATTTCCTTCACGGGATTCACCGTTCCGAGCACATTGCTGACATGCGCCACGCTCACAATCCGGGTGCGTTCGGAGAAGAGTGCTTCGTATTCGTCGAGCAGGAGTTCCCCTTTTTCGTTCATGGGAACCACCTTTATGGCTATGCCGCGCTTTGCCGCTTGCAGCTGCCAAGGCACGATATTGCTGTGATGCTCCATTGCCGAGACTATCACCTCGTCGCCTTCGTGCATAAACTCCTCACAGAATGAAGCGGCAACAAGATTTATGCTCTCCGTCGTTCCGCGTGTAAAGATTATCTCTTCGGTCTTCTCCGCATTCAGAAAGTTGCGCACCCGTTCGCGTGCAGCCTCATGCAGGTCGGTGGCGCGTTGCGAAAGGTAATGCACTCCGCGGTGCACATTGGCATTGACATTAAGATATTCCTCCCGCATGGCATCGAGAACGCAGAGCGGTTTCTGCGTCGTTGCGGCGTTGTCGAGATACACCAGAGGGCGATTATAGACTTCGCGCGAAAGAATCGGGAAGTCGGCACGGACTTTATTAATATCGTACATAATCTGTTTTATTTCATTTTCAAGGGATAAGCAACGCCATACAAGACGGGGGGCATAAGGATATTCTTTCTTTCATGAGCAACTTTTTTACTCAAAAACAATTACACATCAATCCGCTCATCCTTCTATTCAATTTGGCAAAGACTGCAAAACGTTTTGTTTTTTACTTGCAAAGTTTGCAGCCTTCACACTTGCTCAGTTCACCACGGAATCGCTTTTCGACAAGATAGTGCAAACGATCGCGAAGCGGTTCGAGCTTTATCTGGTCCACAACTTCGTTGATGAAGGCAAATTCAAGCAACAGTTTCGCTTCCTTCTCGCTTATTCCACGCTGCCTCATGTAGAAGAGTGCGGCGTCGTTGAGCTGTCCCACGGTGCTGCCGTGCGAGCATTTCACGTCGTCGGCATATATTTCGAGCATGGGCTGTGTGTACATCCGTGCCTCACGGGTGGCGCAAAGGTTCTGGTTCACCTCCTCGGAGACGGTGTGCTGTGCCCCGTGACGCACGAGGACACGGCCGGCAAAGGCTCCCACGGCGGCATCGTTGAGCACATACTTGTACTTCTCGTGGCTTGTGCAACGGCTCACCTGATGGTCGATGAGCGTGTTGTTGTCCACATGCTGATTCTTGTCGGCGATGACGCAGCCGTTGCACCAGCACTCGGCACCCTCGCCCTTGAGCTGCACATCAAGGCGGTTGCGTGTCACGCCGTTGTGAAGCGTTATGACATTGTGGTTGAACCGCGAGTCGCGCTGCTGCTGCACATAGACATTCGAGACGCGGGTGTTTTTGTAATGCGTCTCCTCCATGCAGTAGAGGTCGAGCGATGCGTTGTCGGCGACATAGGCTTCGATTACCTGCGTAGTGAGAAACTCACGGTCGTCGGCAGCATGGTCGCAGAAGAGGAACTTGGCTTCGGCACCCTCTTCCATCACGATAAGCACGCGACGGTTTATCATCAGCGGCACATCGGAGCGCAGTATGTTGATGACCTGCACCGTGCGTTCCACGCGCACGTTCTTCTCCACACGGATGAGGAGCCCGTCCTGCGCCAGCATGGTGTTGAGTGCGGTGACGGCATCGTCGGATGTTGACGCCAGACGCGCATAGTGTTCCGCCACGAAGTCGGGGTGTTCCGCGGCGTATTGTGCGAGCGAGGCTACGGTTATGCCTTCGGGCAGGTTCTCCTTGGGCTGCAGCGAGGAGCGGAACTGATCGTTGATGACGAAATAGAGCGATGTGCTCAGATTGGGGACATCGCACCGGAACGCCTTGTAGGGGTCCACGGGAATATCCAGACGGTTGATGTTCAGCCCGTAGTCGGGGGCGAACATCTCGGCAATATCGGTGTATTTGTAACGTTCTACCTTACGCGGGGGGAAGCCGAGACGCCCGAAATCGGCGAAGGCGGCGTCACGCACGGCGTTGAGCGGGGCGGCGCTGTGGGCACAGAGCTGCTCGCGGCACTGCCGGTAGAGGTCGATATATTGTTTTTCGCTGTTCATTGTTGCTTTGCTTTTTTAAAGGGGCGGAAGTGGTAAGGAGTCCTTTCAGGACGGAAACCACCGGAAGCCGGGCCTCCTTTCCTATTCTCCTATTTCAGCCTTTATCCAGTCGTAGCCTCTCTGCTCAATCTCCTTGGCGAGTTCCGGACCGGCAGTCTTCACGATGCGTCCCTGGTAGAGCACATGCACCACATCGGGCTTTATCATGTCGAGCAGACGCTCGTAGTGGGTTATCACGATTGCGGATGTTTCGGGAGTATGCATCTTGTTCACGCCGTCGGCGACGATGCGCATTGCATCAACATCGAGTCCGGAGTCGGTCTCGTCGAGAATGGCGAGGCGGGGTTCGAGCATTGCCATCTGGAATATCTCGTTGCGCTTCTTTTCTCCGCCGGAGAATCCCTCATTGACGGAGCGGCGTGTGAACTTGGAGTCGAGTTCCACGATCTTGCGTTTCTCGTTCATGAGTTTCAGAAAGTCGCCGGCCTTCAGCTCGGACAGCCCCTGATACTTGCGCTTTTCATTGACGGCAGCCTTGAGGAAGTTGGTCATTGACACGCCGGGAATCTCCACAGGATACTGGAACGAGAGGAAGAGTCCCTCGTGTGCGCGGTCTTCCGGCTTCATTTCAAGTATGTTCTTGCCGTTGAACCACGCCTCGCCTTCAGTGACTTCGTAGAGCGGATTGCCCGTGAGCACTGCGCTGAGTGTGGATTTTCCCGAACCGTTGGGTCCCATGATGGCGTGTATTTCGCCGTCGTTGATGGTGAGGTTGATGCCTCGCAATATTTCCTTGCCAGCGATTGTGGCGTGGAGGTTCTTTACTTCTAACATATATCGAGTTTTGATTTTTTGGATTTTGTCGTTTGTCTGTCCCCGTCATTGCCGTCGGTTTTCCGTCCTCCGGCGATGGCGCGGCTTCATGTGACGGCGGCGAAGCCTTATCCCACCGTTCCTTCCAGCGACACGCTGAGCAGCTTCTGCGCCTCCACTGCGAACTCCATGGGGAGCTTGTTGAGCACGTCCTTGGCGTAGCCATTGACGATAAGTCCTACCGCCTGCTCGGTGGGTATGCCTCGCTGGTTGCAGTAGAAGAGCTGGTCCTCGGAGATTTTCGATGTCGTCGCCTCGTGCTCCACCACTGCCGTGTCGTTGTGTATGTCCATGTAGGGGAAGGTGTGCGCCCCGCAGTCGGATCCGAGCAGCAGCGAGTCGCACGACGAGTAGTTGCGTGCTCCGTCGGCGTTGCGCGTGGCACGCACGAGTCCGCGGTAGGAGTTCTGGCTATGTCCTGCCGATATGCCTTTCGAGATGATTGTCGATTTGGTGTTCTTCCCTATATGTATCATCTTCGTACCGGTGTCCGCCTCCTGATAGTTGTTGGTGACGGCGACGGAATAGAATTCGGCTTGCGAGCCGTCGCCGCGCAGTACGCACGACGGATACTTCCATGTTATGGCCGAACCCGTCTCCACCTGGGTCCATGAAAGTTTGGAAGCCACACCGCGCAGGTCGCCACGCTTCGTCACGAGATTGAGCACTCCGCCCTTGCCGTGCTCGTCACCCGGGTACCAGTTCTGCACGGTGGAGTATTTCACTTCCGCCCGGTCGTTCACCACAATCTCCACAATGGCAGCATGAAGCTGGTTCTCGTCGCGCATAGGCGCGGTGCAGCCTTCGAGATAGGAGACGTATGCATCGTCGTCGGCAATGATGAGCGTGCGCTCGAACTGTCCCGTGTTGCGCGCGTTGATGCGGAAGTAGCTGCTCAGCTCCATCGGGCAGCGCACGCCTTTGGGTATATACACGAACGAACCGTCGGAGAAGACGGCGCTGTTCAACGCTGCGAAGAAGTTGTCGCGGTAGGGCACTACCGTTCCGAGGTACTCACGCACGAGGTCGGGATGCGTCTTTATGGCGTCGCCGATGGAGCAGAAGATGATGCCCTTCTCGGCGAGGTGCTGCTTGAAGGTGGTTTTCACGCTGACGGAGTCCATGATGGCATCCACCGCCACGCCGCTAAGAGCCAGACGCTCCTCGAGCGGAATGCCAAGTTTGTCGAAGGTCTTCATCAGTTCGGGGTCGATTTCCTTCTTCTCGTTCTTTTTCTTGGCGAGCGGGTCGGCATAGTAGGATATTGCCTGATAGTCGATTTCGGGCAGATGCACATGTCCCCACTCCGGCTGCTTCATGGTGAGCCAGTGGCGGAAAGCCTTGAGGCGGAAGTCGAGCATCCAGTCCGGCTCGCCCTTCTTTGCCGAGATGAGTCGCACGATGTCCTCGTTGAGTCCTGTTTCTATGATGTCGGTATGCACATCGGTTGTGAAGCCGTATTCGTATTTCTGCTCAGCCACCTGGCGCACATACGCATTTTTTGTATCTTTATTTTCCATTTTTCATTGAGTGCAAAGGATTGTTATCCCCTTTTTCAAGGAGGTGTGTCAAAAACGGGAGTTAGCCTAACTTCCGATAACTTCTGTTTTGACACACCGCCTTTTATTCCAAATTGCAAAATTACTGATTTTGTTATGATTTTGCGAATGATTTGCACTTTTTTTGACGCTTGCACATTAATAATATAAAGAAGTCCCGCACATGGAGGAAAGCGAAGAAAACAAAGCAGCAAGAAGCGGCAACCGACGGGCTTGCACAAGACATTTATTTTTCAGAAAGTTTTTGATTTAGAAGAAATTATGTACCTTTGCATAAGATAGGCTGCATTCGGCAATCAGAAAGCAAGCTTTCATTGCACTCACTTGCACCATCTTCACATAAGGTAAATTAACTTTTATGGAAAAAATCACAAGAGCCGAAGCCATAAAGCGTTGGGAATCTGCCAAAGCTCAAAAGAAAGTCATGGTGGAAAAAATGCGCAAAATGCTTTACGAAGATTACAAGGCAAGAACGGGAGAAGAACCATTGACATTTAATGTATCCTTATTTCCGCAACACTATAATTTAATGTTTTTTATAAGCACCTGAGCAACAAAAAGTTGCTCAGGATTTTGTCATGTCAGAAATTTCACTTATCTTAGTGTTGCAAAATAAAAACAAACAAAATTCT
>USEC01000045.1 GCA_900553595.1 uncultured Prevotella sp. | reverse complement strand
GAACTTGAGCGATATTTTTTTGATGTATATATACTAGCATCGCGGAGACGCTTACCAGCAGTCTGAATCCGGCTTTCCCGGATACGGTTTCCGTAAGTTTACTTCTCGTACCTCATCTTCACCAGCACCGGATAATGGTCTGACGGCGTGCGGAGCTGATATTCCTTGAAGCGCAGTTCCTGCGGCGCATCGTGTCCTTTCTGCTCTCCGGCGTTGTAGGCGGGGTTCTTTGTCCAGTACATATCGGTAAGCATTCCGTAGCGTTTCACATTGAATTTCGGCGAAACGAACACATGGTCGATGCGCGAATCGCTCTTCAACCAAGGGTTGAACGAGTTGAAGGTGCCGTTCTCCGCAAAGCGAAATTCAGCGCATTCGTATGAATCCTTGAGCACTCCCGATGTGGTGAATATGCGGTAAATCTCGTCGGTCTGGTCCACGTTGAAGTCGCCAGTGAGCACCACCGGACCGCCCTTTGCTATCTCCTTTATCTTCTTCACAGCGAGTTTGGCGGCTTCGCGGCGCGCCACTACGCCCACATGGTCCATGTGAAGATTGAAGTAATGGAATCTGAAGCCGGTGTCTTTCTGCCTGAACTCGCCCCAGGAACAGATGCGTATGCAGGCTGCATCCCATCCGAGTCCGGGTTTGTCGGGTGTCTCGCTGAGCCAGAAGTCGCCGTGGCGGAGCAGTTGCAGACGCTCCTTCTTGTAGAATATGGCGGAATACTCGCCGCTCTCCTTGCCGTCGTCACGCGCCACCCCGATGTGGGCGTAGCCGTCGAGACGCGCCGTAAGGTCGTCGAGCTGCGACTTGAAGCACTCCTGCGTGCCGAAGGCGTCGGGGTCTTCAAAGTTTATCAGGTCGGCAATCACCTTGCTGCGTACCGTCCATACGTTGCCTTCCTTGTCGTCGCCGCTGTTGTGCTGACGGATGTTGTAAGTGCCGACAAACAGTGTCTGCGCACTCATCGCCATGGCAAAGGCGAGAGCCATGGTTGTGGAAAAATAGCGTTTCATGATGTTTGATTGTTTTTATAATAATAGTTTCAAGCGCATTCCCGCAAAAATATCCATGCAGCCAAGCCCTGTCGCCAGACCCTTCTACCCTTCCTTTTCCGCGCGGAAGCAAGGCAAAGTTACGCTTTTTATTCCATACCGGCAGCGTTTTTCGCCGTCTTTCTGCCCCTCGCAGGCCGCTACCGCCCACATTGTAGAATATTTTTTGTATTTTTGCAGCCATGAATGTAAAGATAGAAGAGTCGTGGCGCGAACACCTCGCCCACGAATTTGAGCAGCCATATTTCGAGCGTCTCACCGATTTCGTGCGCCAGGAGTACCGCACCGGCGTCTGCTACCCTCCCGCACCGCTGGTGTTCAACGCCTTCAACCTCTGTCCGTTCCAGCGTGTCAAGGTGGTGATAATAGGGCAGGACCCCTATCACGAGCCCGGACAGGCGCACGGACTGAGCTTCTCTGTAAATGAGGGCGTACCCTTTCCGCCGTCGCTTCAGAACATATTCAAGGAGATAAACAACGACCTCGGCACCCCCATCCCCACATCAGGCGACCTCACCCGCTGGGCGCGTCAGGGCGTGCTGCTGCTCAACGCCACCCTCACCGTGCGTGCACATCAGGCCGCCAGCCACCAGAGGCACGGTTGGGAGGAGTTCACCGACGCCGCCATACGCGCCCTCTCCGCCCACCGCGACCACCTCGTCTTCATACTCTGGGGAGGCTACGCACGCTCCAAGGCGAGCCTCATCGACTCGACACGGCACCTCATCCTGCAGTCGGTACACCCCTCGCCACTCTCCGCCAACCGTGGCGGATGGTTCGGCAACCACCATTTCTCACAGTGCAACGCCTACCTCAAGCAGTGGGGCAAAGAACCTGTAGAGTGGTAAACGAGGCGGAAGCCGCCTCACAAAAAATCCCAAGAGCGGCATTTCACACGACAAAACACATCACAATGATTTTAGATATAAACTCCATCCTCGTCTCCTCCGACATCATCACCGAGGAGTTCTGCTGCGACCTCGACGCCTGCAAAGGCATCTGCTGTGTCGAAGGCGACGCCGGCGCACCCGTCACCCTCGACGAAATAGCCGGCATAGAGAGTGCCCTCGACACCGTCTGGGGCGACATGTCGGCACAGGCGCAGACCGTCGTCGACAAGCAGGGCGTAGCCTACACCGACCGTGAGGGCGACCTCGTCACCAGCATCGTGGGCGGCAAGGATTGCGTCTTCACCTGCTACGACAACGGCTGCTGCCTCTGCGCCCTCGAACGCGCCTACCGTCAGGGCAAGACACAGTTCATCAAGCCCATCTCGTGCGCCCTCTACCCCATCCGCGAGAAACGCTTCGCCGACGGCACCATAGCCCTCAACTACAACCGTTGGGATGTCTGTCACGATGCCGTGAAGAAGGGTCGCGAACTCGGTCTGCCCGTCTATCGCTTCCTCGAAGGGCCGCTTGTGCGCCGCTTCGGGCAGGAATGGTACGACGAGCTCTGCGCCGTGGCGGAAGAGTATATAAAGAGTGTATGAAAAAAGAAGGCTTCTTTGCGTCGTAAAGAAGCCTTCTTTGCATCACAAACAAGCCTTGTTTACACTCCAAACAAGGCTTGTTTGCAGAACAGCTGCATTCACACCCGTTTTTATCCCCGCAACTTTGACCGTTTATAAAAGAAATTCTATATCTTTGCATAAGGATAAGAACAAAAACAAGATGGATAAAAAAAATGCAATAACACTGAAAGGAAACGAGATAAATGTTTCCGTAAGCGTGTTTCTCTTCAAGGAGAAAGATGCCTACATAGCCTATTGTCCATCGCTTGACATCAGCGGTTACGACCTTACAGAAGACAAGGCAAAAATGGATTTTGAATACATGCTGCACGAATGGCTGAAAGAACAGATTGCCAACGGAACCCTGTACAACGACCTGAAACGCCATGGTTGGGATATAGAACAGGAGGTTGCCACAGAACCAAGTGTTACCGACATCCTCAAGCGCAACCGTTCGGCAAGCAGAATACTTGCCATGCCCGAATACCGTAAAACAAATGTTCACACCGAACTCGTCTGCTGATGAATACCTACAAACTCAGTAACGTGTCCTTAGTCCAATTCAGAGAGTTTCTTTTTCATGTGGGTTGCTGCCGCATATCAACTGAAGGAGGACATGAAAAATGGGAAAAAGAGGGCTGTCTGAGGTCAATCATCCTTCAAACGCACATTGACCCCGTGCCAGAATTCATCGTAAAGAACAATCTGCGGACACTCGGACTGACACGCAAGGACTTCATTGAATGGCTGAAACTCTCCCATACGAAAAACTAACGTAAAAGGGACAACCATAAAAGTGTAATAAAAACAAACTCCATCATGCAACGCACAGCAATATTCGTGGGTTCATTCGACCCCTTCACCATAGGCCACGACTCCATCGTGCGCCGCTCATTGCCGCTCTTCGACCGCCTTATCATCGGCGTGGGAGTGAACATCGGCAAGCGTTACATGCTCTCCGCCGAAGAGCGTGTGGATGCCATACGCCGCCTTTACAGCGACGAACCGCGCATCAGCGTAGAGCAATACTCCTGCCTCACCGTTGATTTCGCCGACAGCGTAGGGGCGCAGTTCATCGTCAAAGGCGTGCGGACCGTGAAGGACTTCGAGGCAGAACGCGAACAGGCCGACATCAACCGCCGCCTCACCGGCATTGAGACCATCGTCCTCTTCGCCCTCCCCGGCATGGACAGCGTGTCGTCATCGGTGGTGAGGGAACTCATGCACTACGGCAGAGACTGCTCCGAATTACTGCCTAACAAGGAGATTTAAAGCGGTACGAAAAAGCAATCCACAATTTGAACTTCAAAAAAATCAGATATGATTACATACAACACCGACGGCGTAAAGATGCCGAAAATAAGGAAGCGCGACACTTCTGCATGGATTCGTGCCGTCGCAGCAGCCCACGGCTACAAGGTGGGTGAAGTGGGCTACATGTTCGTTGACGACGAGAAAATACTCGAAGTGAACAACGAATACCTCGGCCACGACTACTACACCGATGTCATCACCTTCGACTACGACGAACCGGGAATAGTCAGCGGCGACATCGTCATATCGCTCGACACCGTCCGTTCCAACGCCGAGAAGTTCGGAAAGGACTATGACGACGAACTCTACCGCGTCATCATCCACGGCATTCTCCACCTCTGCGGCATCAACGACAAAGGTCCCGGAGAGCGCGAAATAATGGAAGCCGAGGAGAACAAGGCACTGGCGATGAGGTAGGTTTAAAAAGGAAGTTATCGGAAGTTAATGGGAAGTTAATCCGCCTGCGGCGGATGGAAGTTATCGGACATTACCACAACTTGCTCAACAAGTGTCACATACGTCCGATAACTTCCATTAACTCCCTTCTAACTTCCGATAACTCCCTTAAATACTTCCGCTACCTCCCTTTAGAAGATAATACCCGAACCTGCACCTCAAGCACTCCTTTCTCTCGCAATACCGGCGGTGCAATTGTATCAAAGCCTGCGTGTCGGCGGCATTCTCCGCCTTCACACCGCACTCTCTCCATAATCTTATGTAAGTATTATCCTCCGGCGGAAGTTCCTCCATGAGCGTGGCGGCACGCTGGATGAGCGTCTCGTCCTGGCGGTGACGGCCGTAGGCATAGAGCATCGGCACCACGGCGTTCACCACCAGCAGCTGCACCGAAGCCTCTGAGAGCCGCTTTGCGTTCGCCTTGCTCTCGTTGCCAAACGAGTAGTGTGTGCGCCAATAGTCGCCCACTTCCGTTGCCAGAGCACTGCCCACCTCGTCGAGAGTGGCGCACGACGCCACCCTGCTCAGGTCGGCACGGCGCGAACAGTAGAGCGTGGCAAGCTGCGAAAGGCGTATATAGGGCGAGTTCTGTGGGCGCAGACGCATGAATCGCCACGCCGTCCGGGGCATTGCCGTGAGCGAGAACTTGTGTGCAAGATATGTGTATTCGCGGCGCAAGGCCGTGAAGTAAGCGTCGGAGAGAGCCGCCTCACGCTGTCGTTGCGGCATGGCATCGGCATCGAGGAGTCCTGCCGTACCCAAGAACATCGCCTCCACCTGCATGGGATGGTCGCGATGATGAGCCACCTGCATCAGCGGCAGAGCCGTGGCCCACTGTTCAAAGGCGTCGCTGTTGGTGCCGAAGCCGAAGGCACGGGCAAGCGTTATGAAGAAAGCCTTCTCCCACGAACCGTCCGACTGCGCCACACGCCGCTCTATCGCCACGCCTTTGTCGTCGATACGCTCCGCTCCGAGTGCGCTCATCCATGAGTGTATGGTGAGCGACGGCAGCCGCATCACTGCCTCACGACACGGAGGATAAGGGTCGGCGGCAAGCAGACGGCTATAATTATTGATAACACTCTGCGGCACATGCAACTCCAGCTGCGGCGGATGCGACCCGTCGGCAGTGACAATGTCGGCATTTATCACCGACGCTATGTGCAGCACCACGTTGTTGTATGCTTCGTCCTTATCATGTCGATGGGCGTACCAGTCGGCTGATTTCTCGTGTATCTCCACATTTCCCACCCACATCACGCCGCCGATTTTCACCTTGGCATTGAAGAAGTCGGGACCGTCGTGGCGGTTGTGCAGACCGGGGTCTATCACCTCCACGAGGCGTCCGTCGGTGGTGTGCAGCTCGTGGAGCGGCAGGATGCGGTGTTTCCAGATGTAGTGAAGAAGGATTTCCATAAGCGTTTCAGTCAAAAAGTCCCGGCTGTGCCGCGCTGCTCGCCGTGAAGTTGCGTCCAAGATGCTTGAAGGCCAGCGGCGTAGCCATGCGTCCACGCGGTGTGCGCTTGATGAATCCCTCCATGATGAGGTAGGGTTCATACACTTCTTCAAGCGTTCCCGTGTCCTCGCCGATGGCTGTGGCGATGGTGCTCACGCCCACCGGACCGCCGTGGAACTTGTCGATGATGGTGAGCAGTATCTTGTTGTCAATCTCGTCGAGACCGTACTGGTCGATGTTTAGTGCCGAGAGCGACAGCCTTGCTATGTCGTTGTCTATGCGGCCGTTGCCTTTCACCTGGGCAAAGTCGCGCACACGGCGCAGCAGGGCGTTGGCTATTCGTGGCGTTCCGCGTGAGCGGCGTGCTATCTCTATGGCGGCATCGTCGTCTATCGGCACACCCATTATGCCGGCAGAGCGGCGCAGGATGCGGCGCAGCGTGTCGGGGTCGTAGTACTCCAGGTGCAGGTTTATGCCGAAGCGGGCACGCAGCGGAGCCGTCAGCAAGCCGCTGCGGGTGGTGGCACCGACGAGGGTGAAGGGGTTGAGGTCTATCTGTATGGAGCGTGCCGAGGGACCTTTGTCTATCATTATGTCGATGCGGTAGTCCTCCATCGCCGAGTAAAGATACTCCTCCACAACCGGCGAGAGGCGGTGTATCTCGTCGATGAAGAGCACGTCGCGCGGCTCAAGCGAGGTGAGTATGCCGGCGAGGTCGCCCGGCTTGTCCAGCACGGGACCGCTGGTAATCTTGAAACCCACACCAAGCTCGTTGGCGATGATGTTGCTCAGCGTCGTCTTTCCCAGTCCGGGCGGACCGTGCAGCAGCGTGTGGTCGAGCGGTTCGCCGCGGTATTTTGCCGCCTCCACGAACACCTCCAGATTCTCCACCACCTTCTGCTGACCGCTGAAATCGCCGAAACGCAGCGGACGCAGGGCGTTCTCGAAGTCCTTTTCTCCCTGTACGGAGCTTTCTTTGCGTATGTCGAAATCTTCTGTCATTGTCTGATAATGTGTCAAGTAAACCTTTACAAAGGTACGGTAAAGTTCTATAATTATCTACAAAATTCTTAATTTTTCGCCAAAGAAGCCTTACCTCTCACGGAAAAATAGTAAATTTGCATGTTTTTAAATCACGTTTGACACATTAATAATAAACGCAATATGGATAAAGTAAGTTACGCTTTGGGCCTTGGTATAGGCCGTCAGTTGTCGCAGATGGGTGCCGAAGGGCTCAACATCGACGATTTCGCACAGTCTATCAAGGATGTCATCGAGGGCAGAGAGCCGCAGATAAGCGATGCCGAAGCGCAGACAATCGTAAAGGAATTCTTTGAGAACCAGGAGAAGAAACAGCGTGCAGCAGCCGCCGAGAAGTACAAGGAGAACAAGCAGAAAGGCGAAGCATGGCTCGCCGACAACGCCAAGAAAGAAGGCGTGACTGTGCTCCCCTCAGGATTGCAGTACCAGGTAATCAAGGAAGGCACCGGCCGCCAGCCGAAAGCCACCGATGCTGTGGTGTGCCACTACGAGGGAATGCTCATCGACGGCACTCTCTTCGACAGCAGCATTCAGCGCGGAGAACCCGCAACATTCCCGCTCAACGGCGTCATCGCCGGCTGGACAGAAGGCCTGCAGCTCATGAAAGAGGGCGCAAAGTACCGCTTCTTCATCCCCTACAACCTCGCTTACGGCGAGCACGGAGCAGGACAGCAGATTCCTCCCTTCTCAGCACTCGTGTTCGATGTGGAACTGATAGAAGTGAAATAAGAGTAAAAGAGTAAAAAAGTAAAAAAGTAAAAAGAGAAGGAGTTAAAGTAAAAGAGTAAAAAAGTAAAAAGGTAAAAAAGTAAAGAGACAAAGCATTTGGCTTTAACTTCTCTAACTTCTTTAACTTCTCTAACTTCTTAACTCCTCTAACTTCTTTAACTTCTCTAACTTCTTACTCAAGAAAAAAAACATAAACGCAATATACAAAAATGAAAAAGCTTACAATCGTAGCCGCTCTGGCTATCACCGCCGCAAGCTTCATGGCTTCATGCGGCAACTCAACACAGAAGCCCAACCTCAAAACCGACGTCGATACCCTCAGCTATGCTATGGGTATGGCACAGACCCAGGGTCTGAAGGAATATCTCACACAGATGGAGATTGACACTACCTACATGGATGCCTTCATCAAGGGTCTCAACGACGGTGCAAATGCCGGCGACGACAAGAAGAAGGCCGCCTACTACATGGGTGTGCAGATAGGACAGCAGATTTCCAACCGCATGGTGAAGGGCATCAACCACGAGCTCTTCGGCGAGGACAGCACAAAGACCATCTCACTCAAGAACTTCATGGCAGGATTCGTGCAGGGCGTGAAAGGCAAGTACGGCTTTATGAACATGGCACAGGCACAGATGACAATGCAGAAAAAGATTCAGGAAGTGAAGGCCAAGGCTATGGAAGAGCAGTACGGCCCCAACAAGAAGGCCGGCGAAGAGTGGATGGCAGCCAACGCCAAGAAAGAAGGCGTGAAGGTGCTTCCCTCTGGAGTCCAGTACAAGGTTATCAAGGAAGGCAAGGGCGCAATGCCTAAGGACACATCGCTTGTGACCGTAAACTACGAAGGTCGCCTCATCAACGGCACCGTCTTCGACAGCAGCTACAAGAACGGCAAACCCGTAGATCTCCGTGCCAACCAGGTGATAAAGGGATGGACAGAAGCACTCGTACACATGCCCGAAGGCTCTGTATGGGAAGTTTACATTCCGCAGGAACTCGCTTACGGCGAGCGTGAGACCGGACAGATCAAGCCCTTCTCTCCCCTCGTGTTCAAGATTGAACTCATAAAGGTAGGCAAATAATACATCACACCATCCGCGCTCCGCATGAACAAAAGCACCTCAACGATGCCTTTGCACATGCGGAGCGCGACTTTTTCTAATAGAAAGACAATGAAACATATCACTCTCATCGCGCTCCTCTTCGTAGCGAGCGCAACATTTGCCGCAGCTCCCGAGCTCCCCGGCAAGAAGAAACAGAAGACCCCGGAACCACAGAAGAAGGAGGTCGTAGCACTCACAACGCCCTCCGACTCACTCAGTTACGCCGCAGGACAGGCTCTCACACGAGGCCTCGACCAGTACATCACCAACCAGATGCAGGTGGATTCAGCCAACTTCGGCAACTTCGCCACCGCTCTCCGTGAAGCCCTCAGCAAGTCGGAGCAGGCCGACTTCAACGCCCGTGTCGCAGGATATGTAGTGGCACAGATGCTCGAACAGCGCATGTTCACCGGCGTAAAGGGCGACTTCGAAGGCACTCCCTACACCATCGACAAGAAGAAGTTCAACGAAGGATTCATCGCTGCCGTTCTCGGCGACACCACGATAATGAACGTCGAGAAAGCAAGCGAGCACTTCATGAACATACGCAAGGCCGAAGAGGATAAGAAGAACGCCGCCTACAAGCTCGACAACGAACTCTGGCTACAGAAGAACGCCACCAACGAGGGCGTCGTGACTCTCCCCTCCGGACTCCAGTACAAGGTGCTCAAGAAGGGCGAAGGACCCATCGCCAAGGCCGACGACAACATCACCGTACGCTACGAAGGCCACACCATCGACGGCAACGTGTTCGACAGCAGCTACAAGCGCACACCCGACACCACCACATTCCGCCCCGACCAGGTGATAAAGGGATGGACAGAAGCACTCTGCATGATGCCCGAAGGCAGCAAGTGGATGCTCTACATACCGCAGAACCTCGCCTACGGCTCACGCCCTGCCGGCGCAATCAAGCCCTACTCCACCCTCGTCTTCACCGTCGAAGTGGTGAAAGTGAACGCTAAAAAGGCCGAATAAAGGCAACACGTTTTTTCAGAATAGACGGTGTCTCAAAACTGAAGTTAGCGGATTGACTTCCGACAACTTCCGCTAACTCCCGTTTTGACACCCACTCAACTTTTTTAAGAAGCCACAAAGGCACCGGAGGACACACCTCCATCCCCCAATCCCAACCATCATGCAGACATTTGAAGAATTAGGCGTCGCCCCCGAAATACGCCGCGCCATCGACGAACTCGGTTTCGAACACCCCATGCCCGTGCAGGAAGAAGTGATTCCATACCTGCTCGGCAACGGCAACGACGTCATAGCCCTCGCCCAGACAGGCACAGGCAAGACCGCCGCTTTCGGCATTCCACTCCTACAACGCACCGACCCCACAGAACGAAAGACACAGGCAATAGTAATCTCGCCGACACGAGAACTATGCCTGCAAATAGCCGACGACCTCAAGTCGTTCGCAAAATACATCAAGGGCATCAACATCGTGGCGGTGTATGGAGGAACATCCATCATCGACCAGATGCACGCACTCAAACGCGGAGCACAGATAATAGTAGCGACGCCGGGACGACTCATCGACCTCATGCACCGCGGAGCCGCCAAGCTCGACAACGTGCAGAACGTGGTGCTCGACGAAGCCGACGAGATGCTCAACATGGGATTCTCCGACAGCATCAACGAAATATTCGACAACGTACCCACCGAACGCAACACGCTCCTCTTCTCAGCCACCATGAGCAAGGAGATAGAGAAGATAGCACAAGGCTACCTGCACGACCACAAGGAGATAGTGGTGGGCTCGCGCAACGAGGGAGCCGAGAACGTGAACCACATATATTATATGGTGAACGCCAAGGACAAGTACCTCGCACTCAAGCGCATCGTCGATTACTATCCACGCATCTACGGCATCATCTTCTGCCGCACCAAGGCAGAGACGCAGGAAGTGGCCGACAAACTCATTCGCGACGGCTACAACGCCGAACCGCTGCACGGCGACCTCTCGCAGCAGCAGCGCGACATAACAATGCAGAAGTTCCGCCAACACATCACGCAACTCCTCGTAGCCACCGATGTGGCGGCACGCGGACTCGATGTCGACGACCTCACACATGTCATAAACTACGGTCTGCCTGCCGACATAGAAAGCTACACCCACCGCTCCGGCAGAACGGGGCGTGCCGGCAAGAAAGGCACATCAATATCCATCATACACACCAAGGAGAAAGGAAAAGTGCGTGCCATAGAGAAGACCATCGGCAAGGCATTCGTCGATGGCACCCTCCCCACGCCGCAGGAGATTTGCTCCAAGCAACTCTTCAAAGCCATCGACGAGATAGAGAAAGTGGATGTCGATGAAGAACAGATTGCACCCTTCATGGCCGACATCAACCGCCACTTCGAGTACTTCGACAAGGAGGACATCCTCAAGAAGATAGTGTCGCTCGAATTCGGACGCTTCCTCAAATACTACGCCGACGCTCCCGAAATAGTGAAACCATCCTCCAAAAGCTCCTCCGAACGCTCAGACAAGGGTGCCGGCCGCGAAAAGGGCGGCAAGCGCAAGGCAGAGAAGGGATTCCGACGGCTCTTCATCAACCTCGGCAAGGACGACGGCTTCTATCCCGGCGAGGTGATGCAGTTCATCAACCGCAACGTGCAGGGACGGCAGGAAGTGGGACACATCGACCTCCTCGCACGCATCTCCTACATAGAAGTGCCCGAAGCCGATGCCCAAAAGGTGATGCGGGCCCTCAACGGAGCCAAGTACCGCAACCGCACCGTGCGCTGCAACGACGCCGACGACACGCCCTCACGCGACAACGCCAAGGAGCGGACACCACGACGCGACACGGCACGAGGCACACGACAGAACGCCACACGCCAGCGCGGCGGCCGTAAGGGCGACACCCAACGGCAGGACAAACACCCCGAAAGCACCGACTGGCGCCAGCTCATGGCACAAGCACACGAAGTGCGCCTCAAAGGCGACATCCCCGACTTCAGCGAAGAAGGATGGGCAAGACGCAAGCCGAGGAAGAAATAGGAGGTCGAGCGTCTCGCTCGACAACATCACCCAAACCGCATAATAAAAAAAGTATGCAACATCTGATCTGTGTTGTCGAGCGGGACGCTCGACCTCCTAAATCTACTAACATTTCTTAAAATCAAAAAACACCCTATGACCGACACCACCTGCGACAACATCCAGTTTCTCAACAAGAAAGAGTTTGTCCATATTTACGGCAAGCGACTGCCACACTGGTTCCAAGAGAACAAGACCGTATTCGTAACATTCAGGCTTGCCGACTCACTGCCACAAGAAAAACTGGACGAGTTAAAGAAGATGGAGAGGGAAACAGCAACCAAGAAATGGATGGGGACAACAGACAGAAAGTCTGACAAGCAGCCTCTTGAAATAGCACGACGGATAGAACGTTGGATTGATACCGGACACGGCAGTTGCATACTTGCCGACAAACGTGTGCAGACCATTGTTTCCGATGCCATAAGGTTTTTCGATGAGAAAAACTATCTCATCCATGCCTTTGTCATCATGCCCAACCATGTGCATCTGCTTCTCACTCCGCTCTCTGTAGTGCCGATAGTGCAGCTAATAGCAAAAGTGAAGAGTTTTACGGCGCATCGTATAAATGAAGAGACAGGGAAAAACGGCACCGTATGGCAGCACGGTATTTTCGATAGAATTGTGCGTGATGCGGACGACTTCGACAGGTACATGGAGTATATATGCAACAATCCGAAAGGTCTGAAAGCGAGTAGTTATGCGCTGTATGTGAGGAAGAAAGTAAATGAAGAATAGGAGGTCGAGCGTCCCCGCTCGACAGCACCACCCAAACCGCATAATAAAAAAGTATGCAATGTCTGGTCTGTGTTGTCGAGCGAGGACGCTCGACCTCCTACCGCCAACTCCTTTTTAACCCCCTCCCATCCCCTCTTTTCATTTTTTATCTAAAAAAATTTGCAGTTTATAATATTTTTTTCTATCTTTGCACCATGTAGTGCAAATAACGGACTATCGGCAATGACGCCACCGCAATACACCACACAACCCTAAACCGACGCTGTGAAGAGCTACTGACGCCCATACAGACCGCCGAAAAACCATCTTTACGAAGAAGATACACGTTATATATATAAGTGACAATCAATAAAATACGAGCAAACGAGAAGACAAGGAGATAAGCCTGTCGCCGTACCTTTCGGCTGCAAGCTTATATCGGCGGAAGCCTACCTCGTCGCCTCTTGCCAGTTGAAAAAACGAATACCCTTACGGGCTTTCATGCTATACGCAAATTTTTAATTTTTTAAACCAATAATCAATTTATTAACTAACAGAAAGGAAAAAGTATGAAAAAGATTCTTACTATCCTCGCGTTAATGATTGCGACAGTTGCTGTTGTAGCGACTGGCTATACATTGACACGACCGGCGAAAGCTGCCGGAGATGTTTCCAATTTTAACGGAAAGGTCTCTTGGAAAGGTACTGTAACCGGAAAAGGTTCTAACACGACCGATGTCACCGTCACCGACAAAGGTGGTGGTCTTTACGACATCAACATCAAAGCACTCACCGTTTACGGCAGAGACAGCGAGATTACATTCACCAACGTTCCCGGAACAGCTCAGGGTGAAGGCGTTGTGTTCTCTACAAACGGTCAAAACAGTACTTACACTGTCAATAGCGCATGGGGCGACCAGATTGCCATGACCGTAGAAGGTAAGATGTTGGGCGACCAGCTCTACCTCT
>USEC01000044.1 GCA_900553595.1 uncultured Prevotella sp. | reverse complement strand
AGGTAATGGCTTTAACTTCTAACGAGCGAAGCGAGTGATAACTTCTTTAACTTCTCTAACTCCTAACAAAAAAGGTAATGGCTTTAACTTCTCTAACTTCTTTAACTTCTTTAACTCCTAAAAAAATAACTCCTAACAAAAAACATTCTTTAACTTCTCCCTCTCCCTCAAAAACTCTTTTTTCACTAACTTTGCAAGAACTATGATACACACAGGCAAATTATTACTAAGAACTGCATTCGCCCTCTGCATCGGCGCTGCCACACTGGCAGCATGCTCCGAAGAGAAGGGCACTACCGGCGGCAATCCCGGCGGTAATCCTGGTGGCAATCCCGGCGGCGAAGAAAAGCCAAAGGTGAAGACCTACCGCAACCCGATCATCTCAAACAGCGTGCCCGATCCCACCGTACTGCGCGACGACGACGGCACATTCTACCTCTACGGCACCGAGGACATGGGCTACACGCCATGCTTCAAGTCCACCGACCTCGTGAATTGGGAGTTCAAGGCGTTCTGCTTCAACAGCACTTCACGACCCTCATGGAACCCCGGCGGAGGCATCTGGGCGCCCGACATCAACAAAATCAACGGCAAGTATGTCCTCTACTACTCCGACTCCGCTTGGGGCGGCGAGTGGGACTGCGGCATCGGTGCGGCAGTGGCAGACAAGCCGGAAG
The DNA here is from genome assembly GCA_900553595.1 of uncultured Prevotella sp. Classification (GTDB taxonomy): domain Bacteria; phylum Bacteroidota; class Bacteroidia; order Bacteroidales; family Bacteroidaceae; genus Prevotella. The sequence continues at coordinate 12,757 of USEC01000044.1, read as the reverse complement.
GCCCGTTCATCGACCACGGACCGCTATTCCGAAGCAGTGAAATAGGAGTGCAGAACTCCATCGACCAGTTCTACATCGAGGACGGCGGAAAGAAATACCTCTTCTGGGGCTCATTCCACGGCATCTACGGCATCGAACTCAGCGACGACGGACTCTCTATCAAGCCCGGTGCGGAGAAGTTCCAGGTGGCTGGCAACCAGATGGAAGGCACCTACATACACAAGCACGGCGACTACTACTACCTCTTCGGCTCCAACGGCTCATGCTGTGAAGGCGCGAACAGCACATACCAGGTGGTGTACGGTCGCAGCAAAAGCCTCTTCGGACCATATCTCACCAAGAACGGAGTAGATATGAAGACCGGCGCGTTTGAAATACTCCTCCACGGCAGCAGCTCATGGGCAGGACCGGGACACAACGCCGAATTCACCACCGACGACAACGGCGACGACTGGATAATATACCACGCCTACTCCAAGACGCAACCCGACAAAGGACGCCAGGTGCTCCTCGACAAAGTGACATGGAGCGACGACGGTTGGCCATCAATGCGTATGGATATGCCGACCAACGAGAGCGAGGTGCCGGTGTTTAAGTAAGAAGTTTTTAAGGAGTTAAGGAGTTAAGAAGTTAAGGAGTTAAGGAGTTAAGAAGTTAAGCCATTACCTTTACTGGTTCAGGATTAACGATAGGAGGTCGAGCGTCCCGCTCGACAACACCATCCGGACAATTCATAATTAAGAATTCATAATTCATAATGAACTGGTTTGCGCAGTGTTGTCGAGCTATGATTAGCAACGGTAATGGCTTAACTTCTGAATTCTTAACTCCTGTATTCTCAAAGCATACGGCTTAACTTCTTAACTCCTTAACTCCTTAACTCCTAACTTCTCTAACCCCTAATAAAAAAAAATCAACTATGTCATCAAACACAACTCCGGTGCTTCTGCTCACCGGTTATTTAGGAAGCGGAAAGACAACGTTGCTCAACCGTATTCTGAGCAACAGAAAAGGTATCAGATTCGCCGTCATAGTAAATGACATAGGCGAAGTGAACATCGACGCAGCACTCATACAGCAGGGCGGCATCGTGGGCGAAGGCGACGACAGTCTCGTGCCCTTGCAGAACGGATGCATCTGCTGCACACTGAAGATGGACCTCGTGCAGCAACTCAGCGACATCATTGCGCAGCACCGGTTCGACTACATCGTGATAGAAGCCAGCGGCATCTGCGAACCGGCACCCATCGCACAGAGCATCTGCGCCTATCCGCAGCTCTACCCGAACCTCGCCAAAGAGGGGACGGCACGCCTCGACAGCATCGTCACCGTGGTGGATGCACTGCGTCTGCGCGATGAGTTTGCCGGTGGCGACGACCTTACACGCGACGAAATAGGCGACGACGACCTCGCCAGTCTTGTAATACAACAGGTGGAGTTCTGCACGAAGATTCTGCTCAACAAGGCTTCGGAGGTGTCGCCCGACGAACTGGCACGCATCAAGGCCATACTGCGCGAGATTCAGCCCAAGGCCGACATCATAGAGTGCGACTATTGCGACGTGCCTCTCGACGCCCTTCTCTCCACCGGCGACTTCAATTTCGAGCGGGTGGCTACATCGGCACGATGGATTGACGAGGTGGAGAACCACCATGAGGACGAGCATCACAGCCACGAAGAGCATGAGCATCACCACGAACACCACGATGAGCATCACGATGAAGACCACGAGCACGGACACTGCCATCATCACGACCATTGCCATTGCCATCACGGACTGGAGAACGAAGAGGAGGGTGAAGCTCTTGAATACGGCATCTCCACCTTCGTCTATCAGCGCCGCCGTCCGCTCGACATGAACAAGTTCGACTTTGTAGTGACGAAGAAATGGCCGTCGAGCGTCATACGCTGCAAGGGTCTGTGCTACTTCAAGGGCGAAGAGGACAAGTGCTATGTCTTCGAACAGGCAGGAAAGCAGATGTCGCTCACGGGTGCCGGACAGTGGTATGCCACAATGCCCGCCGACGAACTGGAACGCTTCAAGCAGCAGAATCCTGCACTTCAGCGCGACTGGGACGACGAATACGGCGACCGTATGCAGAAGCTTGTCTTCATAGGGCAGCACATGAACCGCGAAGAGATAGAGCGCGAGCTCGACTATTGTCTTGCCTGAAAGGGCGTAGGAGGCCCGCTGTGGGCTTCGGAGGAGGCAGGCGGATGAAACTCCCGTCAGCTTCCGACGGCGCTCGTAAACGAAAAAAAAGAGCGAAGACAGTTTACGCTGTCTCCGCTCCTTTTCGTTTTTATAGTCTTTCAGGCTGCCGTCCTTCCGGGCGTGCCGCCTGTTGTATGTCGTTCTTACTTCTTCAGGAACTTGTAAGGCACGCCTTCCACGCTGAGCAGATACATACCTTCGGGCAGACCTGCCACGCTGAGCTTGCTGCCGTTCCATTCCTTCTTGCTTTCCACAACGGCACCTGTTGCGTTGTAAACCACAACGGGAACTGCTTTTGTCAGGCCTTTGACACTGATGCTCTCGCCATCGTAATCGAACTGGAGGCCAGACTTCTCAACCTTCACTCCGGCAATGCCTACTTCCGAGTTGTCGAATGTAATCTTGTTGAAAGCATTCAGATCGAACGTCTTGTCGGCAGCACCGTTATTCTTTGACACGACAACCTTGTCGTTAGCGAAGGTGAGTTTCTGTACTTCGTCGAGCTTGATGCCAGTCTTCTTGCTGTCGTCGTTGCTGTTCTGTACGACCATCGTGCTCTGTGCCTTTGCCATCGTAGCAGCTACTGCCATGATGCAGATGAGTAAGAGTTTCTTCATAGCTATATTCGTTTTGTTAATGTTCCAAAGGCAAAAGTAACTTTATTTTGACTTCTGTGCAAGTTTTTGCCTTAAAATCTTCATAATTAATTGAATTTTCGCAAGTTTGGAAGGTAAAGGAAGAGGGGGAAGAAGTTAGAGAAGTTAAAGAAGTTATAGAAGTTATCACTCGCTTCGCTCGTTAGAAGTTAAAGAAGTTAAAGCCGTATGCTTTGCTAATCATAGGAGGTCGAGCGTCTCGCTCGACAACACAAAGCAAGTCTGCCAATTAGGAATTGTTTGGATGGTGTTGTCGAGCGAGACGCTCGACCTCCTATGATTAGCAAGACATTTGGCTTTAACTTCTTTAACTTCTAACGAGCGCAGCGAGTGATAACTTCTTTAACTTCTTTAACTTCTTAACCCCTAACTCCTCAACTCCTCCACAAGCTTTCTCATGCCCTCGCTTGCTCCGCATTGCAGTTGCTTGAAGTTGCTGCTTTCTATGCCTGCCGACGGTTCGGGGTCGATGAGATATACGGGTACGCCGGGTCGGACATATCTTACGAGTCCGGCTGCGGGATAGACATTGAGCGATGTCCCTATGATGACGAAGATGTCGGCTTTCTGCGCCTGTTCGGCTGCAATGGTAATCATCGGCACTGCTTCGCCGAAGAAGACGATGTACGGGCGTTCCAGCGAACCGTCGCCGGCGAGTGTGCCGGGAACCACTTCGCAGTGGTCTTCGGGCAGTTCACGGATGTAGCGCGGGTCGTCCACATCGCGCGACGAGCATACCTTTGCGAGTTCGCCGTGCAGGTGTATGACATTGGTGGAGCCTGCCTTCTCGTGCAGGTTGTCCACGTTCTGCGTGATGACCGTCACCTTGTAGTCTTTCTCCAGCTCGTGTATGAGGCGGTGTCCCTCGTTGGGCTGTGCTGCGTAGAGTTTTCTGCGCAGCATGTTGTAGAAGTTGGTGACGAGTGTCGGATCCTTGAGCCAGCCTTCGTGGGATGCCACTTGCTCTACGGGATAGTTCTCCCACAGTCCGTCGTTGCCGCGGAATGTCTTGAAACCTGATTCTACAGACATGCCGGCACCGGTGAGAAATACGATGTGTTTCATGCTTTTTTGAGTTTTATTACTAAGCCTTTCTGGGCCTTTCTAAGCCTTTCTAAGCCTTTCTAAGCCTTTTTACGCCTTTTTACGCCTTAGGGAAATCTTGATGGATGATTCCTGATTCTACTTCAGCTTCCATGTGGCACCGTCCTTGGTGTCCTTCACTTCGAAGCCGAGTGCGGCGAGTTCGTCGCGTATGCGGTCGCTGGTGGCCCAGTCTTTGGCGGCTTTTGCCTTTGAGCGCAGGTCGAGCACCATATCCACTACCTTGCCGAATGCTTCTTCGCGGTGTGAGGATGTGCCGGCGTTGTCGGGGCGCAGACCGAGCAGGTCGAAGGCGAAGAGTCGCATTGTCTCTGCCAGTTCGTTGAGGTCGGCTTCTGAGATTGTTGCCTTATGGTCGGTGAGTTTGTTCACGGTGGAGCATGCTTCGAAGAGGTGTGCTATGACGAGCGGTGTCGCGAAGTCGTCGTTCATGGCGTCGTAGCACTTCTGCCGCAGTTCGCCGACGACCTTTTTTGTCTCAGCGTCGCTCTCCGGCGATGTTGTGATGCGGTCGAGGTCGGCTATTCCGTTCATTAGTTTCTCCAGTCCTTTCTGCGAAGCCTGCAGTGCTTCGTTTGAGAAATCTACTGTTCCGCGGTAGTGTGCGGAGAGTATGAAGAATCGTATTGTCATCGGCGAGTAAGCCTGTTCAAGGTTTTTGTTGTTGCCAGTGAAGAACTCCTCAAGGGTGATAAAGTTGCCCAGCGACTTGCCCATCTTCTGTCCGTTGATGGTAATCATATTGTTGTGCATCCAGTAGTGCACCATCTGGTCGCCCTGCGCTGCCACTGCCTGTGCTATTTCGCACTCGTGGTGCGGGAAAACGAGGTCCATTCCTCCGCCGTGTATGTCGAAGTGGGCACCAAGATACTTGCGTCCCATTGCCGTGCATTCGCAGTGCCAGCCCGGGAATCCGTCGCTCCAAGGACTTGGCCAGCGCATGATGTGCTCGGGCGAAGCCTTCTTCCAGAGGGCAAAGTCGGCTTGGTTGCGTTTTTCTCCCACGCCGTCGAGTGCTCGCGATGCGTCCTTAACGTCGTCGAGGTTGCGTCCGGAGAGTATGCCGTAGTGGTATTTCTCGTTGTACTTCTTCACGTCGAAGTAGATTGAGCCGTTGCTTTCGTAGGCGAATCCGTTGTCGAGAATCTGCTGCACGAGCTGTTCCTGCTCTATGATGTGTCCTGTGGCGTGCGGCTCTATGCTTGGCGGCAGCACGTTGAGGGCTTCCATGGCGGCGTGGTAGCGGTTGGTGTAGTACTGTGCTATCTCCATCGGTTCGAGCTGTTCGAGTCTTGCCTTCTTCTCTATCTTGTCGTCGCCCTCATCGGCGTCGTGCTCCAGGTGTCCCACATCGGTGATGTTGCGCACATAGCGCACCTTGTAGCCGAGGTGCTTGAGGTAGCGGAAGAGTATGTCGAATGTTATTGCCGGGCGTGCGTGTCCCAGATGCGGGTCGCCATAGACGGTGGGTCCGCAGACGTACATGCCCACGTTGGGGGCATGGAGCGGCTTGAACACTTCCTTGCGGCGTGTGAGCGTATTGTAAATCCAAAGTGCCTGTTCCATTGTTATGATGTTTTTTTGTTCAAATTTCTATTCAAATGCAAATTTAATGAATTTTATTGACAGTGAGGGGAATTTGGGGAAAAGAGTTTTTTTATTAGGAGTTAAGGAGTCAGAAGTTAAGGAGTTAAGCCAAATGCTTTGAGAATACAGGAGTTAAGAATACAGGAGTTAAGAATTCAGGAGTTAAGAATTCAGAAGTTAAGCCAAATGCTTTGCTAATCATAGCTCGACAACACTGCGCAACCTATTTCATTATGAAATCTTAATTCTTAATTATGAATTGGTAACGTAGGAGGTCGAGCGTCCTGCTCGACAACACAGAGCAAGTCTGCCAATTATGAATTCTTAATTATGTTGCTTGGATGGTGTTGTCGAGCGAGACGCTCGACCTCCTATCGTTAATTCTGAACCAGTAAAGGTAATGGCTTAACTTCTTAACTTCTGACTCCTTAACTCCTAATAAAAAACCTACATCTTCCCGTGCAGCAGCGGATAGACATCGGCGAAGGTGTCCACGATATGGTCGGCTCCGGCATCGATGAGGCTTTGGCGTGAACCGTTGCCGTAGGTGACGCCGATGGTGGCGCATCCGGCGTTGCGTCCCATGAGTATGTCGAAGTGCGTGTCGCCTATCACGACTGCATCGGCGGGTGTGAGGCGGAAGTGCTTGAGGGTCTTTGTCACGGGTTCGGCGTCGGGTTTGGCGTGGCGCACATCCTCGGCGGCGATGATGAACGTGATGATGTCGTCGAGGGCGAACGTGTGCATGAACTCAGCCACCGACTTGTAGCCGCGGCTTGTGGCGATGGTGAGGGTGCAGCCCTGGTCGTGGAGGCGTCGCAGCGTGTCGGCGACGCCGGGGAACATGGGCACGCCTATCTCGCGGTTCACATCGTCGAAGATGCGGCGGTAGGTGTCGGTGCAGCATGCGGCGCACTCGGCGTCCATGCTGTGAAGCAGCGGGAAGGCTTCGACGAGTGGCAGACCTATTGTCGAGGCTATCTCCTCGTCGCTGTGTTGTGGCAGCCGCATGGCGTCGAACGTGCGGTGGAAGGTGTTGAGGATTACGGGTTTCGTGTCGGCAATGGTGCCGTCGAAGTCGAGGATTATTATTTTCTTCATATTGTAAAGGAGGAGTTTTTTTTGATTTTTTTTTAGAAGTTAGAGAAGTTAAAGAAGTTATAGAAGTTAAAGCCATTACCATTGCTAATTCTCACTCGACAACACTGCGCAACCTATTTCATTATGAATTATGAATTCTTAATTATGAATTGGTAACGTAGGAGGTCGAGCGTCCCGCTCGACAACACAGAGCAAGTATGCCAATTAGGAGTTGGAAGTTAGAAGTTAGGAATTGCTTGGATGGTGTTGTCGAGCGAGACGCTCGACCTCCTATGATTAGCAAAGCATACGGCTTTAACTTCTTTAACTTCTCTAACTTCTTTAACTTCTAATAAACAGCTACATCTTCTCGTTCTTCATCACCACCGCAACCGTCTTCAGCCGCACATAGTCGGCGGAGAGATACATCAGTCCGCCGTATGGGTTGCCGGTGCCCCATGAGTTCTTGGCGATGAAGTAGGGGCGTCCTTTGCTGTCGTGTGCGATGCCGATGAGCGTCATGCAGTGGTCGTCGGTGGTGCGTCGGGTGTCGAACTCGTGTTGGCGTTCCTCCTGCGTGCACGGCTTTTCGGAGTGGAGTGTGGCGGTGCCGCGGCTGAACGAGAAGCCCTTGTCGCTGATGTCGCCCTCCCAGCAGACGGGGTGTCCGGCGCGTATCGAACGGTATATGCGCTGCATGAGGTCGTCGATGGGTATGTTTTGGAAGAGTTCGCCGCTGCGGTTGTCGGGTATCTCGAGTGCGACGGCTTCGTCGAAGGGGTGGTGTGTGAAGCTCGTCAGTGCTATGTATTCGTCCTTCATGCACACGCTGTGGGCAAATTCCTTGAACGTGTATTCCGCGCCGAGCATATAGACGCGCTTTGGCAGGCTGCCTATGTAGGTGTCGAGCAGGCGTTGCGCCTTGCTGTCCACCTCGCCGAGCGAACGGCTCTGTGCCGCCATGTGTGCCATGCGGCGTGCGAGTGTGTTGCCGTTCATAGCCGGTGCATTGTAGGTGTCGTAGGGTATCGCGCCGTAGTCGTTGAGCAGACGCAGCATCATCGGTGCCGTTCCGCGCAGCGACACCGTCGTGGCGTTGTTGCCGGCGAGGAAGCAGCGGCGTGCCTCTTCGGCGAGCAGGCAGCGTGCGGCGAAGTCGGGCGAGAGGTTTACGGAGTCGCCCATCATTATGTGTTCGGTCTCGATGGTGGCGAGCATGGCGTAGGCCCAGCAGAGTTGGCTGTGTCCCTGGTTTTTCACCGGGGTGTAGCGCAGGCACACCTCGTGTGTGAAGCGTTCCGCCTTGCGCTCCTTTTCAGGTGCCGTCCTGCCGCAGCTTGTGGCGAGAAGGGCGGCGATGAGGATGAAAATGAACTTGTGACAAGTCATATATGTGTATTTAGTGTCGTATGGAGAGGCCGGGTGTTACTTCCCTTTCACGCCTTTCATGCCCGTGAGGAATGCCTTTGCGGAGCCGAACTTGAGCGACATGTCGAGGCGTATGGGTACATGGCTGTCGTCGTCGGTGACGAAGAAGCGCACGAGTTCCTTGTATTTGCCGTTGTCAAGTTCCTTGTACGAGAGCTGTAGGCAGTTGTATTTCACGCCGTTGTCGGCCTTTACCACTGTCTTTCCCTTGTATTCGAGCACGGCGGGGATTACTCCTATGCCGTCGGTGATGGGGAATCTGACGCATTTTCCCTTCTTCCATCCTTCGGGGTTGAAGGAGCGTGCGCGCATGAATATGCTGAGCATGTCGAAGATGCATTCGTCGGCGGTGTTCGTCTTCCATTGGTGTTCGCCGTTGTGCCGCAGCCGGTGCTGCCGTGTCTGCACCTTTCCGCTGGGGTAGGAGTAGAACACTTCGTCCACGGTGTAGCGTTTTCCTTCGCGTGCTCCCTTGCGGAAGTAGAGCGGTTCGAGGTCGGTGGTGTTGTAGCAGAGCAACGTGTCGCGCATGATGAAGAAGTCGTCGGCACGCTCGCTGCTCCGTGTTATGAGCGACGCACGCCATGCCTGCCTGCCGTTGTAGTGGCTGTGGACGGTGCTCATGGTGGCGTTGCCCACCTTCACCCACACGAATTTCCAGTTGAAGTAGAGGTTGTAGGAGAGGTATTCGCCCGACTTGAACGCCGTGTTGCGGTACTTGCACTGTGCTGAGGCGGCTGTGGCGAGGAGCAGCAATGCTGCAATGAGAAGGTTCTTTGGTGATAGCTTCATGTCAGGTGTATTTTTTTTATGGTTGTTTCCGGTGTTTGCTGCGGCCGTGCCTCTCTGCGTCTGCGTCTGTCACGGGGCTTGCCGTGCCTCCCATGCCCCTTTGCCGGGGGCAGCGGAAGGGCTTACGGCTTCTTTATATATTCTATTCCCAGCTTTCTGGCGCGTTCGATGTTGCGCTGCGTGATGCGTCGCTGCTGGTCGGCTTTCTGCTTGGTTATGGCTTCTGGCTTCTGCCGGTGGAGCGGGCGCGAGGCGGGTTGCCAGTTGAGGTTGATGTCCCATTTCGCCTTGCATTCTATCTCTTCGGGGTAGTAGAACACCGTTTCGGGCTGTCGGTCGGCTGCGTATTCGCCGGTATCCCACACGCCGTTGCCGTTGTCGTCGGTGAAAAGGCGTGCGTAGTAGGTGCCGGGGCTGATGTAGTAGAACTGTGCCGTGCCGTCGATGAGCTTTGCCGTCTTCACCACGGCGTCCTGCGCGTCGAGCAGTTGCACCACGACGGGTGTGTCGGTGAAGTGCGGTATGGTGAACATCAGGCTGCCGTACTCGTCGAGTGAGCGCACCTTGAAGCCGCGTTTTATCTTCGGCGTCACCAGACCGTATATGTCGGTGAATGCCAGGGAGTCGATTTCAAGACTGTATTCTATGTCGGGTCGCCACTCGCCGCGCAGTATGTACCTGCGGCGCGAGAGCGGTGTGTCGCCGCTTACGGTGTCGCCCGGCGCGATGATGGGGCGTGCCTCGAGGCGGAAGGGTGCTTTGTACCACAGCGTGTCGTGCTTGGCGTAGAGGTGTATGAGCGATGTGTCGATGCGTGCCACGGGCGACTCGAACTCGAAGCTGATGTTGCGGTCGGGGTCGAGACTCGATTCCGTGCGCAGGTCGAGTCTTGTGAGCTGTCGGGGCATGATGCTGTCGTATGGCTCACCGCGCTTCTTTTTCTTCTCCTGCTTCTTTGTCCATTCGTCGGCGTCCTTCTGCCGCTTCTTGATGCGGCGTGCGTAGGTGTCCTTCGAGAGTATCTGGAGGGTGTCGGTCTGCGGTTGCAGGTGTCCGAGGGTGTCGGTGGCGAAGTAGGAAAGCTCCACGTTGAGCGTGTCACGATTGACGAGTGCCGTGTCGGTAATCCAATAGGTTATGGTGTCGCGGCGTGCCGAGGGTTCTATGAGAAGGTTTTTTGCGGCATCGAAGTCGAGTCCGCGAAGTGTGGGCAGCGAGTCGCTGCCGTAGCTGAACGTTAGTGTGAAGTGCGTGGCTTTCAGACGTTCGGCCTTGAGGAAGAAGCGGTCGGTGAGCGGTTGTGTGAATGCCCGCAGCGTGATGTCGTCGGGGGTGAAGCGCGTGTAAGCCACGCGTTCTATGCCTTTGATGTGCAGCGAGTCGATCCATGTGGTGTCCTGCCTGAACGCTTCGGCAGTGCCCGGCGTGAAGGTGTCGTGCGAGAACGCCAGCTGCTCTGCCCGTTGCGACAGCATGTAGTTGCCGTCCATGTCGGCGAGGGCATAGACACGGTAGGTGCCGGGTGCTACGCCGCGTATGACGAAGTGTCCGCGCGAGTCGGCTCGTGCCACGCGCAGCATGGGACGGGTGGTGAAGGCGGAGTCGGCGAGGTCGGCATAGAGTCCCACGAGTATTCCCTTCACGGGCTCAAGGTTGTCGGCCTGAAGCACATATCCCGATACTTGCAGTGTGTCGATGCGCTCGCCTGTGGAGAAACTGTAGGTGTAGTTGCCAAGAGGGTTGCCTTCGTTGTTGTCGGAAATGGCGTCGCTGAAATCGACTGTATATGTGGTGTTGGGTTTGAGCGAGTCCTTTATTTCCACATCTATGCGCTTGCCGAGTGCTTTTATGTCGGGTTGTTCCATCTGTGGCGGCGACACGACGACCTTCTCCGACGCGTTCTCAAGCTTTATGAACTCGTTGAAGAGTATGCGTATCTTGCGTGCGCTCACCTGTGTCCCGCCGTCCTTCGGCACTGCGCCTACGACGTATGGCGGCGTCTCGTCGTACCAGCCGCCGTCGGGGCGGCCCATGCGGGCGCACGAGCTGAGCAGGAGTGCGAGCAGGAGCAGGCACCATCCTTGTGCCTTGCGGCAGCTGGACGGGGTCGGTGCGCATTGTGGCGGGGTGCGGTGGCGGGTATGGCTGTGGTTCATGTCGGTGGTGTTCTCTTATGCTTGGCTGTTCATCTTTATCAGTTCCTCGATGTTTGTGCGGCTGTTGCTGAGTCTCGGCACCTTGTGCTGTCCGCCGAGTTTGCCCTTGGAGCGGAGCCAGTCGTCGAAGAGTCCCGTGCGTGCCTTTATCACTTCGAGGGGTTGCAGGGTGATGTCGTGGAAGCGTTTCGCCTCGTAGTCGGAGTTGATTTCCTGCAGCTGGCGGTCGAGTATCTCGCTGAACTCGCTGAGCGACGCCGGCTCTTTGGCGAATTCTATGAGCCATTGGTGGCGGCATTGCGCCTGGCTGTCCATGAAGACGGGTGCTGCGGTGTATTCCTTCACCTCGGCGCCGGTGTGCTTGCAGGCGTAGGCGAGTCCTTTCTCGGCGTTGTCCTGTATGAGTTCCTCGCCGAAGGCGTTGATGAAGTACTTGGTGCGTCCGGTGATTACGAACTTGTAGGGGCGTCGTGAGGTGAACTTCACGGTGTCGCCTATCATGTAACGCCACAGTCCGCACGATGTGCTTATGAGCATGGCATAGTTGCGGTTGAGCTGCACTCCCTCAAGGGGGACGATGTTCGGGTGGTCGCTCTCGAACTCGTCCATGGGCAGGAACTCGTAGAACACGCCGTAGTCTGCCATGAGCAGCATCGACTTGTCGGCGGGGTCGTCCTGTATTCCGAAGAAGCCTTCCGAGGCGTTGTATGTCTCCATGTAGTGCATGTCGGGCGAGGTGATGATGCGTTCGTACTGCGGGCGGTAGGGTGTGAACGCTATTCCGCCGTGGAAGAACACTTCGAGGTTGGGCCACACGTCGTTGATGTGCTCCTTTCCCGACAGTTCGAGCACGCGCACGAGCACGCTCATCATCCACGAAGGTACGCCGGAGATGTTGGTAACATTCTTGTTCAGCGTCTCGCGTGCTATGCGGTCGCGCTTCACTTCGAAGTCGCTGAGCAGCGCGGTCTGCTTCTTCGGCACGCGCACGAGGTTGACAAGGGGGTTGATGTTCTCTATGAGTATCGCGCTGAGGTCGCCCACAAGGCTGTCCGGCAGGTCGTAGTTGGGTGCGTGCGACCCTCCGAGGATGAGTCCCTTGCCGTCGAACATGCGGCTCTTGGGGTTGTTGCGCAGGTAGAGCGCGACGACATCGGTGCCGCCCTGGTAGTGTATGTGCTTCAGACCGTTGTCGGACACGGGTATGAACTTGCTCTTGTCGTTGGTCGTCCCCGACGACTTGGCGTACCATTTCACCCGTCCCGGCCACAGGATGTTCTGTTCGCCGTGGCGCATGCGGTCGATGTCGGCCTTGAGTTCCTCGTAGGTGTTCACGGGGACATTGCGTGTGAAGTCGTCGTAACCCGTTGTGGTGCCGAAGAGGTGACGCCTTCCGTATTCAGTGTTGGCGGCTGCGTGGAGCAGGTGTTTCAGCACTTCCGCCTGCATTGCCTCGGCTTCCGTCGTCTGCCTTTCTATTGCGTGCTGGCGCGGTATGAACGCCGCGCCTATTATGCTTGTAAGACTCATTTTCGTTTTCTTTTTTGTTATTGGCCGCTTCAGGCCATGATAACTTGCAAAGTTAAGCCAAACTTTTAGAAGAAACAGGGATTTTACTTATTTTAACGGGAAGGGGAGAGGGAGTTGGAGTTAGGAATTAGGAGTTAAGAAGTTAAGGAGTTAAGAATTAGGAGTTAAGAAGTTAAGGAGTTAAGAATTAGGAGTTAAGAAGTTAAGGA
>USEC01000043.1 GCA_900553595.1 uncultured Prevotella sp. | reverse complement strand
AAAATACACACTTTGTTAAATACCTGCTATATGCTGTATATATTAGCATTTACGCGCAATTTCTTATCATTTTGAATGTTGCATGATATTTGACGTTGTATTGGCGTTGTATCAGCGTTGCTCGTTTCGACTTACAGGGCAATGCGAAGGCCTTAACACGTGGAACGGGCAGAGGACTGACTCCACGCTTTTCTTTTGTATGTATTAATACACTAAACAGAATCATTAACTGGTCTTTTCTTTGGAGTCGGATAGATCGTCTTAAAATCCTAACATTATGGAAAAAAAGAAGAACGAAGAACTCCAGTCGCGTAGAGATTTCTTCAAAAAAGCCGCTAAGGGCGCATTGCCTATTTTGGGAATGGTTGTTGTCGGTCCTTCATTTATGTCGTGCAGCAAAGACGACGATGAATATGACGGCGATGATGATTATGATAATGACGACTCTGGCAGCGGTGGTTCCAGCAGTGGTGGTTCCAGTGGCGGTGGCTCTGGTAGCAATTCTTGTACAGGATGTGCAAATGGATGCTCTTATCGTTGTGGAAAGACATGTTCGTCAGGTTGCTATGGCTCTTGTGACAACGATTGTTCCAGCGGTTGTTCTGGAAGTTGTAAGACCGGCAGTAGGCTTGACAAGACATGCAGAGTCTGTCAGAGTGCTTGTATGGGAGGTTGCATAAAGGGTTGTAGCGCATCATGTGCAAAGTCATGTTCTCACGGTAGTGCCATTGATCCAGATTAATGTTGTGTAAAGTTCTATAGATGAGCATAATAAAGGAAGTCAGTCCTGATTGGGAACGTTCTTATAAGAGCATTACATTTATTGTTACCAAAGATTGTCAGCTTGCATGTAAGTATTGCTATCTTGTTGGTAAAAATGCAAAAGAAAGAATGTCGTGGGATGTTGCCAAGAAAGCGATTGATTATATACTTAATAACCGCAGCTTCTTCAATGAAGAGGCTGTGGTTTGGGATTTCATAGGTGGAGAACCTTTTCTCGAGATAGACCTTATTGACAAAGTATGTGATTATATTAAAACAGAGATGTTCCGACTGCGTCATCCATGGTTCGATAGTTATAGGTTTAATTTCTCTACTAATGGAATCAATTACAATTCTGAGAAAGTCCAGAGTTTCATAAAAAAGAATGCGACCCATTTGTCTATTGGTATAACCATTGATGGAACAAAGCGCAAGCACGACCTAAACCGTATTTGGAAGACAGCGGAAATGGAGCAGGGTATTGCTCCGAAACCCGAAGACGAACACGGTTCGTATGATGATGTGGTAAAGAACATTCCGCTTTGGCAGAAGCAGTTCCCAGGAGCAGGCACAAAGGTTACGATAAGCAGTGCAGACATTCCTTATATTAAGGAGAGTGTACTTCATCTCTATTCACTTGGCATACACGAAGTAAACATCAACTGCGTGTTTGAGGATGTGTGGAAAGAGGGCGACGATATACTTTTTGAGGAGCAGCTTATTGAACTTGCCGATGCCATCATCGATGGTGGCTATTACAAGGATTATGCTTGTTCGTTCTTTACGGAGTTTATGGGAAAACCTATGGACTGCCAACGGGACAATCAGAACTGGTGTGGTGCAGGTCGTATGCTTGCGGTTGATGCAGAAGGAAACTTCTACCCATGCACCCGTTTTGCCAAATACTCATTGCGTTCAAAGGATGCGTTGATTATAGGTAATGTTCACGACGGCATAGACAAGAACAAGCTTCGCCCGTTCCTTGCGCTCGACCGCTGCACGCAATCGAAGCAGGAATGTATAGACTGTGAGGTGGCGAGTGGGTGCGCATGGTGTCAGGGCGAAAACTACGATGCTGCCGATACGCCAACCATCTATCAGCGCAGCATGGCAATATGCAAGATGCACAAGGCTCGCGTGCGTGCCAATAACTATTATTGGAACAAACTCTATCGCAAACTCGAAAAGGAGGGTGAGCGTGAAGCCTTTGAAAACAACAAACCTAAGTCGAACGCACCTAAATGTTAAAGCCGATATGATAAAGTACATTGTGATTTTATTGGATGACACATCCACATCGTTCTGTCATTACGCCAATGGCAAGACCGTGCGAAGGCCGATGCCGTTGCTGATATTGAAGGATGGCATACGTTATGCGATGAAGGAGAATCTGAACATACAGTTTGTATATCCGGAGTATGCGCTGCCTGAAGAGTATCTGGAGGTGATAGATTCCATCGACCATACGGACATAAGGCCTTTTGGTGTAAGTGGCGGCGGATGCGGCTCTGCTCCTTGTGGGTCGGATGTCGTTGTGTTCAACACGCTGGCGGAAGCCAGTGGCTGTCGGTTCAGAAACGATACGGCATACGTTGTGCGTACGGACAAGGCACATCTGTTTGCCGGATGCGACGCCTTGGTGGCGATGCTTGGCAAGGTGACACGCTTGAATGTTGTCATTACAGATGTCCGGACATTCACCGAAGACGATTTTGAATCGTATAAATCATTGCTTGGCAAGCTTTCGGAAGAGGTGGAACGGCTTTATGTCTCAGGCAGGTCGCCGCAATTGAATCTGCTTACCGACCGGATGCTGCTCGACCAAATGAACAACTGTGGTGCCGGTGAAACGACAATAACGCTTGCTCCTGATGGCCGCTTCTATGTATGTCCGGCATTCTATCAGTCTGCCAACGGCTACGCTGTGGGCGACCTTGAACACGGCCTTGACATAAAGAATCAGCAACTCTACCGTATCGACCATGCGCCGATATGCCGTAATTGTGACGCATGGCAGTGCCGGCGTTGTGTGTGGCTCAATCGCGTGGCTACGCTCGAAGTGAATACTCCGAGTCATGAACAATGTGTTGTGGCTCATTTGGAGCGGAATGCAAGTCGTGAGCTATTGGCGGCTATACGCAGGCATGACACGTTCCTGCCGAACAAGGAAGAGATAAAGGAAATAGATTATCTTGACCCGTTTGAGAAAAGAAGCGATTGGTGAATTTAACCCAAATCGTTCATTAGATTTTCACTCAGCTTCGTCTTTGTTTCGAGCAGATTGCAACGTTCGTGTTGAAGCCATAGCGGGCTATGGCGAAACGCGGACGGCGGCAAGATGACGAAACAAAGACGGAGAAGGGTGGAAAAGAAAGACAAATTCTCTTATAATACGCTTGTTTCGATCTAATGACCGATTTGGGTTAAAGAAGGTGTGGCAAAACGGGAGTCAGTAGAAGTTATCGGAAGTTAATCCGCCTTGGCGGATGGAATCAATGGGTTCTGCTATTGCCCATTGTCCTTCAATGAGTTATGCTATTGTCCGTTATCTGCCTTTAACTTCCGGCGAAGCCTAACTTCCAACAACTTCAGTTTTGACACGCCATCACCTCTATACGAAGTCCACTGCAAGCCGCCTTGCAGCGCAGCTGTGGGTACGACGACATACGCGGAACCCGTGGATGAAAGTTTTTACCGAACGCCAACATTAATAAATAGGTGAAAAAACGAAATTGTTAGCCATTTTTTTCGTAACTTTGCACAGATAGTGCCGCATGGCAACCAACGCATAACGGTTTCAAGTTCCGCCCGTTCACGGAAAGCACCCGACGGGCATCAGGCTCTTGACCGCAATCCGGCGTATGGAAAAACAGAAGAACACAACAGAAGAAAACGACAGATGAACATCACCGACATTCTGCATAAGAACAACACCGAGCGTCATTTCTCGTTCGAGGTGCTGCCGCCTCTGAAAGGAACAGGCACCGAACGACTGTTCAGGACAATAGAAGCATTAAGGGAATTCAACCCAAGCTACATAAACATAACGACGCACCACAGCGAGTTCGTGTACAAGGAACTCGAAAACGGACAGTTCCAGCGGCAGCGCATACGCCGCCGTCCGGGTACGGTGGCGATAGCAGCCGCCATACAGAACAAGTTCGGAATACCCGTGATACCGCACATCATTTGCAGCGGAGCGACGAAAGAGAGCATCGAATACGAACTCATCGACCTGCAGTTTCTCGGCATCGAGAACGTGTTGCTGCTCCGTGGCGACAAAGCCAAAGAGGACAGCATGTTCATACCTACGCCCGGCGGACACGCACACACCACCGACCTCATAGCGCAGGTGAACCGCTTCAACGACGGATTCTTCAACGACGGCACGCCGATAAAGAACCCCGGGCCGAAGTTCTCCTACGCCGTGGCAGCCTATCCTGAGAAGCATGAGGAGGCACCCAACATGCAGATGGACATGGAATTCCTCAAGATGAAGCAGGACATGGGCGCACAGTATGCCGTGACACAGCTCTTCTACGACAACGAGAAGTTCTTCAGCTTCGTCGATAAGGCACGCAGCATGGGCATAACGATGCCCATCATCCCCGGCATCAAGCCGTTTGCCAAGCTCAGCCAGCTCTCCGTAGTGCCGCGGACATTCCATTGCGACCTGCCGCAGGAGCTCGCCACCGAAGCCGTGAAATGCAAGACCGACGACGACGCACGCGCACTCGGCATAGAATGGAGCACACAACAGTGCCGCCAACTCTACGACGCCGGATTCAACAACATACACTTTTACACCGTCTCGGCAGTGGAGTCGGTGAAGGAAGTGGCAAGACGGCTGCTGTAAAGGCAATCACCCAAAACACCATATCGTATGACATTCAGCGAAGTTATAGGACAGGAAGACGCGCAGAAACGGCTGCTCGCACTCACCGACGAGGGGCGAGTGCCGCACGCCATGCTCTTCTGCGGACCACAAGGCTGCGGAAAGATGGCTCTCGCCCTGGCTTTCGCATCACACCTTCTTGGCAACAGCCGTCTGCTGAAGAACTGGGGCCACCCCGACCTCATGTTCACTTTCCCCACCATCAAGACGGCGTCGATGGGCAAGGAACACCAGCCCGTGAGCGACGACTTCGCACGCGAATGGCGCGAAATGCTCGCATCGGGACCCTACTTCACCATAGAGCAGTGGCTCGACGCAATGGGAGCCGAGAGCCAGCAGGCCATCATCACCGGCGCGGAAAGCGACGCCCTGGCACGCAAACTCAGCATGAAGTCGAGTCAGGGAGGCTACAAGGTGAGCATAATATGGCTGCCCGAACGCATGAACCTCACAAGTGCCAACAAACTACTCAAACTCCTCGAAGAGCCACCGACGGAGACTGTCTTCATAATGGTGAGCGAAGAGCCGGAGAAACTGCTTGAAACGATACGCAGCCGCACGCAGCGCATCGACTTCAAACGCATTGCCGAGGCCGACATAGAGAACGCCCTCACCACACTGCGCGGCATAGAACCCGACCAGGCGCACCGTCTGGCACGCATCGCCAACGGCAGCTGGACAGCGGCACTCGAAGCCCTCAACGTGGGCAACGAGAACCGCATCTTCTTCGACCTCTTCACGCTGCTCATGCGACAGGCTTACATGAAGCAGGTGAAAGAGCTGAAAAAGTGGAGCGACAGCATCGCCGCACTCGGCAGGGAGAAGCAGAAACGGCTGCTCGCCTACTTCGGACACATGCTCCGGGAGAGCTTCGTCTATAACTTCCGGCAGCCCGAACTCAACTATCTCACAGCCGATGAGGAGGCGTTCCTGAACAACTTCGCACCATTCATCAACGAGAACAACATCATGGAACTGGCGGAAATCACCGAAAAGGCACTGCGCGACATTGCACAGAACGCCAACGCCAAGATAGTGTTCTACGACCTTGCACTGAGAACGATTATTCTTATACAACGCAAACACTGACACAACGGCACGCAGCCGCGCGTCAGGCGTTATGCAATCACAACATACAAAGTTTATGAAAGACTTCAAAGACATGAAATTCAAAATATCCCGCGACACCGACCGCGGACTGTGTCACTGCGCTTGCGGACGGCAGGACAAGCAGCACAACACCTACGACTGGCTGCACGATGTACCCGGAAACGAAGAGGACACCGACCTTGTGGAAGTGCAATTCAAGAACACAAGAAAGGGATATTACCACAATGTGAACAATATCGAGCTGAAAAAAGGCGACATTGTGGCAGTGGAAGCAAGTCCGGGACACGACATCGGAGTGGTGACACTCACCGGACGACTCGTGAAACTGCAAATAAAGAAAGCCAACCTCAAGTCGGCTGACGAGATAAAGCGCATCTATCGCATCGCAAAGGCAGTGGATATGGACAAGTACCACGAGGCGAAAGCCCGCGAACACGACACCATGATACAGAGCCGCGAGATAGCAAAGGGTCTCGGATTACAGATGAAAATAGGCGATGTGGAATACCAGGGCGACGGCAACAAGGCCATATTCTATTACATCGCCGACGAGCGTGTGGATTTCCGACAGCTCATCAAGGTGCTTGCCGACACTTTCCATGTGCGCATCGAAATGAAGCAGATAGGCGCAAGGCAGGAGGCTGGACGCATAGGCGGAACAGGTCCGTGCGGACGAGAACTGTGCTGCGCCACATGGATGAAGAACTTCGTGAGCGTAAGCACCAATGCGGCACGCCTGCAGGACATCTCGCTCAATCCGCAGAAGCTTGCCGGAATGTGCGCGAAACTGAAGTGCTGCCTCAACTACGAGGTGGACGACTACATGGAGGCAAGCCGCAAGATGCCGAGCAAGGAGATCACTCTCTTCACCCAGGACAACGAATACTTCCTCTTCAAGACCGACATCCTCGCCGGACTCATCACCTATTCCACACAGAAGGGTGTGGCAGCCAACCTCGAGACAATATCATACGAGCGTGCGAAAGAGGTGATTGAGCTCAACAAGCGTGGCGAGAAACCGGAATCGCTGGCAGTGAACGGCAACGTGAGCGAAAGCGAACGACCCATCGACCTGCTTGCCGATGCCGACATAAGCCGATTCGACAAGTCGAAAAAGAAGAAGAACAAGAATCGTAAGGACAACCGCCAGAAGGACAAGCAGAACCAGAACAAGCCGCAGGCAAAGCAGGAACAGCAGCAGAAGCAGCCACAGCTGGGGCAGCAAAAGCAGCAGAAACAGCGCGGACCGAAACGCCACAACCGTCAGGACGCGCCCAAGCAGACGGAGGAGAACAAGCCGCAGGCGACAGAAAACAAAGAAAGCAAGGAGTGAGACTCATTGCTATAACGACACTTGCCGTACTGTTGCCGGCATTTACGGCAACGGTACGGCAAGCGTAAACAAAGTTGCGGCAAGGACGGTAATGCGCCAGTGAACCGCTCAAAGAAAAGAAAAAACAAAGGGACAGACGATTATGCAGAAATGGTTTCGGGCTTCGGCATTGGCTTTTGCCATCATTATCATGGCAGGATGCACGGGCAACATGGTGTACGACAAGTATGAACACACCCTCGTTTCGGGTTGGGAGAAGAACGACACCATCACCTTCCGTGTGCCGAAAGCGAAGGTTGCGGGCGACCATCAGGCCACGCTCATGCTGCGCACCAACGACAGTTACCCTTTCATGAGCCTTACACTTGTGGTGGAACAGAAGGTGTCGCCATCCGAAACCATATACACCGACACCCTGAAATGCACACTCACCGACGAGCATGGCAACAACAAAGGACAGGGACTGAGCTACCATCAGTTCACATTCCCCATACGCACACTGCCGCTCTTAGTGGGCGACTCGCTCACGATAAGAGTGCGCCACAACATGAAACGCGAGATTCTGCCCGGCGTAAGCGATGTGGGCTACTCGCTACTTCTGCACTAAGTTGCGGCCGGCATCAATGCGAAGGAAGATGAACAGCAGTATTGTGAAGCCCCACAACGACGAGCCTCCATAGCTGAAGAACGGTAACGGGATGCCGATGACGGGCGTAAGGCCAAGCACCATGCCCACATTTATGAACACATGAAACAGAAAAACACTAAGCACACAATAGCCATAGACACGCCCAAATGTGAAGGGTTGGCGTTCGGCAAGATGTATCAGCCTTAGAATGAGCGTGAGAAACAGCAGCAATACGCCCGCCGAGCCAACGAAACCTTCCTCCTCTCCCACTGTACAGAAGATGAAGTCGGTGTCCTGTTCGGGTACGAATTTCAACTTAGTCTGCGTTCCATTGAGGAAGCCCTTGCCTTTAAGTCCGCCCGAACCGATGGCGATTTCACTCTGATGCACATTGTATCCGGCTCCGGCGAGGTCCTCGTCGAGTCCCAACAGCACGTTTATTCGCACACGCTGGTGTTGCTCCATCACATTATTCAGCACATAGTCGGCAGAAAAGAAGAACACCACCGACCCTACAAAGAACGCCATTATGTAGAAATAATGACTCAGACGGGTGCGCAATCCATGATAAAGCAGATACAGAACGAGCATCAGCGAAAGACCAAGCTGCACCCACATGATGTCGAAACGTATGACATATTCCGAGAACAGCAGCGCTATGAGCGTGCCGCCAAGGCAGTAAGCGAGGATGATTCGGGTCTGTTTCTTCTCGTTGCAGTACACATTCACCATGACAGCAGTGAAAATCTGCACCATAAGAAGCACGCAGAACACACCGACGGAGGTGGGCGTTCCCCACAAAGACACACCCTCATACTTTATTCCAACAACGAAATACACCACCATCGCAACTCCCGTGAAGAGAATACTGCCCGGCATTCCCTCACGATAGAACACAAGAAAGAACGTGAGATAGACCAGGGCCGAACCCGTCTCGCGCTGCCCTATGATGAAGAGCATGGGCAGAAGCACCACGGCGCAGGCTGCAGCGAAGTCCTTCCAACGCTTCATGCTGAAGCCGTAGGCACTCATGAGTTTGGCAAGGGCAAGGGCTGTGGCGAACTTTCCGAACTCGGCGGGTTGCAGACGCAGCGGTCCTATCACAAGCCACGAGTGCGAACCCTTGATGTCATGAGGGTTGAATATGGTGGCGAAGAGCAGCAACAGCAGCAGTCCGTAGATGATATATGAGAACGTATCGAAGAAGCGCGTGTCCATCATAAGTATCACAAAACCCAGACATACGGATGTTCCAATCCACACTATCTGCATGCCCGAACGTGTGCCGAGACTGAATATGTCGTTGTCGCCGTATGTATAGCTGGCTCCGCAGATGCTTATCCATCCGAAAACCATCAATGCCAGATAGATGGCGATGGTACACCAGTCCACCGAAGCCCAAAGACTTTGCCGTTTGTCTGCTTTATATAACATTGTGATGATGCCTTCTTTTTGTTCTTATAAGGGATGTTATGTAGTGAGAAGCTGTCTCTTTCCGCCTCATTCCGAGGCTTTTCCAATTCATTTTTCCTTGCTCTCCGCTGTCGTTTCCGCCGTTGCTTTCTTTGCAGCGGCGACCGACTTGCGTGCTTTCTGCCGTGACTTGCGTGCATCGTTCTGCCCCGGGAAGCGCGGTCCGTAGCCTATTCTGCGCTTCTGCATCTGCTCCGCCTGCGCCTCACTGGCAGGTGAAAGCTTGCCGTGCATGTACTGTTCCATCATGAGTCCACCTATCGGCACGCCGTAGTCGGCACCCCATCCGCCGTTCTCCACATACACAGCGATGGCGATTTTGGGGTTGTTCATAGGCGCAAAACCCATGAATACGGAGTGGTCGCGACCGTGGTTCTGCGCCGTACCGGTCTTGCCGCAAGGCTCAAAGTCGTATTTCGAGAGCATTCTGCACGTTCCGCCGAGAGCCGACGAGCGCATTCCTGCCACCACATAGTCGTATGCCCGGCGTGTGGCCTTGGTGTAGTGGCGGCGCGTATAGGCGGTGTCGAGCGGTTCGCCCTGCACCTTCCGCACCACATGTGGGGCGTAGTAGTATCCGCGGTTGGCTATCGTTGCACCGAGATTGGCTATTTGCAGCGGCGTGAGCGTCACCTCTCCCTGCCCAATCGAAATACTGATTATGGTCAGACCGTTCCATGATCCGCGGTAGTTGCGGTCGTAGTATTCGGCGTTAGGTATCATGCCTCGCTTCTCGCCATAAAGGTCTATGCCCAGTTTGTAGCCGAATCCCATGCTCACCATATAGTCGCGCCAGATGTTCATGGCATCGTTCACGCTCTTGTATTTGCGACGGTTGCCCATCATATAGTACAGTCCCCAACAGAAATACGAGTTGCACGACGTGCTGATGGCATTGACAAGGGCTATCGGAGCAGCGTGCGAGTGGCAGCCGACATGCAGTCCTCGACAATAAAATCCATGATGACAGGGCAGTGCTGACGATGGCGTCAGTATGCCTTCGGTAAGGAATGTGAGGGCCTGTGAAGTCTTGAATGTCGAGCCGGGAGGATACATACCCATTATGCTGCGGTTGAGAAGCGGCTTCCATGCGTCGTGCTGCAGCATACGATGGTTCTTTCCCCTCATACGTCCCGACATGATTCTGGGGTCGTAAGTAGGCGACGACACCATGCAGAGCACTTCTCCTGTGGACGGTTCTATCGCCACGATGCTGCCAATTTTGCCTTCAAGCAGTCTCTCGCCGAGTGCCTGAAGCTTTATGTCGATGCTCAGGGTGAGGTCTTTTCCAGCCACGGGCCGACGGTCGTAACGCCCGTTCTGGTACTTGCCCTGTATTCTTCCGCGGGCGTCGCGCAGCAGAACCTGCACGCCTTTCTCTCCTCTCAGCTGCTTTTCGTAATACTTTTCCACACCGAGTTTGCCTATATAGTCGCCCGGCTGGTAGTAGTCGTCGTCCTCAATATCGCTTGGCGACACTTCGGCGACATCGCCGAGCACATGCGCCGCATACGGGTATTGGTACTGCCGTATGCTTCGCCGCTGGACATAGAAGCCCGGAAAGCGGAATATCTTCTCTTGGAATATGCTGAATTCTTCGTTTGAAAGCTGGCTCATGAACAGTTGTTGCGTGAAGCGCGAGTATCCCGGATTCTTGGAATAGTTCTTGATATCGTTCATGCGCTTTATGAAAAACTCCTTGGTAATGCCGAGACTCTTGCAGAATTCGGTGGTGTCGAGTCTTCCGCTCTCTTCGTTCATCACCACCATGATGTCGTAAGCGGGCTGGTTGTACACGAGGAGTTGGCCCTTACGATCGGTTATTACGCCACGAGAGGGATATTCTATTTTTTTGAGGAAGGCGTTACTGTCGGCATTTTTCTTGTAGTCGTCGCTCATGAGTTGCAGCATGAACAGGCGAATGATATAGACAATGACGATGGTAACGGCCACGCCACTGATGACATACCGGCGTTTTTCGAGATTGAAGTCGCTCATTTCCGTTTTCTGAGGTTCTCGATTACAAGAATAAGGAGCAGTGTCAGCACCGTACATCCGCCCACACTGGCAGCCCACTGTATGATGTTGTAGAAGTTGAATGCCTCAAGTGCGAAGAACGTGAGGCAATATACGAGCGTTATCACGCTTGTATAGACGATGTATTTTCCCACGCCGAGTGTGGAGAATGTCGGTATAAGTCCGTCGGGGCAGTCGCGCGGGAGGAAGAGGAAGAGCAGGTATGGCTGCAGGAGTCCGATGAGTGTCATTGAGGCGGCAGCCACACCGGGCATGTCGGAGAACACATCTACGCTCAGTCCGAGTGCAAAACACCACAGCAATGTGGCCCATCGCGGCTGGTCGTGAGGTATGGGCAGCACGAAATAGACATACAGCAGCGGCGTGGCGCACTCGAAAATGCGCACATGATTGAACACGAGCACCTGCGCAAGAAGCAGTATGACGAAGAAAAAAATGTTGTGTATGAATTTCAGGCTCATCTTCCCTATTTTCTTTCTCTGTTGTTTTCAGGCAGCAGCTGATGCTTTCCTGCCATTGTTCCGTATCTTCCGGCGTCATGCGCCGGCATTTGTCAGCGTGCCGAAATCGAGTCTTCGGCGGCGTGGAGTATCTCGAGTTTTCTGTCCATCTCCTTGTCGTTTATCACGCAGACATCGCGGAGTCGTCCGAAATCAGTCGATAAAGTAATCTTGAGGCGGTAGGAAAGTCCATTCGCCGAGTTATAGACATGCTTTATCTTTCCCACCACTATGCCCGGCGGGAACACCGAGGAGTAGCCGCTTGTCACTATGACGTCGCCCAGCTTGAAGCGTGCATGGCGTGGAATGTCGTCGATGTAGGCTTCTTCCGGCGACCCGCCTTTCCAGTGCAGATAGCCGAAGTAGCCTCGCGAGCGTATGGTGCAGCTGATGTTCGACACCGAACTGAGCACCGGTATGAGCACCGAATAGTGCTCCGACACGAGATAGACGATGCCCACGACGCCCGTGCCGCACACCACGCCCATATCCTTTCGCACGCCGTCGGCGTAGCCTTTGTCGATGGTGATGAAGTTGTTGAGCTTGTTGAGCGAGCAGCTCACCACCTTTGCCGGTATGGTGTTACAGTCCTTGAGCACGCTCGTCTGCATGCGTTCTATTTCCGTCGAGTCCCTGCCCGCCTTTTCCAGCTGTTCGGTAAGTTGCTCCACCTGCCGTTCAAGGTATATGTTGCGCTCCGTGAGGGTCTTGTTCACATCCACCAACGAGAAGTACTGTGTCACGGATGCGTTCCATTCAAAGACATTTCCCGACACTGCGTTCGCCGACGAGAACCACACGCTTCCCTGATAGCTGTTGTAATGAAACAGCAGGACGAAGCTCAGCACCTCGAGCAGAATGAAGAGGAACCAGTGGTTGTGACGTGCGAGGAAGTCGATTAGATTGCGCATAACGGGTAAGGGTAAAAGTGTGGAAAAGCAAAAAAGCAACAGGCTCCGGCGGCTTTCTGCCTTTCCGTGTCAGCCTTTTACTTTTTCGCTTTTCTGTGAATTATCGCATGAGGAACGAGAATCGGTCGATGTTCTTCAGAGCGACACCGGCGCCCTTGGCCACGCTGTGGAGCGGGTCTTCGGCGATGTGGAACGGTATGTTTATCTTTTCCGTAAGTCGCTTGTCGAGTCCGCGCAGCAATGCGCCGCCTCCACTGAGATAGATACCGTTTTTCACGATGTCGGCATAGAGTTCCGGCGGCGTGTTCTCAAGAGCCGAGAGCACGGCGTTCTCTATCTTTGCCACGGTCTTGTCGAGACAGTGGGCTATCTCCTGATAGCATACGGGCACCTCCATCGGGAGTGCGGTGATGCGGTTAGGACCGTGTACTACGAAGTCCTCCGGCGCGTCGTCGCCGAGTTCCGTGAGTGCCGAACCCACATGTATCTTGATGCGTTCCGCCATGCGTTCGGACACTTTCACGTTGTGCTGGCGGCTCATGTATTCCTGGATGTCGGCAGTAAGGTCGTCGCCGGCGGTGCGTATGGAGTTGTTGCTCACGATGCCTCCGAGCGAGATGACTGCGATTTCGGTGCTTCCGCCGCCTATATCGACAATCATGTTACCTTCCGGCGCTTCCACGTCGATGCCTATACCGATAGCTGCCGCCATCGGTTCGAAGATGAGATAGACGTCGCGTCCGTCGGCGTGTTCGGCGCTGTCGCGCACTGCACGCAGCTCCACTTCGGTGGAACCCGACGGCACTCCTATCACCATGCGGAGCGAGGGAGAGAACAGGCGGCTTCCCGTGTGCACCATTTTGATGAGTCCGCGCATCATCTGCTCACACGCTGTAAAGTCGGCTATCACGCCGTCGCGCAGCGGGCGTATGGTGCGGATGTTGTCGTGAGTCTTCTCATACATCATCTTCGCCTGCGAACCAACAGCTATCATTTTGTCGGTGCGGCGGTCGAGAGCCACGACCGAAGGCTCATCCACGACAATCTTGTCGTCGCTGATGATGATGGTATTGGCAGTGCCAAGGTCCATCGCTATTTCCTGTACGAAAGAAAAAAATCCCATTTAATTTCTGACTTTTTTGTTTGTTTAAGTTCCGCAAGCCTCTGTATGTCTGCGGCAAGTGCGTAAACCTGCGGAAGTGCGGTTGTCTCTTTGTTCTACTTTGCGAACCACTCGTGTATAGCAGTGTCGTAATGGCTGCTCACCCCGAACGCGCGCTCGGCGAACATCTTGCGCTCGGCGAGTGTTGTCTGTGCGCCGTTGCGGTTGAGAATGTCGAGGAGCACGCCGTACTCAGCCTTGCTCGGCACGATAACGACGTCGTTGAAGTTCTTGGCTCCTGCACGGATGAGCGAGATGCCGCCTATGTCTATCTTCTCTATGATGTCGGCATCCGACGCGCCGCTTGCCACGGTCTGCTCGAAAGGATAGAGGTCCACAATCACGAGGTCGATTTCGGGAATGGCGTATTCAGCCATCTGTGAGCGGTCGCCTTCGTTGTCGCGGCGTGCGAGTATGCCTCCGAAGATGCGTGGGTGCAGTGTCTTCACGCGTCCGCCGAGGATTGAAGGATATGAAGTGACGCTCTCCACTGCCTGACATTCGTAGCCGAGCGACTCGATGAATTTCTGTGTTCCGCCTGTGGAAAGGAACTTCACGCCCTCCTCATGAAGCTTGGCGAGCAACTCTTCAAGCCCGTCTTTATGGAAAACCGACACGAGTGCGGTCTTGATTTTTTTGTTTTCAGCCATATTTTTCGTTTTAGTTGTTTTGACTTGCAAAGTTAGCAAAAAGGCATGACATCACATATTAAAATATAAAAAAAATGAAAACTTAACGCAAATTGTTGATATATCGCACTTTTTAAGGCGCAAAAGGGACATTTAAGGCATGCTGTGTGGGCACACGGAAACACCGGAAAACGGCAATAAAAAAAAGGGAATCGGTTCGAAAACCAATTCCCTGAAACTTCGTAGCGGGACCCAGGATTGAACTGGGGACCTCATGATTATGAATCATGCGCTCTA
>USEC01000042.1 GCA_900553595.1 uncultured Prevotella sp. | reverse complement strand
TTCTGTTTTTTATCCCAACTGGCTTATAATTCGGAAATTTTATCTAAATTTGTAGGCATATTTAATTTTCCGGTTTGTAAGTAAGGTCATTGTCGCCGCTGTCCGAGCCGAAAAGTATTGACAGAGAGAAATGGTTGTTTGACTACAGACGGCAAAAGATTTTCCTCTAAAACCGGTATCGTAATTTTATTGCACCAATAGTTTAATTCGATTATAAACTGATTTTAATAGATTTCTTATGGCACAGCAATCAAGCAAGAACTTCGCCATACCATTGGCGTTTGTTGGACTGATGTTTTTCACATTAGGTTTTGCGTTAGGCATCAACTCCTTTCTTATCCCCGTATTGAAAGAATCGCTTAATCTGTCTTCGGGAGTGGCATACATGCTGTTGGCAGCCACATTCATTCCGTTCATCCTCTTTGGCTATCCGGCTTCGCGCACCATCGCAGTTGTAGGCTACAAGCGTACTATGGCTATCTCGTTTGTTATTTTTGCCTTGGCTTTCGTGGTGTTCGTGATGTCGGCTAAGAACGAGAGCTTCATACAATTCCTGGCGGCTTCGTTCATGAGTGGCACAGCCAATGCCTATCTGCAGGCTTCGGTAAATCCATATATCACAATACTTGGTTCTATCAATAGTGCCGCACGCCGTATCAGTATGATGGGAATATGCAACAAGCTTGCTTGGCCTGTTGCTCCACTCTTCTTTGCTGCCGTAGTGCCTGACAGTACCAATGTGCAGATAGCCGACCTTTACTTGCCGTTCTATATCATCATTGGTGTGTTTGTGTTGTTGAGCATCATTTCTCTTGTTGCTCCTTTGCCTGAAGTGAAAGCAACCGGTGAGGATAAGAATTCTGCCGACGACTGCCCTTATGCAGCAAGCAAGACGTCGATATGGCAGTTTCCGCACTTGCTGCTCGGCGTTTTTGCCCTGTTTGTTTATGTTGGCGTTGAAACCCTCGCGCTCAGTACTGCCATCGACTATGCCACGGCAGTAGGCCTACCTTCTCCCGACCGCTATGCGTGGATACCAAGCATAGGTATGGTAGTAGGATACATTTGTGGCATTGTGCTTATACCAAAATATCTGTCGCAGGATGGTGCTATGCGCATCTGTGCATCATTAGGTGTGGTAGGGTCGCTGCTTGTTGTGTTGCTTCCTGCCCAGACATCAATATGGGCAATATTCCTCATGGCTCTTGGATGCTCGTTGTTGTGGCCTGCGCTGTGGCCGTTGGCAATGGCAGACCTTGGACGCTTTACCAAGTCGGGCAGTGCTTTGCTTACTATGGCCATTGCCGGAGGAGCGGTCGTACCGACATTGTTTGGTGCACTTAAAGACTCATTTGGTGCACAGAATGCCTATTGGCTCGCTGTGCCTTGCTTCCTGTTCATTTTCTATTACGGACAGGCAGGACACAAGATTAGGAAATAATGAAATATGCTGACAGGTATATCTTGTCGCTGTAAAAGTATCAGTCATTTCTCAATAGCCGGGAAACCATATTGGGAACAGAGACTTTCCGCCTACTCCTTGACTCCCCAAAAACGTAAAACCGCTGTTTTAGAATTATGTCAGAGAAACTAACAAAGGATGCCATCGACTTGAGCACGTTGAGCATTCCGCGTCTTTTCGGTCGTTATTTCATTCCCACGTTGTTCGGTATGCTGAGCATATCGGCGATGACAATCATCGACGGAGTCTTTGTCGGTCATGCCGTGGGAGCCGACGGTATCGCTGCGATAAACATCTGTGTGCCTATACTCATGGTAGCTACGGGGTTGGGACTGATGATGGGCGGCGGCTGTTCGGTGGTGGCTTCCATCCACATGGCGCAGCAGAAGCTCAAGGCGGCACGCATCAACGTGACGCAGGCGTGGATCTTCGCCACGCTGGTGATAATCGCCATGATTGTGCCTGTGATGCTGTTTCCGTCGGCCGTGGGGCGTATGCTGGGGTCCACTGACGCTCTTCTGCCTTTGGTGCGCGACTATATGCTGGGTTTCATGCCCGGCGAACTGTTCGGCGTGTGGCAGGCTTTGCTGCTGTTTGTCATCCGTCTCGACGGCAATCCGCGGCTTGCCATGTGGTGCAATGTCGTGGCGGCAGGGGCTAATGTCGTGCTCGACTGGCTTATGATAGTCGTCCTCGGTTGGGGACTCTTCGGCGCAGCCATCGCCTCTGCGCTGAGTATGCTTCTTGGTGGAGCTATAGCAGTGTGGTATATGTTCTTCGCTGCACGGCAGCTGCGCCCAATACGGCTGAAGTGGAGCCGCCGTTCGCTGCTCTATTCCATCCGCAACATATCCTATCTGTGCACCATCGGACTCTCCGCACTCATGGGTGAGTGTACGATGGCGGTGCTTGCGCTTGTGGGCAACTATGTCTTCGGCTTCTATATGGGCGACGCCGGCATCGGGGCATTCGGCATCGCTTGCTATTATACGCCCTTTGTCTTCATGATAGGCAATGCCGTGGCGCAGTCGGCGCAGCCTATTGTCAGTTTCAACTACGGCAGTGGCGACAGCCGGCGTGTGCGTTCCACGCTGCATGTGGCTCTGCTTACGGCTTTTGCGTGCGGCTTGGCTGTGAGCGGAGCGTTCGTGCTTCTCCCGCAGCAGCTCGTCGAACTGTTTGTGAACAGCAGCGAGGCAGCCTTTCCGCTTGCCGTCAATGGGTTTCCGCTAATCGCCGTCTCGTTTGTGTTTTTCATCATAAATCTCACATGTATCGGCTATTTCCAGAGCATTGAGCGTGTGCGTCCGGCTATGGTGTTCGCCCTTCTGCGCGGACTCCTGCTGCTTGTGCCAAGCTTCATCGTGCTTCCCCTTCTGCTTGGTGAAAACGGTATTTGGCTTGCCCTCGCCTTGTCGGAAATGCTTACTACGCTTGGGATTGCAGGCTACTCGTGGTGGTGCAATAGGTAGAAAACCGCTTCAAGTGTGTTTTTTATGAAATATTGCTGTTTTAGCTAAATTTATCAAAGGATGAATTTCGTAATTCAATTTATTTTTATAGATTTGTAATGGAATTCATTAGGGGTTGAATGAAGCTTGTGTTGAATTGTCAGAAAAGCAGTTCTCGTGGGACATGAAGCGGGTACGGTTGTTGGCATGCTTTACAAACCAATGAGGCTTCGCAGACTTTGGGGTTTGCAGTCAATTGGCGAGTGAAAGGCAAACAAAGAGATTTGTTGGAATAAAGATATGTTTCTAACTAAATGATAAATAAAAAAAACAGAAAGAAAGCTGTAAGTCTTTTTTGTTCTTCGGGAATCGGCGACTTGGGACTTAAAGCGAATGAAATTGATACTGTCGTCGCATGCGAACTGTTACCGGAGCGCATGCGGCTCTTTCTGCATAATTTTCCTGAAGCTAAAGGCTTTTGTGGAGATATCTGGAATCTCAAAGATGACATAATAAAATATTACAAGGATAAGTACTCTGAAAGCCCGTTCATTGTCATTGCGACTCCGCCATGCCAAGGAATGTCCTCAAACGGTATGGGCACTATATTGAGCAACTTTAAAAAAGGTATTCGTTCTGGGTTTGACCCACGAAACAGGCTCATCATGCCGGCTGTTGAAATCGTGAAGGAATTGAAACCCGAATGGGTGATTTTTGAGAATGTCCCCAATATGACCAATACGGTTATTGAGGATAATGGGAAAGTAATTAACATCATCGATTATATAAACAGAGAACTTGGTGCAGAATATGTGGGAAGTCCTCAAGTCGTGGATGTTGCCGATTATGGTGTTCCCCAACACAGAAATCGTCTGATTACAGTTCTTACGCGTAATCCAAAAGGAAAGGAAGAATTTCGTAAAGTCAATCGTTTGATACCGGAACCGACCTTTTCTGAGAAGGACACCATGTTCACAAAACACTGGCTTACATTGCGTGATGTGATTTATGATTTGCCCCCTATAAGTTCGCGAAAGGGAGAAAACGTGAATCCCGATAACAAACTCCATAAGGTTCCGCTGTTGGACGATGCTAAATTGTCGTGGGTTCACAACACTCCAGAAGGACAAACGGCTATGAACAATCAGTGTATCAATCCTGAATGTATGTATCAAGGCAACACCTTGCATGGCGCAAAGCATAATTCGGAAGGGGTCAATAGGGCTAATACCAGCACCCCTTTGTATTGTGAAAAATGTGGAGCGTTGCTACCGAGACCTTATACAATTGATAAAAAGACGGGAGAAAAAAGAATCATGAGGGCTTTTGTGAGTGCATACAAGCGAATGAGTTGGGATATGCCGGCAAGCACATTGACTCAGAATTTCCAGTATGCCTGTTCCGACAACAAACTTCATCCTGCCCAGGACAGAGTGTTGTCGCTGTACGAAGGTCTGATAATACAAACCATTGCACAATATCCTTATTCTTTTGAGATAGGTGGCAAGCTTGTGCCTGATGGATTGATTAGAGATACGATAGGTGAGAGCGTTCCGCCGCTTTTCGCTGACAAGATAATAAAACATATAATTGCAATTTCAAATTCGTAAGATATTGACATAAATAGATTTGCATAAAATCCTTGACTCGACTGGGTATCAGAATTAGCACTTCAAATAAACTTCAGTTCAGCCAACTCAATGGATGTTCATGCTCATACGGGGGCGTGGATAGGTGGGTTGTTGTCTGAAGTGGGCTGTGCTAAGCCTTGATACGCAACAACCTCTTCTGCGCCCTCTTTGATTAAGGGGGCTTTTTTGTGTCTGGGTCATATCATATAAAGCCTCTGTTTCGGAGAAATCAAAATACTAATAGTTATGAATAGAGACTATATCCAAAACAGAAATCTGACAGTCGCTTGTGGAGGTACGGCGGTGCTGTCGTCGCAGGATGTTGTGGATGCAATGAATTATGCTAACAACGCCCTTAAGGAACTTAGCGAGACCACAATGCGTTTTGACATAAACATTTTTGAGACACTTGGCATGAGAAATTTGAGTGGAATGATAGGTGAGTATTTCGCTCGTAGTGTCGTGAAAAAGTCAAGAGGCAAGTTGGAGTCGAATCTTCATCAGGATGGGTATCCGGATCTTCTTTTGGTTGATACTCCTGAAAAGAAAGCATATTTCGACTCTCTTGTTGTTGAGAACAACGGTAAAAGAAGTCCTGTTGATAAAGAGCATTTCAGTCCTTTCAAATATGGTGGTATCGAGGTAAAGGCAACATGTGGAGGTACTCCTTCTGCATCAAAGGTTCCCAAACCGTTGATTGGAGAGCAGCGTGTGGGGCTTGTGAATTCTTTCGACTGGAAAGCCCATCACAGAACCACAAACCATTTGCTTGCTGTGCTTTGGGATTTCATAGATGGACTTCCTACTTATGTCGCTGCATTTTATCAGGACTGCCTTTCTGTTGAGGATTGGGGCGCGATAGTTCAACCGCGCGAAGGCGGCGGACGGACTACGAGCGTATCGATTATGAACTCGCAGGGCGTGAAGAAAATGTGCAGCAGCTGGGTCGCCGTTCTCAACGACAACGACTATATAGAATTGTTGGCAAAGGCGCGATGGATCGGGTATAGGGTCGATACTGTTTTTTAACATCATACACCCGCAATGTAGTGTGATGCTTCTGTGACTACATCTGGTTTTCAGTGACTTACGCTTCTGTCGCCTCTCAATACGAGGCTGTGCATTCTATTCCCATAGCCGCCACACGGTCGCGTATGTTGTTGAGCTCTTCGTGTGTGGCTTTCAGCAGTCCGTGGTCGGGAGTCTCGCGGTCGATGGTGTATATCATCACTTCGTGCGGGGCAATCCGTCGCAGTGCTTCGAGCCAGGGATTGACGAAACGGTCGGTGGTGTTGTCCACATCACGACCGCCGGTGGTGCCTTT
Source organism: uncultured Prevotella sp. (assembly GCA_900553595.1). Classification (GTDB taxonomy): domain Bacteria; phylum Bacteroidota; class Bacteroidia; order Bacteroidales; family Bacteroidaceae; genus Prevotella. The sequence continues at coordinate 8,987 of USEC01000042.1, read as the reverse complement.
CATGAACATTGTCTGCACAATGGCGTGTCCGTGGAATGAGGCTATCGTGTCGATTATGTCCTTTGCGCGGTAGGAAGGGCTTGCAGGCCTATCTACCATGCGTATGTAGTCGTCGTCGATGGTGTCGAGTTTCATTATGTTGTTATCTACTTTCATGAGCGCGTCGTGTATGTCGGGGCGGTGTGCGAAGGTGCTGTTCGTGAGCACCGATACCTTGGCTTCCGGGAAATGGCGGTCGCGCAGGGCGATGGTGTCGTCCATTATGGCGGCGAAGTCGGGGTGTCCGGTCGGTTCGCCGTTGCCTGCAAAGGTTATCACGTCGAGGTGTCCGCCGTCGGCTTTCATCCTTGTCAGCGTCTCTTCGAGGGCTTCCGCCACCTGCTTGCGTGTGGGTCGGGGGGAGTGTGGACGGTGGTCGGCGTTGAATCCGCATTCGCAGTAGATGCAGTCGAAGCTGCATACCTTTCCGTCGCCGGGCTGCAGATTGACGCCGAGCGACACTCCGAGCCTGCGGCTGTGTATTGGTCCGAAGATGGGTGAGGGGTAGATTATTGTTGCCATGATGCTTTCCTTTTAAGTTATGGTATGTTGAAAATACTGCCGGCAAAGGTATGCAAAATATCAATACCGTTGCTGTTAATTGTCGTTAAACTGTCGTGCAAGCGGATTATTTTTTGTTACTTTGCAGGAAATTTGGTATAATATAGCCAATTCGAAAATGGGAAAGAAAAGAAACAATACCCGCAATCGTCAGGGATTGCAGGCCGTCACGTTATGTATAAGCACCGCAATGGTGCTTGTTTTGTTGGGTTTGGTAGTGTTTTCGGTCCTCACTGCACGCAATCTTTCGGCTTATGTGAAGCAGAACATTGTCGTGACAATGATGCTTCAGGACGACATGACGCCGGGCGAGGCACACAATTTCTGCGCCAAGCTCAAGCGTCAGCCCTACATACACCGTCTCGAATACATCAGCAAGGAGCAGGCACTGCGTGAGGGAATACAGGCCCTCGGCACCGACCCGCGCGAGTTTGCCGACACCAACCCATTCCTCTCCTCGGTGGAGATAACGCTCAAGGCCGACTATGCCAACAGCGACTCGCTGCGCACCATAACGCGTGAGCTGAAGAACTATCCCAAGGTGAGCGAGGTGAAGTATCAGAAAGACCTCATCGACCGTGTGAACCAGAACATCGCCAAGATAAGCATCGTGCTCCTTGTGCTTGCCGTTCTGCTCACCATAGTGTCGTTCTCGCTTATCAACAACACCGTGCGTCTGGGCATCTACGCGCGCCGCTTCTCCATACACACCATGAAGCTTGTGGGCGCGTCATGGGGTTTCATCCGCCGTCCGTTCGTCACCAGAAGCGTGCTCGTGGGGCTTCTTGCCGCATTGCTCGCATGTGCCGTGCTCGGGGGATGCGTCTATGCGCTCTATGTGTATGAGCCTGAGATGATGGAGATACTCACATGGGACGTGCTTGCCATCACCGCCGCCCTCGTGTTCTTCTTCGGCATCGTCATCACGGCGTTGTGCACGGTAGTGTCGGTGAACAAGTTCCTGCGCATGAAGGCCAACGACCTCTACAAAATCTGATTGCGGCAGGGCTATGTCCGCCGCAGTTCTTACACATTATATAAATATATGAAGGGTGCGCCAAAGGCAGTGCCCGTATATTGGAAAATCATAAAAAATGGATAAACGTAATTTCGCTTTCGGCAAGATGAATTTCATCCTTCTTGCTGTGGGAATGCTGATAGTCATTCTCGGATTCGTCCTTATGAGCGGTGCAGCGTCCGACGAGACCACTTTCGCTGCCGACATCTTCAGTGCGCGTCGTGTGAAGCTGGCGCCTGCCGTGTGCTTCTTCGGCTTCATCTCAATCATCTACGCCATCATACACAAGCCCAAGGACTGAGCACAGGGCCTTTCACGGCCGCTTTTCTTACAAACATTCTAATAACGACAAATTAAAACTATGGATTGGTTACAGGCACTTGTCCTCGGATTGCTGCAAGGACTTACTGAATACCTGCCCGTGAGCAGCAGCGGACATCTCACTATTGGTTCCTATCTCTTCGGTCTGAACGGCGAGGACAACCTTGCTTTCACCGTCGTGGTGCACGTTGCCACGGTGCTCAGCACGCTCGTGGTGCTGTGGAAGGAAATCGACTGGATTCTGAAAGGACTGTTCAAGTTCAGAATGAACGACGAGACTAAGTACTTCATCAACATCCTCATCTCCATGATTCCCGTGGGCATTGTGGGCGTGTTCTTCAAGGACCAGGTGGAGGAAGTGTTTGGTTCGGGACTGCTCATCGTGGGTTGTATGCTCCTTGTCACAGCTGCGTTGCTCGTCTTTTCCTACTACGCCCGTCCGCGCCAGCGTGAGAACATCTCTCCGCTCCACGCATTCATCATAGGTCTTGCGCAGGCGATTGCTGTGCTGCCGGGTCTTTCGCGTTCGGGTTCCACGATAGCCACGGGTCTGCTTCTCGGCAATAAGAAGGAGAAGTTGGCGCAGTTCTCGTTCCTCATGGTGATACCTCCTATCCTCGGCGAGGCACTCCTTGATGTCGTGAAAGGACTGAAGGGCGAGGAAGCCTTCGGCGGAATCGATGCGCTGCCCCTTATCGTGGGCTTCGTGGCAGCCTTTGTCAGCGGCTGCGTCGCCTGCAAATGGATGATAAACATAGTGAAGAAAGGCAAGCTCGTATGGTTCGGCGTGTATTGCGCCATAGCCGGAGCCGCCACCATAGTGTTCTCTTTCTTGTAACGAACTCACCCGTCTGACGATGAATTTCGCAAAAGGAGAAGTAATAGCCATAAACAAGCCCTACCGCATGTCGAGCTTCGGCGCACTGGCACATGTGCGCTACCTCATCTCGCGCAAGCTCGGCGTGAAGCGCGTCAAGATAGGCCATGCCGGCACACTCGACCCTCTTGCCACCGGCGTGCTCGTGCTCTGCACGGGTAAAATGACCAAGCGCATAGAGGAATTTCAGGGACATTCCAAGGAATACACCGCCACATTGCAGCTCGGTGCCACCACCGCCAGCTACGACATGGAGCATGAAGTGAACGCCGTCTATCCCACTACGGGCATAACGCGTGAGCGGATAGAGGAGGTGCTGGCACAGTTTGTGGGCGACATACAGCAGGTGCCGCCCACATACAGCGCATGCAAGGTGAACGGCAACCGTGCCTACGAGCTGCGACGGAAGGGTAGGGATGTGGAACTCGCACCCAAAAACATACACATCGACGCCATCGACATACTCGGTTTCGACGCCGGCGAAATGCGACTCGACATAAGGGTGGCGTGCGGAAAAGGCACCTACATACGCGCTTTGGCACGCGACATAGGGCGTGCGCTGGGCAGCGGAGCCTACCTTACAGCACTGTGCCGCACACGGGTGGGCGCATTCCGGGTGGAGGACAGCATCGCCTTCGACTCGTTTGCCGAATGGCTTGACAATCAGAAAATAGAAAATAACGAAGAGGAAAACAAACAGATATGAAATTATCACAATTCAAGTTTAAGTTGCCTGAGGAGCAGATAGCACTCTATCCTCACAGTGTGGAGCACGAATTCGTAAACAGCGCCGGCGAGAAGCACACCTTCCGTGTCACCCGTCGCGACGAATGTAGGCTCATGGTGCTGCACCGCAAGTCGCAGACCATAGACATGTACCACAAGGATGCCGACGGAAACCCCATAGAGGGCGACTTCCTCGACTTCCGCAATGTGCTCGACTACTTCGACGAAGGCGACACTTTCATCTTCAACGACACCAAGGTTTTCCCTGCACGCCTCTACGGAACGAAGGAAAAGACCGACGCGAAAATAGAAGTGTTCCTGCTTCGCGAACTCAACGAGGAGATGCGCCTGTGGGACGTGCTCGTTGAGCCTGCACGCAAGATACGCATCGGCAACAAGCTCTTCTTCGACGAAAGCGGCACCATGGTGGCTGAGGTCATCGACAACACTACAAGCCGCGGACGCACACTGCGGTTTCTCTACGACTGTCCCCACGACGAGTTCAAGCGCGAGCTCTATTCGCTCGGCGAGGCACCGCTGCCGCGCTACATCATCGACAAGCGCGAGAACCCGCACGGAACGGAGGACGACTTCGACGATTTCCAGTGTGTCTTCGCCAAGCACGAAGGTGCGGTGACGGCTCCGGCAACGGGTCTGCACTTCTCGCGCGAGCTGATGAAGCGCATGGAAATAAAGGGACTGAACTTCGCATACATCACCCTCCACTGCGGATTGGGCAACTTCCACGACATAGAAGTGGAGGACCTTACGAAGCATAAGATGGATTCCGAGCAGATGATGGTGAACGCAGAGGCTTGCCGTATAGTGAACGACACGAAGCGTGCCGGGCATCATGTGTGTGCCGTGGGCACCAGTGTGGTGAAGGCAACAGAGACCGCCGTGGGCACAGACGGTATGCTCAAGGAGTTTGAGGGATGGACAAACAAGTTCATCTTCCCTCCCTACGAGTTCGGACTCGCCGACAGAATGATTGCCAACTTCTATCATCCTTACTCCACACTCCTTATGGAGACCGCAGCATTCGGCGGCTACGACCTCGTGATGGAAGCCTACGACCTCGCCGTGAAGAACGGCTACAAGTTCGGATGCTATGGCGATGCACTTCTCATCCTCGACGATTGATGTGCCGGCAGAAACGAAACGACATCCTCACGACAGGCGGCATGGAGCATAAGGTTTATATCGCATTGGGCTCGAATCTGGGCAACCGCAAGCGCATGATGCGCGAAGCCATCGACATGATAGGCGTGCTTGCAGGGAGAGTGGACAGAGTCTCCTCGCAGTATGAGACCGAACCGTGGGGCTTTTCGTCGCCCAACATGTTTCTGAACATGTGCATACGGGTGCTCACCCCGCTCTCGCCCGACCGGCTTCTTGCCGTCACGCAGGAGATAGAACGGCGGCTCGGACGCGTGAGCAAGAGCAGCGACGACGGCTGTTACCACGACCGCGTCATCGACATCGACATCCTTCTCTACGACGACGAGCACATATCCACACCCCAACTCACCGTGCCGCATCCGCTGATGCATGAGCGCGACTTCGTGATGAAGCCCTTGCGGGAGATTCTGGACGACTGAGCCACCGCTCAGGCAACCACGGTCACACCCCGTTATATTTTGTAAACCCAAATAGGTCATTAGAGTTTCGCTCTGCTTCGTCTTTGTTTCGAGCAGCTTGCAACGCCCGTGTTGAAGGCATAGCGGGCTATGTCGAAACGCGGACGGCGGCAGGATGACGAAACAAAGGCGGAGAAGAACGGAAAAGAAAGACAAATCTTCTTACAACACGCTTGTTTCGGTCTAATGACCGATTTGAGGTAAACACAATGCCGGGCGTCCTGCCCGAAACAGCAGCCAGGTCTGCAATTCAGAATTGTTGAATATGAATTGCGAGTTGCTTTGGCGTTGTTTCGGGCGGGACGCCCGGCCTTTTTTGTTTTCAGCGACTTGCTTCCCGCCGCTCGTGCCGCTTGCCTCGCCAATCATGATACATATTGATGGTTTGCAAATATTGCTGTCCGGTAAAAACTTCCACCTACGGGTTCCGCAAAGCGGGACCTCCATGCGAAACCCACTGCAAGCCGCCTTGCGGCGCAGCTGTGGGTGGGCAAGGACACAAGGGACGGTTCCCCGAAGGGGGACTTATGCCATTGGCTGTCAGCAGGATGTATAAGTCCCGCTTTGCGGAACATTGTCCTCTCATACAGTTATACCCACAGCTGCGCCGCTTCGCGGCTTGCAGTGGGTTTCGCATAGAGGTGTACCTTCGGCACACCCCGTGCGCATGAAATCGGTAATGTATTTTTCGAGTAAACCTGCGAACTTTAAATTCTATGCAATTTGCTTGGAGTACAACCGTTCACACAGACCCTCCCCTACAGAAAGACGCCCCGCAAGGACAAAAGCCACAACACAGAGATTATGGCAGGCTTTTGTGCTTGCAGGGCGTCACCGTTATGCGTCAATACCGGCTGTTACCAGTTTTCAGGGTCCCAAGGGTTGTAGGATGCCGTTTCGGCATCCAGATGAATCTTGTCGTGATCGGCGCTTTGCTCAGGACCAGGATGATTGCCGTTTTCGTCCATCGCTGCCCAGGAGGTGAAGCAGAAGTCGTTCGACTCCACATTAATGATTTCCATTTGCGGCTTTATATATAATTTCTTCATTGTTGTCAAATCGTTTACTGAGGTTTCACTTGTTTTCCGAAAAGTTTTCACAGAATGCTAACATTTAATTCTTTGCATCGCTTGTGTCCGTTTACTCTACGACACGCTTTCTGCCATTCACTATGTACAGACCTGCGGGCAGACCTGTGGTGTCGGAACCATGTCTGACGAGCTGTCCCTGCATGTTGAATATGCCTTGCGCCGCCTTGCCCTTCGGCTCGTCATCGCCGAAATAAATGACATCGCTGAGGTCGGTGCTCACGCCATTCGCCACGCCGTCAATGTAGAGACTTGTCTTGGTGGGTTCGCCATTGACCGGCTTGAACCAGCAACTGAAGCCGCGCAGACCGCGCACCTTTGTGTCGGAATGATAGAGAGTGCCGTTGTCGAAGAAGTAGCTGCCTTTCAAATCATCGCGTCCCTCTATGATTTTCCGGTCGGTGAAAGTATATTTGCCGTAGTCGTTGGAGTTCTCGTCCAGATTCTGATCAGCGGTGCCGAATGTTCGCGCAAATGTTCCGTGCGCCTCCATAGTGCCGTTGCCGCTGACACGGTACATCTTCCTTGTAGTCCACGTATCACGGTCAATGTTGTCCAAGTCGTTTGTATTGTCTTCCTTGGTAGCCAGCGTGACATTAGGAATTTCAAAGTGGTTGCCCTCGATAACTACCTGATGCGACTTGGTTCCCGTACCCGTCTCTGTGAGCAATGCCCTGTAGGGGGGCGTAAAGCTTGTGGACATGTCCTTGTTAGGGAAGATAATATAAGGCGTATAAGCCTCAAGCACCTTGTCGGCTATATTGTCGTCGTTCAGGTTTACCGTCTGGAACTGAATCTCGTTACTTGTCAGATTCGACAGTTTTGCAAGTCGGGCATTGGCGCCGAAAGCCTGTCGGAACTGGTTACGACTGAGGTTCACGGGCAGAACGAACGAGTTCCACTTGTCGGTCTTGAGTGTCTTCTTCAGGTGCAGCACCTTGTTTTTGTAGTTGTTTGAGCAAGTGAAGAGATATTCCAGGTCTGCACGGTCCTCGTCGAGGATAAGGTCTTCGTCAATGGTACGGCTGGCATAGAGCAGACGGAAGTCATCGAACACAGTCCATTCACCGCTTCCTGGCGTCTTGTCGTCCCTATTCTCGCCGATAACCAGGCCGAAACGTATATAGTTGTAATCATCGCCCTTCAGTTCGGGTATTTGCACAAGCACCGTATTGATATACTGTCGCGAGCCGTAGAAGTTCTTTCCGGCATAGTCCATGTTCTGTTCATCCACATGAAGAGCCTCCCTTTCAGCCTTCGACATGTCCTCCGTCTGCCAGAGCACGGTCTGATGCAGAGAGTGTGGCATCTCGTTGCCGTCCTTGTCCAAACGTGTGGCAAAGAGTTCCGCCTTGGAAGTGGTTGAAAAACCCTTGCACTCTACGACATAAGAGCCGCCGCGCGACACCTTAACATCCTGGTATATCGCGCCGCGTATGTTCTTTGCGTCAGCACAATAATACTTGCCCAGTTTGCGCATGTAGTCTTCACGGCCTTTGTAGGTGATGTCGCCAAAGGTGGTTGCTTCATTGCCTACGACATTTATATCATAAGCATTGTCTTCCTTCACAATAGGAGTGGTGTTGTACAGCTTGTCCAGTCCGAAGCGCGCACCGCCGCCTGTCGCAACGCCAAAGGTCGCTATATTCCATTTACTTATATCCTTGTTGCCACGTGAGAATCCCGGACAAAGAAGTTCGAATGATATATCGAGCGAACTCGTCATGTTGTCGGAATTTAATTTCTGCAGGTTCAGGATCTGTTCCATTGTGAAAACGCGCCATAAGTCATAGCCGGTCAGGTTATTATTATTAATGTCATCTATCGGCATCGCCTCGCAGTTCTTATCCTGGTCAGTTACGCCTCCATTGGCACAGAGATAATAATTTACTCCACCAACTTTAGTAGAAATTTTGAAACTGTTTTTGGCATCACCCGTTACCTGTTCCAAAGTCCAAGGGTTGTGCGTCCATCCGCTTTCGTTTTTAATACGGTCGATGAACACGCCTCTGTCTGCTTCCAATTTATCATTAGCAACCCAACCCAGCAACGCACCTTGTCCTGTTTCCAAGTTCTGCGCAAACTCCAGACCCGTGCCGTTGGTGTTCACCCATAGCGATATAGGATAATCCTTCAATGAGATGTGTGTGCCCCAATATCCTCCCGCATTGATAAACTGTCCGGTACGAACGTTATAGAGGAAGACAATCTTTGCCTTGTCATCAGGGAAAGCACCTTCCTCCACAGCGCATTTATTTATCTCGTCCAAAGTAAGACCGGTGAGGTCGGCAAGACCGGTGATTGATGATTCCCCCAGCAAAGCGTCTTTCATTTTAACCGGACTGTCATCGACAACCGCAGCGGATGAAACGGGCGCCGCAGTCACTCTTACCGAGGTTGCGGGTGCCGATATTGCGGCGGCAACGAGCAACATTTTGGCCATGTTGCGCGACACGGCCGAAAACAAATTCAAGTAAAACATGTTCATAGTTTTTGTTTGTTTGCTATTTAGATTTATTTTGAGTTTCCAACGATTTACGCATCAATATCAGTCAAGTAGTTTCAATTTTCTTTGGCGGAATGCCTTGTACACTTAAAGTACATACCCACCAACTTTTGAGTTGTACCAACTAACACAGCTGTTTTTTTTGTTTTTCGCATACAAAAATAGTCAAATCGCATCGTACAAAAACTAAAAATCAAAAATCCCCCCCCCC
>USEC01000041.1 GCA_900553595.1 uncultured Prevotella sp. | reverse complement strand
ACTGACAAAAAATCAAAAATCAGTAGCTGATAAGGTTGAAGCAGGGAAAGCATACACTTTGAAGGAAGCATCCGAGCTGGTGAAGGAAATCACCACCACTAAGTTCGAGGCTTCTCTCGATATCGACGTACGCTTGGGCGTAGATCCGCGTAAGGCCAACCAGATGGTGCGTGGCGTTGTGTCACTCCCTAACGGTACCGGTAAGGTAACACGCGTGCTCTGCCTCTGTACTCCCGATCAGGAAGCTGCTGCTAAGGAAGCTGGCGCTGACTATGTTGGTCTCGACGAGTATATCGAAAAGATCAAGGGCGGCTGGACAGATGTTGATGTTATCATCACAATGCCTTCTTGCATGGGCAAGCTCGGCCCTCTCGGCCGTGTTCTCGGTCCTCGCGGATTGATGCCTAACCCCAAGAGCGGTACTGTAACTATGGACGTTGCTAAGGCAGTCAAGGAAGTTAAACAAGGAAAAATCGACTTCAAGGTTGATAAGGCTGGTATCATCCACACATCAATCGGCAAAGTGACTTTCACTTCTGAGCAGATTTATCAGAACGCAAAGGAATTCATTGCTACTGTAATCAAGCTCAAACCTGCTGCTGCTAAAGGTACATACATCAAGAGTATCTTTATTTCAAGCACAATGAGTAAGGGTATCAAAGTTGATCCTAAATCAGTTGAGTAACTCTAAAAGTTTTGTAAAATGAAGAAAGAAATCAAAGATACTATTATTGCTGAACTCGGCGAGAAGCTGAAGGAATATCCTCACTTCTATCTCGTTGACCTCGCTGGTCTGAATGCCGAGGCTACAAGCAACCTTCGTCGCAAGTGCTTCAAGAGCGAAATCAAGATGATTGTTGTGAAGAACAACCTTCTTCACAAGGCTTTCGAGGCTTCTGAAATCGACTTCGAACCCCTCTACGGCGCATTGAAGGGCACTACTGCTGTAATGTTCACACACACAGCAAACGTTCCTGCAAAGCTGTTGAAGGAATACACTAAGGAAGGCATACCGGCACTCAAGGGTGCTTACGCTGAAGAGACAATCTTCGCTGCCGACCAACTCGAGGCTCTCGTAGCCCTCAAGAGCAAGAACGAGGTTATTGCAGATATTGTTGCATTGCTCCAGTCTCCTGCAAAGAACGTTATCTCTGCTCTTCAATCAGGCGCAGGCACTATTCACGGTGTGCTTAAGACTTTGGGCGAGCGTCCTGAGTAATTCAATCTCAAGTCAAAAAACATTAACATTAAAAACAATTAAAATTTAAAATAAAATGGCAGATATTAAAGCTATTGCTGAAGAATTGGTAAATCTTACAGTAAAGGAAGTAAATGAGTTGGCAACAGTCCTGAAGGACGAGTATGGTATCGAGCCTGCTGCTGCAGCTGTAGCTGTAGCTGCTGGTCCTGCAGCTGGTGGTGCTGCTGCAGCTGAGGAGAAGTCTTCTTTCGACGTTGTCCTCGCTGAGGTAGGTGCTGCAAAGCTCCAGGTTGTAAAGGCAGTTAAGGAAGCTTGCGGTCTTGGCTTGAAGGAAGCTAAGGATCTCGTAGATGGCGCTCCTGCTACTATCAAGGAAGGTCTGTCTAAGGACGAGGCTGAGAACTTGAAGAAGGCTATCGAAGAGGCTGGTGCCAAGGTTGAACTCAAGTAATTAAAATTTATTGATAAGTGTGATTTTTACTGAATTCACACAGGAAAATCAATAGGTTTTCAAACTTTAAAAATACGGTTAGAATCTACCAGGTAGGTGGGTTCTAACCTTTTTGTGTCTTTTAATATTTTCAGATTATAATCACCGTTTAATATCTTCTGATGGCTTCAAAAATTGTTGATAACAGAGTAAATTTTGCCAGCGTCCATAATCCGATGCCATATCCGGATTTCCTCGATGTGCAGCTAAAGTCTTTTAGAGATTTCCTACAATTGGACACTCCGCCTGAGGAACGCAAGAATGACGGTCTCTATAAGGTGTTCTCGGAGAACTTCCCTATCAGCGACACGCGCAACAACTTCGTCCTTGAGTTCCTGGATTACTATATCGACCCGCCGCGTTACACCATTGACGAGTGTCTCGAGCGCGGTCTGACATATAGCGTACCCTTGAAGGCTAAGATGAAGCTTTACTGTACCGACCCCGACCACGAGGACTTCGGAACTTTCATCCAGGACGTGTTCCTTGGCACCATTCCTTACATGACCAGCAACGGCACCTTCGTAATCAACGGCGCCGAGCGCGTAGTCGTGTCGCAGCTGCACCGTTCGCCGGGCGTGTTCTTCGGACAGGGCGTGCATGCCAACGGCACTGTGCTTTACAGCGCACGCATCATCCCGTTCAAGGGCTCTTGGATTGAGTTCGCCACCGACATCAACAATGTGATGTATGCCTACATCGACCGTAAGAAGAAGTTGCCGGTGACAACTCTTCTCCGTGCCATGGGATTCGACCATGACATGGATATTCTTCAGATTTTCGACCTTGCCGAAGAGGTGAAGGTGAACAAGAAGAACCTTAAGGCAGCCATCGGGCGCAAGCTCGCAGCCCAGGTCATCAAGACCGACTACGAGGACTATCTCGACGAGGACACGGGCGAGTACGTTTCACTTGAGCGTAATGTCACAATCCTCGACCGCGAGACCGTGCTCACAGAGGACAACATCGACACTATCCTCGACTCAGGCGTGCCTTCCATCGTGCTTCACAAGGATGAGGAGCTGGCAAACAAGTATGCCATCATCTTCAACACTCTTGCGAAAGACACGGCAAACTCGGAGAAGGAGGCGTTGATAAACATCTACCGCCAGCTGCGTAATGCCGACCCTGCTGACGAAGCGTCAGCACGCGAGGTGTTCCAGAACCTGTTCTTCTCTGACAAGCGTTACGACCTCGGTGAAGTAGGTCGCTACCGCATCAACAAGAAACTCGGACTTGATATCGACAATGAGGTGCGTGTTCTCACCAAGGAAGATATCATTGCAATTATAAAGTATCTCATCCAGCTCGTCAATTCAAATGCGACGGTGGATGATATCGACCACCTTTCCAACCGCCGTGTGCGCACCGTGGGCGAGCAGCTGAGCAATCAGTTCTCAATCGGTCTTGCCCGTATGAGCCGCACCATCCGCGAGCGCATGAATGTGCGTGACAATGAGGTGTTCCAGCCTACCGACCTTATCAACGCCAAGACTATCTCAAGCGTCGTAAGCTCGTTCTTCGGAACCAACCCGCTGTCGCAGTTCATGGACCAGACCAACCCGCTTGCCGAGGTTACTCACAAGCGTCGTCTTTCGGCTCTCGGTCCTGGTGGTCTTTCGCGTGAGCGTGCCGGATTCGAGGTGCGCGACGTTCACTACACACACTACGGCCGTCTCTGTCCTATCGAGAGTCCTGAAGGCCCGAACATCGGTCTTATCTCTTCTCTCTGTGTGTATGCCACAATCAACGAACTCGGTTTCATCGCCACTCCTTACCGCAAGGTGCACGACTCGATCGTGGATTTGGACAACAAGGATGTCGTTTATCTCACCGCTGAGGAGGAGGAAGGACACATCATCGGTCAGGGTAACGCGCCGCTTCGTGCCGACGGAACATTCATCCGCGACAATGTGAAGTGCCGCCAGAACGCTGAATTCCCGGTTGTGCCGCCTTCAGAAGTCGATCTTATGGACGTGTCGCCGCAGCAGATCGCATCTGTTTCGGCAGGCTTGATTCCTTTCCTCGAGCACGACGACGGTCACCGTGCACTCATGGGATGTAACATGATGCGCCAGGCAGTGCCATTGCTTCACAACGACGCTCCTATCGTAGGTACAGGTCTTGAGAAGCAGGTGTGCGAGGACTCTCGCACAATGATTACCGCCGAGGGCGACGGTGTTATAGAATATGTAGATGCTACGACAATCCGCATCCTCTACGACCGCACCGACGACGAGGAGTTCGTAAGCTTCGAACCGGCTCTCAAGGAATACCGCATTCCGAAGTTCCGCCGCACCAACCAGAACATGACCATCGACCTCCGTCCTATCTGCAACAAGGGACAGCGTGTCAAGGCCGGCGACATCCTCACAGAAGGATACGCAACGGAAGACGGCGAACTCGCACTCGGACGCAACCTTCTCGTGGCTTATATGCCTTGGAAGGGTTACAACTACGAGGATGCCATCGTGCTTTCAGAGCGTCTCATCCGCGACGACACACTCACATCTGTGCATGTCGATGAGTTCTCACTCGATGTGCGTGAGACAAAGCGCGGTATGGAGGAGTTCACAAGCGACATCCCCAACGTGAGCGAAGAGGCTACCAAGGACCTCGACGACAACGGTATCGTGCGTATCGGTGCCCGTGTCGAGCCGGGCGACATCCTCATCGGTAAGATTTCGCCGAAGGGCGAGAGCGACCCGTCACCGGAGGAGAAGCTGCTCCGCGCCATCTTCGGCGACAAGGCCGGCGATGTGAAGGATTCTTCATTGAAGGCAAATCCGTCGCTCAGCGGTGTCGTTATCGACAAGAAACTCTTCTCACGCGCCGTTAAGACACGCGAATCGAAGAAGCAGGACAAGGTGATTCTCGCAAAGATTGACGAGGAATACGAGGCAAAGAACGAGGACTTGAAGGACATCCTCGTGGACAAGCTCCTCGCTCTCACAGAGGGCAAGGACTCTATGGGTGTCAAGGACTACTCTGGTGCTGAAATCATCACCAAGGGAAGCAAGTTCACCGCTCCCGTCCTCAAGAACCTTGTATATGACGGAATCCAGTCGAATGCATGGACTGACGATGAGCATTCAAACACTCTGATACAGAAGCTCATCATGAACTATATACGCAAGTACAAGCTCCTTGATGCAGAACTCAAGCGCAAGAAGTTCGCCATCACCATCGGCGACGAGCTGCCCTCAGGCATTCTGCAGATGGCGAAGGTGTATGTTGCGAAGAAACGTAAGATTGGCGTTGGTGACAAGCTCGCCGGACGCCACGGTAACAAGGGTATCGTGTCGAAGATCGTACGCCAGGAAGACATGCCGTTCCTCGAGGACGGACGCCCCGTGGACTTGGTATTGAACCCTCTGGGTGTGCCTTCGCGTATGAACCTCGGACAGATTTTCGAAGCTATTCTGGGTGCGGCAGGACGCAAACTGGGCGTCAAGTTCGCTACACCTATCTTCGATGGTGCCAAACTTGAAGACCTCTCTGAATGGACCGACAAGGCAGGACTGCCACATCTTTGCTCTACTCACCTCTATGACGGTGAGACTGGCGAGCGTTTCGACCAGCCGGCGACAGTGGGTATCACCTACTTCCTCAAGCTCGGACACATGGTCGAGGATAAGATGCACGCGCGTTCCATCGGTCCGTACTCTCTCATCACACAGCAGCCTCTTGGAGGTAAGGCACAGTTTGGTGGACAGCGTTTCGGAGAAATGGAGGTCTGGGCTATCGAGGCATTCGGTGCCAGCCATGTGCTTCAGGAAATCCTCACCATCAAGTCGGATGATACAGTGGGCCGTTCCAAGGCTTACGAGGCAATCGTCAAGGGCGACCCAATGCCGACACCGGGCATCCCCGAATCGCTCAATGTGCTCTTGCACGAGCTCCGCGGCCTTGGCTTAAGCATTAAACTCGATTAATCCGAACACCCTTAATACAACAAAGATATGGCTTTTAAGAAAGATACAAAAGTAAAGAATAATTTCACGAAGATTACTATCGGGTTGGCTTCGCCTGAGGAAATTCTCGAGAATTCCTTCGGTGAGGTGACAAAGCCCGAGACCATCAACTACCGCACCTACAAGCCTGAGCGTGACGGATTGTTCTGCGAGCGCATCTTCGGTCCGACACGCGACTATGAGTGCGCCTGCGGCAAGTACAAGCGCATACGCTACAAAGGCATAGTGTGCGACCGTTGTGGTGTTGAGGTGACCGAGAAGAAAGTGCGTCGTGAGCGTAGCGGACACATCGAGCTTGTCGTGCCGGTGGCACACATCTGGTATTTCCGCTCTCTTCCCAACAAGATTGGCTACCTCCTCGGTATGCCGACAAAGAAGCTCGATGCTGTCATCTATTATGAGAAGTATGTGGTGATTCAGCCGGGCGCTCTTGAGGGACGCATCGTGAGAAAGGACGAAAAGGACGAGGAACTGAACGGTTCACACAAGTACGACCTGCTCAGCGAGGAAGAATACCTCAACATCATCGATACGATGCTCGATCCGAGCAATGAGATGCTCGATGATTCCGATCCGAACAAGTTCATTGCGAAGATGGGTGCGGAGGCTATTTATGACCTCCTCGCAACTCTCGACCTTGACTCTCTCTCATACGAACTGCGCGACCGTGCCAACAACGACTCTTCGCAGCAGCGTAAGACAGAAGCTCTGAAGCGTCTGCAGGTGGTGGAGGCGTTCCGTGGAAGCAAGGATGTGAACCATCCGGAATGGATGATCATGAAGATTATCCCCGTCATTCCGCCGGAACTCCGTCCGCTCGTGCCGCTGGATGGCGGCCGTTTCGCCACATCCGACCTCAATGACCTCTATCGTCGTGTAATCATCCGTAACAACCGTCTGAAGCGTCTTGTCGAGATTAAGGCTCCCGAGGTGATTCTCCGTAACGAGAAGCGTATGTTGCAGGAAGCTGTGGACAGCCTCTTCGACAACTCACGCAAGTCGAGCGCAGTAAAGAGCGACAGCAACCGTCCGTTGAAGTCTCTCTCCGATTCGCTCAAGGGTAAGCAGGGACGCTTCCGTCAGAACCTTCTCGGTAAGCGTGTCGATTACTCTGCACGTTCGGTAATCGTCGTAGGTCCTGAACTGAAGATGGGCGAGTGTGGTCTGCCTAAACTCATGGCTGCCGAGCTTTACAAGCCGTTCATCATCCGCAAGCTCATAGAGCGCGGAATCGTGAAGACCGTGAAGAGTGCAAAGAAGATCGTCGATCGCCGCGAACCGGTAATCTGGGACATCCTTGAGAACGTGATGAAGGGTCATCCCGTGCTCCTCAACCGTGCCCCGACACTTCACCGTCTCGGTATCCAGGCGTTCCAGCCGAAACTCATCGAGGGCAAGGCTATCCAGCTCCACCCGCTTGCTTGTACGGCGTTCAACGCCGACTTCGACGGCGACCAGATGGCTGTTCACCTTCCTTTGAGCAACGAGGCTGTTCTTGAGGCACAGGTGCTGATGCTCCAGAGCCACAACATCCTCAACCCTGCCAACGGCGCTCCTATCACAGTGCCGTCACAGGATATGGTGCTTGGTCTTTACTATATCACAAAGATACGTCCGGGTGCCAAGGGCGAAGGACTCACATTCTATGGCGATGAGGAGGCAATCATCGCCCACAACGAAGGCAAGTGCGACCTCCACGCACAGGTGAAGGTGATCGTAAGCGACCTCGTTGATGGAAAGATTCAGAAGCGTATGGTGGAGACATCTGTCGGACGTGTCATCGTCAATCAGATTATCCCTGAGGAAGTGGGATTCTTCAACGACATCATTTCGAAGAAGACTCTGCGCGGACTCATCGCTGGCGTAATCAAGGCTGTGGGTATGGCTCGTGCATGCGAGTTCCTCGATGGTATCAAGAACCTCGGTTACCGCATGGCTTACGTTGCCGGTCTTTCGTTCAACCTTGACGATATTATCATCCCGCCAGAAAAGAACGAAATCGTGGAGCGCGGACACAGCGAAATCCGTGCCATCCAGGACAACTATAATATGGGTTTCATCACTGAGAATGAACGCTACAACCAGGTTATCGATACATGGACTCATGTGAACAACGACCTTGCGAACATCCTCATGAAAGAGATGACTGAAGCCGACCAGGGATTCAATGCCGTGTTCATGATGCTCGATTCTGGAGCCCGTGGTTCAAAGGACCAGATCAAGCAGCTCTCCGGTATGCGTGGTCTTATGGCAAAGCCTATGAAGGCAGGTGCCGAAGGACACCAGATTATTGAGAACCCGATTATCTCCAACTTCAAGGAAGGTATGTCTGTGCTTGAGTACTTCATCGCTTCGCACGGTGCGCGTAAGGGTCTTGCCGACACCGCTATGAAGACTGCCGACGCAGGTTATCTTACACGTCGTCTTGTCGATGTGTCGCACGATGTCATCATTTCCGAAGAAGACTGTGGAACACTTCGCGGACTCGTCTGCACCGCTCTCAAGAACGGCGATGAGGTGATTTCAAGTCTTGGAGAACGCATCCTCGGTCGCGTTTCCGTTCACGACATCATACATCCTACTACCGGCGAACTCATCGTTGCTGCCGGAGAGGAAATCACAGAGCCTAAGGCCAAGATTATTGAAGAGTCGCCTATCGAGAGCGTCGAGATTCGTTCGGTGCTCACCTGCGAAAGCAAGAAGGGCGTCTGCATGAAGTGTTACGGTCGCAACCTCGCTACACAGCGAATGGTTCAGCTCGGCGAGGCTGTCGGCGTCATCGCTGCACAGGCCATCGGTGAACCGGGTACACAGCTTACTCTCCGTACGTTCCACGCCGGTGGTGTGGCAGGTAACGCTGCCGCTAACGCTTCCATCAAGGCAAAGAGCGACTGCAAGCTCCACTTCGACGAGCTTCGTGTCGTGCCGTTTGTGGAGAACAATGGTGAGAAGGATGTGAACTGCCAGATGGTGGTGAGCCGTCTTTCTGAAGTTCAGTTCATCGATCCGCATACTGACATCGTCCTCGCTACGATGAACGTTCCTTACGGTTCTTCTCTCTACTACAAGGAGGGCGACCTCGTTAAGACCGGCGACCTCATCGCCAAGTGGGACCCGTTCAATGCCGTTATCGTGACCGAATACGCTGGAACGCTCCGCTTCAACGATGTAATCGAAGGTATTACATATCGAGCAGAGACCGATGAGACAACAGGTCTTACCGAAATGATTATCACCGACTCAAAGGACAAGTCGAAAGTCCCCACTTGCGATGTGCTTGATGCAAATGGCGAAGTGGTAGGTACTTACAATTTCCCGGTGGGTGGACACGTTTCATGTGAGGACGGTCAGACCGTCAAGACCGGTACTACACTCGTCAAGATTCCTCGTGTGGCAAGCAACGCAGGTGACATCACCGGTGGTCTGCCACGTGTGACAGAGTTGTTCGAGGCACGCAACCCGTCAAATCCTGCTGTCGTTTCTGAAATCGACGGTGAGGTGACAATGGGTAAGGTTAAGCGTGGTAACCGTGAGATAATCGTTACCAGCAAGACCGGCGACCAGCGCAAGTACCTCGTAAGCCTCTCCAAGCAGATTCTCGTGCAGGAGCACGATGCCGTACGTGCCGGCACTCCGTTGTCAGCAGGTAGCATCACTCCGAGCGACATCCTTGCTATCAAGGGTCCTACCGCCGTACAGGAATATATCGTTAATGAGGTTCAGGACGTATATCGTCTCCAGGGTGTGAAGATTAACGACAAACACGTCGAGATTATCGTCCGCCAGATGATGCGCAAGGTACAGATTGACGAACCGGGCGACACGACATTCCTCGAGCAGGAAATGGTGGACAAACTCGACTTCGCAGAGGAGAACGACCGTATCTGGGGTAAGAAGTATGTCACCGATGCCGGTGACAGCGACACTCTCAAGGTAGGTCAGATCGTTTCGGCACGCAAGTTGCGCGACGAGAACTCAAGCCTTAAGCGCCGTGACCTTCGTCTTGTTCAGGTGCGCGACACCATCCCTGCAACATCTACACAGATTCTTCAGGGTATAACCCGCGCCGCTTTGCAGACAAAGAGTTTCATTTCTGCTGCATCGTTCCAGGAGACGACAAAGGTACTCAACGAGGCTGCTATCCGCGGAAAGGTGGACTTCCTCGAAGGTATGAAGGAGAACGTGATTACCGGTCACCTCATCCCTGCCGGAACAGGTCTGCGTCAGTGGGAGAAAATCATCGTAGGCTCGAAAGAAGAGTACGACCGCATTCAGGCAAACCGCAAGAATGTGCTCGACTTTGCCAATCAGGAAGTGAACAAGGGTGAATAATCATCACCTTGAAATGAATAGAAAAGCATCGGCGACGGCATCACTTGCTTTTGCCGATGCAGCATAAGACAGGGGAGAACAGACCATGAAACTTTATGTGAAAAGGTCTGTTCTTCCTTTTTTGTTGTTTTTCCATTAAAAAAACAGGAGTTATTTATCATTATGTTGCATACATTGTTGTTTGGTTTTACCACTGCTTCCATGCCTGTCAATGTGGCATTGCTTGTGTTGGGAATATATATCGTGCTGAAAGGTGCCGACTGGCTCACCGACGGTGCCGTGGGATTGGCCTCACGTTTTGGTATAAGTCAGTTTGTGATAGGTATTACCATTGTCGCCATGGGCACTTCCATGCCGGAGTTCTGTGTCAGTATGGTGTCGGCATTGAAGGGTACGCCCGATCTGGCTGTGGGTAATGTCGTGGGCAGCAACATCTTCAATACACTGCTCATTGTGGGTTGCTCGGCTCTTGTCGCCCCTATCACTGTGAAAGTGACGACGGTGAAGCGCGACATGATTTTCGCAATTCTCGCTTCGGTGCTCATGCTTGTCTTCTGTCTTGACGGGAGCATAAGTCGTCTGGATGCTGTGGCGTTTTTGGTTCTTTTCGCAATATTCATCAGGGCGATGCTGCGTCAGGCCAAACCGTTGGAGGGCGAAGATGAACCCTCGGCAGACAGCAAGCCTTTGTGGAGGCAGGTTGTCTTTGTGGTGTTGGGACTGTCGGCACTTATTGCCGGGTCGAATGTATTCGTTGATAACGCCTCGTTCATAGCTTCAAGTCTTGGCGTGTCAGATGCGGTCATCGGCCTTACCATTGTGGCGGGTGGTACATCGCTTCCGGAACTTGCTACTAGTGTAGTATCGGCACGCAAAGGTAATAGCGACATTGCCATCGGCAATGTTATGGGTTCCAATGTGTTCAACATACTTATGATTATAGGTGTCACGGGTCTTGTGCAGCCGATGCATATTGTCGGTATCACGTTTACCGATCTTCTTGTTCTTGTTGGCAGCGCCCTTATCATGTGGCTTTTCTGTCGCACGAAATACCGTGTGGAGCGTTGGGAAGGCACTGTGCTTGTTGTGTGCTTTTTGTGCTATCTTGGCTATCTGCTGGTGCAGGTGGCTTAGGTGTCTTGTTTATGAAAATGCCATTATGCATATTGGATAATGTGGTGTTGATAGTTCACACGCTTGACTCGTTACAAACTTTTGTCAGAGTAAGGGACAAATATCATTCATGCGCTTCAAGAACTAAGTTTTGACTATGAAAATTTAACCCAAACCGGTCATTGGAACTATCAGTTGCCAATGACCGGTTTGGGTTGTTTTTTTGTTGGTGTTGTCGGGCGGGACGCCCGACCTCCTGTCGGAGAGCTAAAGGTTCTCGATGTCTTTGGCTGCAAGTCCTGTGATTTGTGCGATGTCGTCTGCGCTGAATCCTTTTGATTTCATGGCCTTTGCTATTTCCAAAGTCTTGTTGCGTTCGCCTTCAGCCATTCCTTTCGCCATACCTTCAACCAATCCTTCCTCTCTTCCTTCCATTCTTCCTTCCTCTTTCGCCGTGTCGAGTGAGTTCTTGATGTCGCGGTAAGCCTTGAGGCTGTCCTCGTATTCCTTGAGTTCCTGCTTCGTGAACTTCGCCATTTCTGCTTCCGCGAACAGCCGGTTGAAGACTTCGCTCTGCAGGTGTTTGGGCTGACGGTCGAGTCGCGAGAGGTTCTTCAGCACATACAGCCACTTGTCATAGACGGTTTCGAGCTGGTCAATCTCCTTGTCGAATTTCGCTATCTCCACATACTTGAACGTGAGTTTGTCGTTGAACACGCGGTGTGTCTTCTTGTCGAGGAGTCCGATGTCGTGGTTAATGTCCTTCGCGCAGAACGATTCCTCGTTCATCTCGAAATTAAGCAATGCCACGACATACACATGTTCGAGGCGGAAGTTCCAGTCGGTCCCCTTCGGGGCCTGCTCGCGTATCGGGAACGTCGAGTAGTATAGCGAACGGTCCTTGAAGTATGTCTGGAATGCGTTCTGCATCTCGACGATGAACTTCTCCCCGTGCTCGTTCTCGCAATACACGTCGAATATGGCCTTCCTTTCCGCGAATACATCGCCCACGTGCTCGCTGTTGAGGTACTTCACATTTCTAATCACCTGTTCTCCGTCGAACAGTGAGTTGAGGAAGCTTATGAGAAGGTCCCTGTTCGGTTTCGTTCCGAAAATCCGCTTGAATCCGAAGTCGGTGAGCAGACTGATGTATCTTTCTTCTGTCTGTCGCATAGATGTCGTGCTTTTGGTGTTACATTGCAAATGTAGCAAAATTTGGTTTTTCCGACAAATAAAAATGAGGGAAATATTACTGCATTGCAAACAAGGCTTGTTTAGGTTGCAAACAAGGCTTGTTTACATTGCAAAGAAGTCTTGTTTGTGATGCAAAGAAGCCTTGTTTTGAAAAGTAAAAAGGTAAAAAAGTAAAAGAGTAAAAAGGGTTGTGCTGCCGCGTTCCGCTGTCCGTGCCAGGCTCTGTCGCTGCTCCATGAGGCGGATAGAGCATGAAAAGCGAGCGTTGCCGTATTTTATGCAGGCAAAAATTTTGTTTCTCTTGCGGAATTATGTATATTTGCAGTTGTAAACGTATAAAGATACATCGCATGAAGACAAAGAGCGACAGGATAGAGACATTGAAGATGCTCATTTCAAGCAACGAACTGGGCAGTCAGGAAGGAGTTCTTGCAGCCCTTGCCCAGGAGGGTTATGTGGTGACGCAGGCCACGCTGAGCCGCGACCTCAAGCAGCTGAAGGTGGTGAAGGCGGCGAGCATGAACGGCAAGTATGTGTATGTGCTGCCCAACGAGACGATGTACCGGCGCATCCCAAGTCCGCGTGCGGCGAGCGAGATGCTCCAGATTCCCGGCTACCGCAGCATCAATTTCTCCGGAAACATCGGCGTCATACGCACGCGTCCGGGCTACGCAAGCTCCATAGCCTACAACATCGACAACGGCAACATCTCCGAAATCATCGGCACCATAGCCGGCGACGACACCATCATCATCGTCGTGAAGAAGGGTGTCATGCCCGACGATGTGGTGAGAAGCCTCGCCGGGATTGTGCCCGGAATAGAGTAGGGCGTCCGGCGCATCGCCGCCAGTGCCGCAATCTTCCGCCTTTATGCCGGCATGGGGAAGGGACTGTCCGTCTTTTTTCCATGCCCGTGCAACTTTCGGCGTTGCCGTTGCGTCATAATGTAAAAGAACAAAAAAAGCAGCAATATGGAAAAAAGACTCAGACGCTCATCTACCGACAGCATCATAGCTGGAGTTTGCAGCGGCATCGCCGAATATTTCGACATCGACCCCGTGGCAGTCCGCGTGGCATACGTCCTGCTCACGCTCTTCACGGCGTTCAGCGGCGTACTGGCCTACATCATCCTCTGGATAGTTATGCCGCAGCGCTGACACGCACGCATTGCAGCCCGCGAATGAAACAAAACCGCACTCTGGCGCATCAATTGTGCAAAAATATTCATTATCAATGAAGAAAGGGCTTTCTTTATTTTCGGAAGAACGAATTTTTCAGTAACTTTGCACTGTTTTTCAGAATATAAACAATAATAACAGATAAAAGAACAATGATTAATTCACAAGACATCAAGATGGGAACATGCATCCGTATGGATGGCAAACTGTTCTTCGTCATCGACTTTCTTCATGTAAAGCCGGGTAAGGGTAACACTTTCATGCGTGTAAAGCTGAAGAACGTTGTGGACGGCCGTGTGCTGGAGCGCCGCTTCGACATCAGCGAGAAGCTTGAAGACGTGCGCGTGGAGCGCCGCCCCTACCAGTACCTTTACAAGGAGGGTGAGGACTATATCTTCATGAACCAGGAGACTTACGACCAGATTCCAATCGCTCACGACCTCATCACTGGCGTTGATTTCATGAAGGAAAGCGATGTCATCGAGGTGGTGTCAGACGCTTCCAACGAGACAGTGCTCTTCGGTGAAATGCCGGTGAAGACCAACTTGCGCGTGACACACTCTGAGCCGGGCATCAAGGGCGATACCGCCACAAACACACTGAAGCCCGCAACACTCGAGACAGGCGCGGAAATCCGTGTTCCTCTCTTCGTGAACGAAGGCGACCTCGTGCAGGTTGATACACGCGACGGAAGCTACCTGCAGCGCGTGAAGGAGTAATACGATATAAAATAAAAGGCAAAAGAGTAAAAAAGTAAAAAGCATTGGGGATGACATTCCTTGTCTGTCCGCAACATTGCTTTCTGCTTTTTTACTCTTTTCTTTTTTCGCCCTCCTGCGCTTGCGTCCTCTTCCCTTCACCTATTCACTCGTTTTCTTTATTACTCTAACGCAATGAAATACAGCTTTATAGTCCCCGTATATAACCGTCCCGACGAAGTGGACGAACTCCTTGACAGTCTTACGCGCCAGACCCTCACCGGATTTGAGGTGATAGTGGTGGAGGACGGGTCGGCAGTGCCGTGTGCCGAGGTGTGCCGGAAGTATGCCGACAGGCTCGACCTGCACTATTTCGATAAGCCCAACAGCGGTCCCGGACAGAGCCGCAATTACGGAGTGGAGCGCGCACAGGGCGAGTATGTCATCATTCTCGACAGCGATGTGGTGCTGCCCGAGGACTATCTGCAAGCCGTCGACGACGAGCTGCGCCGCTCGCCGGCCGATGCTTTCGGCGGACCCGACAGTGCCCATTCCTCGTTCACCGACACGCAGAAAGCCATTTCCTATTCCATGACGTCGTTCTTCACAACGGGAGGAATACGCGGAGGTAAGAAGAAACTCGACAAATTCTATCCCCGTTCGTTCAATATGGGCGTGCGCCGCGAGGTCTATCAGCGCCTCGGCGGATTCTCACGGATGCGTTTCGGCGAGGACATCGACTTCAGCATACGCATCTTCAAGGCCGGATGCCGCTGCCGATTGTTCCCCGAAGCGTGGGTATGGCACAAGCGGCGCACCGACTTCCGCAAGTTCTTCCGTCAGGTATATAACAGCGGTATCGCACGCATCAACCTCTATAAGAAGTATCCCGAATCGCTGAAACTCGTCCATCTGCTGCCCATGGTGTTCACCGTCGGCGTGCTTTCCATGCTCGTTCTCGCCCTCGTGCTGCTTCTGGCGTGCCCCCTCTGCGCGTGGTTCCCGCTCCTTCCGCTGCTCCTTTACGCCCTCATCATCCTCGCCGACTCGTCCCGTCAGAACCAAAGTATGCGTATAGGCGTGCTCAGCATCGCCGCCGCCTACACGCAGCTCATGGGCTACGGCTTCGGCTTCATCAATGCCTGGTGGAAGCGTTGCGTGTGCGGCAGGGACGAATTTGCGGCATTTGAAAAGACATTCTACAAATGAGCAACATCACAATAGCCCGCTGGGCTGAGGAGGACAGGCCTCGCGAGAAACTCATGCAGAACGGTCCCGGCGTGCTGAGCGACTCCGAACTGCTCGCCATACTCATAGGGTCGGGTTCCACAAAGGAGAGTGCCGTGTCGCTCATGCAGCGCATTCTCGCCGACTGCGGCAACAATCTCAACACGCTCGGCAAGATGTCGCTGCACGAACTAATGCGCTACAATGGTATAGGCGAGGCCAAGGCGGTGACGATACTTGCCGCCTGTGAACTCGGAAAGGTAAGCGTCTCCGCGATGCTAGTATATATACATCAAAAAAATATCGCTCAAGTT
>USEC01000040.1 GCA_900553595.1 uncultured Prevotella sp. | reverse complement strand
CAAAGGTATAATGATGAACGAACGTGTACAAGGCTGCATCGCGGATACGCTTACTAAAAAGGGCTTATTTGGACTATTCTGCATGCAATGAAAAAAATGCGGGCAGCACGTTCATGCGTGCTGCCCGTATTGATATGCTTTTAAAAAAACTGTTTTTCGGTGTCTGTTACTTGATGTTCGGTTCTTCGAGACCGAGTCCTTTTTTCTTATCCACAACTTTAAGAATCAAGCCAATGGCAAGTGCTGCAACTCCAAGTCCTGCAAGCATCACAAGAGGTGCGGTGTAGTTGAGCTGTGTCGCATCGGTGACACCCTTGTTGGTGGCGGTGAGAACCTTGCCTATAAGCAACGGGAAAAGCCACAAACCGATATTCTGAATCCAGAAAATAAGAGCGTATGCCGAACCGATGACCTTTGCATCGACGAGTTTTGGCACGCTTGGCCAAAGTGAAGCGGGAACGAGTGAGAATGAAGCACCAAGGATAAGAATGGTGAGGTATGCCACCACTACGCCTCCAACCTGATTGCCCTTGAATTCTGGCAGGATGAAGGCAAAGGTGAGGTGGCAGGCTATGAGGAGCAGTGCGCCGAGTACAAGCATGCTTGCTGCCTTGCCTTTGTGATCGACATAGCTTCCAAGAACGGGGGTGATTCCTACTGCGAGCAGTGGGAACACGGCGAAGATGGATTCTGCTGACTGACGCATATAACCCATATAGCAATATGCAACCAGGGCAGCAACGGAAATAGCGAGTACGGTGTATTTCAGACTGCGCTGTTTCATGAAGTTGAACATGAATGCTGTGGCTGCAACAACGAGCATGATGCCATATTGCACGAAGGTGACTGTGGATGATGCCCAGAAGGAATCGGCCGGTACTTCGGTGAATGTAAGGTTACACTGCAACATGTTTACCGCATATTTCTGGAACGGGAAGATGGCAGAATAGTAAAGCACGCAAAGCAGTGAAACGAGCCAGAATCCCATAGATGTGAGAATCTGTCCGATGTCTGAAATCTTGAACGGGTCGTCCTTCTCTTCTGCTTCACCAGTCTGGGCGTCAAGTTTCTTGTCCATGAAGAAGTAAACGACAAGCATGATGAGGGCGATGCAGAGCAGAACCACACCGAAAGCAACAGAGCGTGACACGCTTACTACGCCGCCCAGCTTTGCAAAGAAAGGCGAGAATATCATGCAGGTGGCAACTCCAAGGCGTGCCAATGCCATCTCTGAGCCCATGGCAAGAGCCATCTCGCGACCCTTGAACCATTTTACGACTCCGCGGGAAACAGTGATGCCGCCCATTTCGGCACCGCATCCGAAAATCATGAAACCGCATGCTGCAAGCTTCGCTGATGCCGGCATTCCTTCAAAGAAAGGCGAAACTCCGAGCTGTTCAAACACCGGTATGTGGTTGAGGTTGTTGGTAAACCAAGTCTCAAGTCCGCTGCCGATGAAGCTGTCGCTGATGGCATACCATTTGATGCATGCTCCGACCAGCATCACTGCGCCGGAAAGTAATGCGGTGAAGCGTACTCCCATCTTGTCGAGAATGATTCCGGCGAAAATGAGGAAGAATACGAACACATTGAGGAATGTCTCTGAACCCTGCATCGTTCCGAATGCGTCAGAGTCCCAACCGCGTTGCGATTGCATGAGATCTTTGATGGGCGAAAGGATGTCCATAAAGATGTAGGCGCAGAACATTGCAAGCGCCAGAAGTAGCAAGGCAGTCCAACGTAATGCTGCCGAGTCGCGAAGTGTTTTTTGTTCCATTTTGTTTTATTTCAATTTTGTTTGTCTATAAGTTCTTATTTCAACCATTTGTCGAGCCATCCGAAGAAAGTTCTCTGCCACAGTATGCCGTTCTGTGGTTTGAGTACCCAATGGTTTTCATCGGGGAAGATGAGGAGCTCGGCGGGAATGCCATGCATACGTGCTGCATTGAAGGCTCCAAAACCCTGGTTTGCATTTATGCGATAGTCCTTTTCTCCATGTATGCAAAGGATGGGAGTGTCCCACTTGTCCACAAATCTGTGTGGTGAATTCTCGTATGTGCGTCTTGCACGCTCTGATTTGTCTTTGTTCCAGTAGGCATCGTCGTATTCCCAGTTTGAGAACCAAGCCTCTTCAGTGTCGGTGTACATCGACTCCAGATTGAAGGCACCGTCGTGTGCGATGAATGCCTTGAAACGTTTGTCGTGATGGCTTGCCAGATAATAGACGGAGAAACCACCGAAACTTGCTCCGACACAACCTAAACGCTCTTTATCAACGTAAGGAAGGTTGTTTGCTGCATCGTCAATTGCTGCAAGATAGTCATTCATGCACTGTCCGGTCCAGTCGCCGGAAACCTCTTCATTCCATTCCGAACCATAACCCGGCAAGCCACGACGGTTAGGTGCAACGACAATATAGTCGTTTGCCGCCATAATCTGGAAATTCCAACGATAGCTCCAGAACTGGCTTACAGGACTCTGCGGACCTCCCTCGCAGAACAACAAAGCTGGGTATTTCTTGCTGGAATCAAAGTGCGGTGGAAGAATAATCCATACCTGCATCTGCTTTCCGTCGGTGGTCTTTACCCATCGTTCCTGTACTTTGCCCATTTCAAGATGCTTGTAGAATGCTTCGTTCTCAAATGTGAGCTGACTGACCTTTGTCTTTTTCACATCTTTTCCCGGAGTTATTATGTACAGTTCGTCGGCCTGTGATATGCTGTGGCGTGATGCAAGTATCTTGCCGGAAGAGCCTAACATTTGGATAGAACCGAAATCCATCCAGTCGTCTGTGAGTTGTCTTACCTCTCCGTTTAAATTGGTCTGATACATATTCACGCAAGCATGCCAACACCCGATGAAGTAGATGTTCTTTGAGTCGGCGGCCCAGCAGAAGGCATCAACATTGGAGTCGAATGATTCTGCTGCATAAAACTTCTCGCCGTTTGAAAGATTGTATATGCACAGGCGGTTGCGGTCGCTTTCATATCCGTCATGTTTCATTGACAGCCATGCTACATACTTGCCGTCGGGAGAGAACTGCGGATTGGTGTCATATCCCACATTGCAATCTCCTTCCTGATGGTTTACTGCTTGGTTTTTCAATGATTTCGTCGCATTCACAGCAGGAGCTTTGTAGTTTGCCGGTTTGCAGATGTTGCGTGTGGCTCCTGTGGAAAGGTCGTATAGGTATATGTCAGAATCTGTTGAAATGGCATAATTCACTCCAGTCTTTTTCCTGCATGTGTATGCAATTGACTTGGAATCGGGACTCCATGCCAGTTGTTCGATGCCTCCAAACGGCGCCATAGGGCATTCGTAGGGTTCTCCATCTATTATGTCGATTCCATTGTCTATACCGTTGCTTGTCACATTTGCGACAAAGGGGTGGGCGACAGACTCCACATAATGGTCCCAATGTCTGTAATTCAAATCGGTTACCAGTCGGCCGGTAGCGAGCGGCAAGTCCTCCGGATTCTTCTTTATGCTTTCATGATAGGGGAGTGATTTAATCAAAATGACTTTCTTCTCGTCGGGAGAGAAGCTGAATCCCTCTATTTCAATGTCTGAATTGGTGAGTTGCTTGCGGTCAGTACCATCGGCATTCATGCTCCACAACTGTCCCTTGGAAAGGAATGCTATCCGCTGTCCGCCGGCAATCCATGCAGCGTCGCTTTCGTTGGCAGCAGTAGTTGTCAAGGCGCGTGTGTCTTTTCCGTCGGCATTGACTCTGTAAAGTGTCTGATGACTTTTGTTTTCTTTCACACTGTAGTACGCCACCTGATAGACAATGGTCTTGCCGTCGGGTGAAGCGGCTGCTCCTCCGATTCTTCCCATAGCCCAAAGAGCTTCTGGTGTCATGCGGTCGCCTGTTGTAATCTGATTGATGTCTGTTGTCTTCCCAATCATTGTTTGAGCCGTTGAGTTCATGCTGCTGCAGCATATAATGGCTGCAATAGCCAAAGATAAAGATTTGTTCATGTAGTTATACAAAAGGTTTTTTGTTAAATAAAAATCAGATTGTCTAACATTCCAAGTTCTGTCTTGCTGGAATGGAACGTCAGGCAATCTGTTTTTCTGTTTTCAATTGTATTCAGCAATTATTGCAGTCCTTTGCGCTTGCGTTCCAGTTCTTCACGCTTGCGCTGCAATTCCTGCTGCTGTTCTTGCATAGCTTGCAGTCTGGCAGCCAGTCCGCTCATCTTCTTGGGGTTGTCCTTGTTTTCTTTGTACTTTGCTTCAAGAATGGCAAGGAGCTTTTCGTCGTTTGTCGTCTTGCGCAAAACCCACATTATTGCGGCACTGAAGAAGAGAGAAATGAAATAGTAGAAGTTCAAACCAGCCGAGTAATCGTTGAACATGAAGAAGAACATTACCGGCATGAGGAACATCATCCATTGCATCATTTTCATTTGTTCTGCCTGTTGTCCTACCATCTGGTCGCGCTGCTGACGCATTGTCATCAGTGAATACAGAATGTTGGCGACGCAGAACAGGATACATGTGAGAGACAGGTGGTCGCCTATCAGCCACAGATTAGTGTTCCATTCTATTATCGGGTCGTAGGTTGAAAGGTCCTTTATCCAAAGGAAACTTTCACCGCGGAGCTGTATAGCGTTCGGCACAAAGTTGAACATCGCAATCCAGATGGGGAACTGAATAATCATAGGCAAGCATCCCGACAGTGGTGAAACACCGTATTTCGCATATTCAGCCATCATTGCCTGCTGCTTCTGCATCTGGTCTTCGGGCTTGTTATATTGCTTCGTCGCTTCCTCAAGTTTCGGTTTCAATACTCGCATCTTTGCCGAACTCATGTAGCTCTTCTTTACCAACGGATATGTGATAACCTTCAACAGCAGTGTGATAAGGATGAGCACTATACCCATATTGATGTTCAGTCCGGTAAGGAAGTCGAATACATAAATTGTAAACCAGCGGTTGATGATGCGGAAGAGAGGCCATCCGAGATAGACAAGACGCTGCATCTCAAGGTCCTTATTGAAATTACATTCTGTTTCAACACGCTTCAGAAGACGGAAATCGTTGGGTCCGAAGTAGAAGTCAAACTCAGAAGGTGTCTTTCCTGTCGGGTCGAAGAAAGTCTTCATCTTCGCCTCATACTGTTTCAGGAAGCCGGAGCCTTTCTCCTGAGGGATGCTTGTCATGAGTGCGTTTTCGGCAAAGTCGTGCTTCGCTATCATGACAGCCGAGAAGAACTGGTTCTTGAATGCTACCCAGTCTATCTTTTCGTCAATCGCTTTGTCGGTCTCCTTACCTGTTTCAGAGAGATACTTGGTTCCTCCGTCGGTGAAGTGGTATGTGAGTGAAGCATAGCGGTTTTCAAATGTGAAACCGCGTTCTTGCTGTCTGCACAAGTCTTTCCACTGCACATCCATCAGTGTGGTGGATGGCGCGAAAGCTCCTGCAAGTCCGACGGCCTGCAACTTTGTATGTAGCATGAAGTCTTTGCCAAGCAGATAGTCGATGACAAGTGCCTTGCCGTTTCCTGCCGATGCGGTCATTGTCACGGTCGAGTCGGTCTGGTTCGTCGGCACAAAGTACAGGTCGGCGGTGTTTATGTTCACTTCCTTGGCAGCCAATGCGAAGTTCAGACTCTGTGTCTTTGCGTCGAACAATGTTATGTCCTTGTTGCCGTTGCGATCTTCAAAGTCCTTTATTACGGCCTTGGAAACAACGCCACCTTTTGTGTTGATGGTTAATTCTACATTCTTGTTTTTGAGCACCACATTCGATGCGGTTCCGTTAAGAGCCGGATGGAAGAGTGCTGTTGTGTCAGCTTCGGCAGCGGCTTTTGCCTGTATGGCCTTCTGTTGTGCTGCCAGCTTTGCAGCATTTTCGGCTTTTTGTCTTGCGACATTTTCTATTGAATCCTGGTGTCTTGCAGCAGCTTGCTCTTCAGCAGAGGGCTGTGTCCAGATTCCATAACCAATAAGTACAGCAGCAATGAGCACAAAGCCGATGATGTTGTTTTTATCCACGTCTTAATTATTTAATTGTTATTGTTTTAGAGTTTGTCAAATGGGTTTTCCTTTTTGTTTTGCCTTGTTTTGTATGGCGGTCCTAATGAAATCCAGGAAGAGGGGGTGGGGGTTAAGCACAGTGCTTTGGTATTCCGGATGGAACTGTGTTCCTATGTACCATTTGAGTCCTGGTATTTCCACTATCTCCACAAGATCGCTCTCAGGGTTGCGTCCAACGCATTGCATACCAGCGCGTTCAAAATCTTTCTGGAAGTTGTTGTTGAACTCGTAGCGGTGGCGGTGTCGCTCCTGTATATGTTCTTTTTTGTAGATGTCGAACGTGCGGGAACCTTGCTTTATTACGCATTCGTATGCTCCAAGACGCATTGTTCCACCCATGTTCGTTATGTTTTTCTGTTCCTCCATAATGTCAATTACATTGTGAGGAGTCTTTTCATCCATTTCACGGCTGTTGGCATCGGCGAAACCAAGTACGTTGCGTGCAAATTCAATGACCATCATCTGCATACCGAGGCAAATGCCGAAAGTCGGGATGTCATGTGTGCGGGTGTAGTGTGCAGCAATGATTTTGCCTTCAATGCCGCGCTGTCCGAATCCGGGGCATATCACGATTCCGTCCTGTCCTGCCAGTTTCTCTGCTACATTCTCTTCATTGATGTATTCAGAGTTGATGAAGGTTATCTTGACCTTGTGGTCATTGTATGTTCCTGCGTGTGACAGACTCTCACGGATAGACTTGTATGCGTCTTGCAGATCGTATTTTCCAACGAGTCCTATGTTTACGGTTTCCGTAGCATTTTCGCGTCGTTCAAGGAAGGTCTTCCATGCTCCCAAAGTCGGCTTTTCGCCTATTTCCACACCCATCTTGCGCAGGATGGCGGTGTCGAGTCCTTGGTTCTGCATGTTTACGGGCACTTCGTAGATGCTTGGCAGGTCTTCGCTTTGTATGACACAATCAAAATCCACGTTGCAGAAGTTCGCCACCTTCTTGAGTATTCCCTCTTCGAGATGCTTCTCTGTGCGAAGGATGAGAATGTCTGGCTGTATGCCCACGCTCTGCAATTCCTTTACGGAATGCTGTGTCGGCTTTGTCTTTAATTCTCCTGCTGCTTTCAGATAAGGGACGTATGTAAGGTGTACGTTTACGGCGTTCTTGCCAAGTTCCCATTTCATTTGTCGTATGGCTTCCATGAAAGGTGCGCTTTCTATGTCGCCGATAGTACCTCCGATTTCGGTGATTACGAAGTCGTAATGATATTTTTGGCCTAAAAGCTTCACATTACGCTTTATTTCGTCCGTAATATGGGGAACCACCTGTATTGTCTTTCCCAAATAGTCGCCTCGGCGTTCTTTGTCGATGACGGCTTTGTATATACGTCCTGTTGTCAGAGAGTTGGCCTTTGAAGTCTGGATGCCAGTGAATCGTTCATAGTGTCCGAGGTCAAGGTCGGTTTCCATTCCGTCCGCTGTTACATAACATTCGCCGTGTTCGTAGGGATTGAGCGTACCTGGGTCAATGTTGATATACGGGTCGAATTTCTGGATTGTAATATTGTAACCTCTTGCCTGCAAGAGCTTACCAATTGATGATGAAATGATGCCTTTACCAAGTGAAGACACAACACCACCAGTGACGAATATGTATTTTGTTTCAGCCACGATAAAAAATATTATATAATGAACTATTATCCAATGTTGAAATACAAAGCGCAAAGGTAGCATAAAAATACGAATTAGACAAGCAACTTTCATTTTTTATTCTTACCTTTGCAGAAGTTTGTAAAGCCATAGCCGTTGGAGAACCTTCGTATGACGAATTGTTGTGAAAAGGCGGGTTTTGGTTATGAATTGTAATTTTATTTGTAATAATAATTGATATGAAGCTGAATTTGTTCAAAATAATGGTTCTTGCGTTTTTCTGCGTGTCGTCTGCGACAGCGCAGACAAGGTTGCGTAATGCCAAACATCGTGATGTTGACACCGTTTCCGTGTTTGTGCGGTCTTATGCTGATTCGCTGAAATGCTACAAGGAGAAACTTGATTCCGTTCCAGATGTTTCAGAAGTGGACGCCGATTCTGTTGAACCGAAAAGTGCATATTATCGCTTTTTTGTTCCGCTTACGTTTTATCACAATGTGACGAGCAGCTTTTTCTCGTTAGAGCCGGATGCCAATGAATCGGAAAAACTGCAAAACGACTATTTGCTTTCCATGTATCTGCATCGTCCCGACCTTGTCCAAAGCACCCAAAGCCAGCTTGACAAGGTTGGTCCGCTGATTGACGCCAAGCCGGCGGAAGTGGTTTCCGACGCTGATATAATGGAGAGAGTCGCTCCAAAACCGGAAGAGACAGAGATTGCACAGGTTGATATTCTTGTGAAAAAACCTAATTTCTGGAAGTTCTATGGTGATTACACTCTTCAGATGTTCCAGAACTATATTTCGTCGAACTGGTATAAGGGAGGTGAAAGCAATTACTCCGCCCTTGCAACACTCACCTTGCAGGCCAACTATAACAACAAGCAGCGTTTCCGTTGGGAAAACAAGCTTGAAATGCGTTTGGGATTCCAGAATTCACGCAGCGACACTCTTCACACCGTTAAAACATCGGAAGACCTTTTGCGTTATACCGGAAAAATAGGATTGCAAGCCACCAAACGCTGGTACTACACATTGCAGGTTATTGCCAGCACACAGTTCATGCGTGGTTTGAAGAGCAATGACAAGAAAATTTATTCTGACTTCCTTTCACCGCTTAACATTAACCCCTCTATCGGTATGGACTACAGTGTGGATTGGTTCAAGGGTCGTCTGAAAGGTTCTGTTCACCTCGCTCCGTTTGCTTATAATTTAAAATATGTGAAGCGTGCCGAACTTGCTACGCGCTATGGATTGGAGGAAGGAAAACATACGAAGTCGGATTTCGGTTCGGAAATCACTCTCGACCTCAATTGGCAATTCACAAAAGACATACGTTGGAAGACCCGTCTCTATGGATACACCACCTATAAACGCGCTCTGTTGGAATGGGAAAACACGTTCACTTTCGTTGTGAACAAGTACATTTCCAGCAATGTGTTTGTTTATCCTCGCTTCGACGACGGCACCAAACGTGACCTCCATCATGGCTATTGGCAGTTCAAGGAGTATGTTTCTTTAGGATTTGCCTACTCCTTCTAATTCCGTTTTCACGGACTTTGAAGTACTTCGGCTTGATGCAAGTGCATTTCGCAGGTTCTTGCTTTGCCGCAAGTGAGTGGATGAATGAATAAGAAGGGCAACGAGCCAAGCTGCAAGACTGCTTGTGACATATATTGTTTATGAGACCACAATTTTAGTTTCGCTTCTCGTTGCTCAGTCGTTTGCTATAAAATCAAAGGCATATCCTTGCCCCGGTTTGGGTTGAGGATATGCCTTTGATGTTTTATTGACTTTTGAGAGCTAACTCTCGGTCGCTTAGTTTTCCATGAACTTCTTTGCTGCACGCAACTGATGGCGCATGTTACTCAGCAACTGCTGGCTCTCCTGCAGAATGTTGAGATAGACGAGCGATACTTGCAGATTGTTGTTGTCTCTGCTTTCCTGTATGCGGTCGATGTGCCGTTTGCGCACCACGGAGAGTTCGTCCTTGCATTGGTCGGCCTGTGCAAGCACCTCACGGTAGTTCTCGAAGCGGCTTGTCGAAATCATCGATTCCGTCTGTTTCATCAAGTCGTTGATGGTGGCGCGTATCGGTTCGAACTCGTCGATGTAGATTTTCGGCAGTGGGTTGAAGTTGTTATCAACGTGCTCCTTTATCGGTTCAAGCATACGGTTCAGACAGTAAATGTATTGTTCCGAAGAGTTTATTCCGAGGTGGAACCATGTGTTGCGTTCAATGGCTATTGCCATCGGCACCCGTTTGAGTGCAAGCAGTTCCTGGCGTCTGTATTTTTGCAGCAGTTCTTTCTCGTTCTTTAACTCGTTTTTCGTGCGTCGCAATGTCTTGACCTTCTCGTTTTCAAGTCCGTCGATGATGTTGTTGAACTGTTCGCGGGCGAAGTTTGCCATGAAACTCTGTGTGCGTCCGACATGTTTCTGTAGCAGATCCCACACTATTTCCGCATCGCGGGTGCGCATCATGAGGCGGAACACATCGCTCTTGTCGGTTTCCTTTTCTTTCTTTGCATACTCGCGGTTGCTGCGGATTAGCATATAGACCACAAGGGCTATAAATGCCACTTTGGCTATAATTCCTCCGTAGAACATTATCAGGCACACAAGGGCGCATGAGACGAAGGCTACTCCTGCCGTGATGAACCATCCGCCAATGACGCTTATTACGCCCGTCACACGGAATACGGCACTCTCTCGGCTCCATGCTCTGTCGGCAAGACTCGAACCCATAGCCACCATGAATGTGACGTACGTTGTTGAAAGCGGCAGTTTGTAGTTTGTGCCGATTGTGATGAGCATTGAAGCCAGCACAAGGTTCACTGCTGCACGCACAATGTCGAAGGCCGCTCCGTCGGCAAGTTCAGCTTCGCGCTTGTTGAAGCGTTTGTCTATCCATGCAGCCATTCTTCGTGGTGTGTGCTGTGTCACAGTGTTGTTCATGTCTTGCGAGAATCTTACTATGCTGCGGGCGGCACGGCTTGTGCCGAACATTTCGTCGCCTTCGTCCTGTCGTGAGAGGTCCACACTTGTCTTTATCACGTTGCGGGCCTTTTTCGATGTTGCCATGGATACAATCATTACAACGCCGGCTATGAGAAGATAGAACGACGGGGTCTGTGCGCTTTCAGAGAGCGATGTCATCATAAACGTGAATGGTGTGGCACCGTTGGCGTTGTTGATGTAGTCGTTGTATGAGTCGAGTCCTGCCAAAGGCACACCGATGAAGTTCACAAGGTCGTTGCCGGCAAATGCCATTGCAAGTCCGAAAGTACCCATGAGAACCACAAACTTGAAGATGTTTGCACCAATCAGGTGCATGATTTCCATGATGACCGTTGAAACTATGAATGTGACAATCAGCACGTATTGCGTGTTGTCGCTGATCCAGTTGCGCACGGACTCGTCGAGATAGGGCGATTTTCCTATACCTTTTATAAATATGAAGTAGGACAGGGCAGTGAAGGCTATTCCGCCGAATATGGCGATGGAATAGCGCGAGTGCTTCTTGTAGTTGAAGGTGAACACTATTCGTGTAATCCATTGCACAATGCTTCCGAACACGAATGCCACAGCAACGCTGACGAATATTGCTATAATCACGCTGAGGGCCTTGTCGGTGTTGAGCAGGTCGCCGTATGTAAGACTGTCGTCTCCTGCCATCTTGATGGTGGCAAGGATGAATGTTCCGCCCAAGAGTTCAAACACGAGCGACACTGTTGTCGATGTAGGCATTCCGAGTGTATTGAACATGTCGAGGATTATGACATCCGTCACCATGACGGCAAGGAATATCGTCATCACCTCGTTGAACGAGTACTGCGATGGCTGCATGATGCCGTGTCGTGCCACATCCATCATACCCGACGACATGACTGCGCCCAACGCCACACCTACGGATGCTATGATGAGCACTGTGCGAAACTTTGCCACCTTGGCTCCGATGGCACTGTTGAGAAAGTTTACAGCATCATTGCTGACACCTACGAACAGGTCGAATACCGCAAGGCATAGCAAAAAGATTACGATGCATAGATAAATTGTTTCCATTCTTTATAATTAAAAATTTGTTTTGTTCTGTATTCTGCTGCAAAATTATTGTTACGGTGTTACATGCGCTTTAAACACATGTTACAATTGTATTACAGCGGCTTGTGTCAAGTGAAATTTCGTCGTTTTTCAAACAAGGCTTGTTTGCCTTCCAAAGAAGCCTTGTTTGACAGGCAAAGAAGCCTTCTTTTGATGCAAAAGAAGCCTTGTTTGAAAACCGTTTTTAATAAGCGTGACTTTACCTGATTTTACTTTACACTTTTCTTGTTGTTTTCCTAAATTACTTCACTCTATTTTTCATCCTTTACTGAATAACTTTACAATGCAGGAAAAGTGTTACTGAAACGCTTTACATGGCGTTCCCGGATGCAAAGTTACACATAAAACCCGTATCTGCAAATTATTTGCAAATCCGGCAATACCTTTTGTCGGGTTTCAGACTCTGTCATGCTGTTTTGTTATATTCCAGTCTTTTCTGCACCGGCGTTTTCATTCCGTTGTTCATGTGCGGACGCTTGTTGTTGTAGAAATCAATAATGCCGCTGATGATTCTGCGGGCTTCATCAAGGTTTTCCGGTCTCTTCATTCTGTAGAGCCATTCCTGCTTTATGATGCCATTGACACGTTCGGCTATCGCATTGTCGGTAGGTTTGTAGTCCTCCGTCATTGATATCGCTGCATTGATGGATTTCAGCATGTCCACATAGGCGTTGCTGCAGTATTGTGAACCACGGTCGGAGTGGTGTATAAGTCCACTTAGGTCAGCACCTTTGTTGTGCTCTATGCCCATTCTAAGGGCGGCTATGGTGTTGGCCGCCATAAGAGAGTCGGAAAACACCCAGCCTATGATTTCATGCGTCCAGGCATCGGTGAGCAGATGCAGGTACACAACGCCTTCGTCCGTGTCAATGTATGTTATGTCGGCAACCCAGAGACGGTTGGGACGGCCGACGACCAGATCTTTTATCAAGTTGCTGTATTTGCGGTAGTTATGGTTGGAATTCGTCGTGTGACGCCTGCGCTCAGGCTTGAGCATGAGACCGTTTTTGTTGATGATTTCATAGAACCTGTCACGGCCGGGCATGGCATCGAGGAAGATGGCCTTGAGTATGACAAACATCTTGTAGGCACCGATTCCGGGAGCTTCGCTGCGAAGAAGACGGACATGCTCCACTATCTTCCTTTCGGTAAGTTCCAGACGGCTGCGCTTCTCCTTGCTGACGGAGTAATAACCTTCGCGGCTCT
Source organism: uncultured Prevotella sp. (assembly GCA_900553595.1). GTDB lineage: Bacteria > Bacteroidota > Bacteroidia > Bacteroidales > Bacteroidaceae > Prevotella. The sequence goes on along the minus strand of USEC01000040.1, from coordinate 3,308 downwards.
TGCCAAACAGTCCGCTCAGACAACCGACACTTCTGTCGGTGTGTCTGAGCCGAAGGTTGTCTACTGCTTGGCGCCAGCTTTTTTTAGCAGGTCGATGCCGTATTGTTCACGACCGATCTTAAGCACTTCGTGCAACGCCTCGTTGCGGAGTTCGGAATACTCAAGGGCCTTGCGCAAACGCGCGTTTTCTTCACGTAACTTCTCCTCGGCGCTCAACGCGCGAGAAGATATCGATTCTCTTGTTCGCTTTGCCATGAATACCTGTTTTTCCAGTTCTTGAATGTCTGAAGGCAAAGGTACGCATTTATTCATGTATTTGCGCTCCCAACTGATGATATTACCACTGCTGACATCATATTTGCGCGAAATCTGACCATAAGAGGCACCGCTCTCATAATAATCCTTTAATACACTCAAACGAAATTGATCGTCAAAATGACGGGCTTTTCTACGTTCTTTTTTCATTGATTACACTGTTTCTTTAATTGTTAAAACGGTGTAAAGTAAATCTGTATTAAGTCAGCGTCGGAATGCATGGGATTTCCGCTTTTCAAAACGCAAAAAAACATTTATTTACAAAATACCTTAATGCTATGTCGGAATAAATGTGTACTTTTGCTCTCCGAAAACTAATAAGGATAAAAAGAAAATGAGATTAAAAACATCAAGATGGTTTGAAACAGTTGTACGCTACGAGCGTCAGAGTGAAAATGCAGATCAGAAGAAAGTGACAGAGACCTATGTTGTGGAGTGTGAGACCTTCGGAGATGCAGAGGAAACCATAACAAGAGAAATGCAGACATTTGTCAGCGGCGAGTTTGCTGTGAAGAATGTCACACCTGCGGCGTTTGGCGAAATCTTCTTCAGCGACAATGCAGAGGAAGGCAACTGGTATAAGGCGAAGATTGCTTATATCATCTTGGACGAGACTTCAGGAAAGGAAAAAAAGACAAACGTAAACTATCTTGTACAGGCAGACAAGTTCAACAGCGCAGTGAAAAACATTGAGGCTGCCATGAACGGACAGCTTGGCGATTATCAGATAGTGAACATAACTGAGACAAAGATTATGGATGTGTTTGAGCGTAAGGCTGCATACAAGAACGAACAGGCCGACGACAAACCTGAGTATGAGGCTCAGAAATAAAAACAAATAAAGAAAAAACTTATGGAATTTGATGTTGTTGGCAATTTGCAGAAAGTGAGGGCGTCTCTCCCGGAAGGTGTCACTCTTGTCGCCATCAGCAAGTTTCATCCTGCCGAGTACATCACCGCTGCCTACAATGCAGGGCAGCGGGTGTTCGGCGAAAGCCGTGAACAGGAACTGACAGCCAAGGTGGCAGTGTTGCCGAAGGATATAGAGTGGCACTTCATAGGGCATCTGCAAACAAACAAGGTGAAGTATATTGCGCCTTACATATCAATGATTGAAGCCGTGGACTCTTTGAAGCTGCTTCGTGAAATCAATCGTCAGGCGGCTTTGAACAACCGTGTTATAGATGTTCTGCTGGAACTGCACATTGCCGAAGAAGAGTCGAAATACGGACTTTCGCTTGACGACTGCCGTAAGATGCTTGCCGATGGTGAATGGCGTTCGCTTGAGAATGTACGAATCTGTGGCTTGATGATGATGGCTTCCAATGTGGACGACGAGAGCCAGATACGCCATGAATTCAGTGTGGCGGCGCAGTTCTTTGATGAAGTCAAGGCTTCTTATTTTGCTGACAGCGATGCTTTCTGCAAGCGTAGCTGGGGCATGAGCCATGACTACAGGATTGCTGTGGAATGCCGTTCGACAATGGTTCGGGTAGGAACATCCATTTTCGGGCCGCGGGTTTACTGATTCGAGTCTCGCAAATTCTGAAGTTACAGTAGTTCGGGGACTTTCCCGTTTCCTTTAACTTCTTCTCATGCGGACTTTGGGTATTAATATTAATGTGTAAATGTACTTATGGGAAGTCTTGCCAAATGCTTGATTGCTTCAGTTTTTATGCTGTCCTCAACGGTCGTATGTGCTCAGGTAGGCACATGGAGCGGACAGCTTGATGTACAAGGGATGAAGTTGCCTCTGGTCTTTCATTTCGACAAAGATGCGTGTGTGATGGACTCTCCATTGCAAGGGGCAAAGGGTATTAAGGCTGAAAAGGAATGTGCCGACGGCAATGTGAAAGTCGTTGTGCCGCAGATAGGTGCAAGGTTTGAAGGTACTCTTGTCGGCGACAGCATAAACGGAATCTTCATGCAGAGCGGGATGTCGTTTCCCTTGATCCTTGTCAAAGGCGGATATGAAGTCGCCCGCCCGCAGACTCCAACGCCTCCTTTCCCATATTCTGTGGAGAACGTGACTTTCTCCAATGACGGTTTTTCTTTTAACGGTACACTCGTTCTTCCTCCCGGATGCACTTCACAGACTCCCGTTGTGCTCATGATTACCGGAAGCGGACAGCAAAATCGTGATGAGGAAATGTTTGAGCACAAACCGTTTGCTGTGATAGCCGACTACCTGGCGCGGCATGGTATAGCCTCGTTAAGGTACGACGACCGCGGATATGGCGACACTTCCGTTGCTTTCTACCGTTTCACCACCGACGATTTCAGGCGTGACGCATTGGCGGCACTCGCATTGTTGAGCAAGCGTTTCGGCAAAGTCGGCGTGCTTGGACATAGTGAGGGTGGTACAATCGCTTTGATGCTGGCGGCAGAATGGAAGGCGGATTTCATCGTTTCATTGGCGGGAATGGCGGTCTCCGGTGAGGAAACGCTTATCGATCAGAATCAGCGTATGCTGTTGTCAATGGGACTTTTGCCAGAAATGGCGGATTCTTACTGCAAGGCTTTGAAGAGTGCTTTCGGACAAATTGTTGCCGGTAAACCTGTTTCTGAAATAACTCCTGATGGCGTCCCGGCTTCGTTGCAGCCTTTATGGAACAAGGCTTTGGCACAGGTCGATTCCCCGTATCTGCGTTATTTCATTACCATTGACACCCGTCCGCTGCTGGTTTCCGTTCATTGTCCCGTGTTGGCATTGAATGGAACGAAAGATACGCAGGTGGATTGTGATGCCAACCTCGGCGCACTTGAAAACGGACTGACAAGCTGCAAGAAAACGGTAAAAGCCATTGACGGTCTCAATCATCTGTTTCAGAAATGCGTAACAGGAAGTGTGGCGGAATATTCTCAGATAACAGAGACCATTTCGCCGGATGTGCTTGCACTCATTTCAGAATGGATTCTTTCTCAGAACATCGGTAATTGATTTTAACCCAAATCGCTTTCTATGTTAAAATCCAAATATTTTGACCATTATT
>USEC01000039.1 GCA_900553595.1 uncultured Prevotella sp. | reverse complement strand
AATGTCCGTTACCTTCCATCCGCCGCAGGCGGATTAACTTCCGATAACTTCGGCTTAACTTCTGCATTCTTAACTCCTGAATTCTAAAAGCATTTGGCTTAACTCCTGTATTCTTAACTCCTGCCTCCTCAAAGCATTTGGCTTAACTCCTGAATACTTAACTCCTGTATTCTAAAAAAACACAATGACTTCTTACTTTTAAAAACAAGGCTTCTTTACACTGCAAACAAGGCTTCTTCGGAGTGCAAACAAGGCTTGTTTGGGATGCAAAGAAGCCTTGTTTGCAACGGGGGTATGCACAAACGGCATATATAACTGTAAACAAGCGTTTTACAATCCCCGTTCCACAAACCATTCTCCCCTGCTCCGCCATACTGTAAGGCGGGTTCCCGCCAAGGGAGAAAGCACGGGGTTTCGGCGGCATTCGTCAGAAAAAGTGTGCCGTTTCCCTATCATTCATTAGAAAAAGTGTGGAGTTTTGCTGATTATTCGTCAGAAAAAGTGTGTGGTTTCACGATTATTCGTCAGAAAAAGTGTGTGAAAACAGTGGTCGTAAGACGGGACATTGCACCTATATCTGCCCCGCCTCCACCTGCCTCACGATGCGTTCCGTGAGGCGGTCCACGCCTTCGGCGTCGTATTTCTTCGTGAGACTGGCGCCGAAGAGGGCGGCGAAAGCCTGATAGAAACCGGCGCGGATGGGGCCGAGGAACGCCTGAATGAGCTGGTAGCTCGACGAGTTGCACTCGCGATAGACGAGCTTTATGAGGAGTTTGCCCTGCTGATAACTGAGCTTTTTCATGCGCGGCGTGTATTCGCGGCGTATGCTTTTCTCCACATACCTGAGGTGCTCCTCCCGCGCTTTCTTCGAGGGCAGGGTCTGGAGATACTCGTATGTCTCGATGATAATAGCGTTCACCTCCTTGGCAATGGGCAACACTTTCTTCACATTGGCAACGAGACGGTTGTAAGCCTGACGCTGACGGTCGTTCTTGAACGATGGCGGCGGATAGATATAGAGCGGATTCAGCTCCACATACTGTATGCTGTCGCCATCTACAAGAGCCTTGCTCACCTTCACCATAGGCACGAAAGTGGGGTCGGCGGCGGCTGTCGGGCGGTCGTCGGGCTGTGCCGTCGGCGTGGAAGCGGTCTGCGCCACGGAGACAAGGCACGAAAGAAGGGCGGATGCGGATATTGCGAATCGTATGCTCATAAGCATGGCAAAATTACTCAGAAAAACGGAAACAGCACTGTGTGAAGTAGTTAAAAAAGTGCGAAAAGTAGTATTGTTGTAATTTTTTTAATTATCTTTGCACCTGTTTTTGAAACTGATGCAGGGATTCAGGGCTTTTGCACAGAACGCCTTCGACAACTTGACGACTAACGGGCTCGCCGCCCCACAACACTCAAACAGACTCCTGCACACAAGATACCGCTTGAATTCCGGGACGCTCCGAGGCTGCATGCCCGTGCTCCCATAATGAAACCTCTTTTTATTTTCACATTATCGATGAAGACTTTTCTTGCTAATCTCACTGTCACGGCGACTCTGTGGATTGCTCCCGCAGCCTGTGTCGTGGCACAGACAGACGATGTTGCCCTTGCCGCCGACACCGCAGCAGTGGCCGACGACGCCGTGGAACTCCTGCCGGATACTGCCGGTGTGGTTGTCGGCACGGACCCAGACGAGATGTTCGGCGTGCCGCACGAGCCCTACAACGGCGATGTCCTGCCCGACCCTACGCACCATATACGCCCTGCCGAATGGATAGTGCCAAGTTCGGCGGCAGTGGTAGGCGCACTGTGTGTGAACACTGCGTGGGGCAAGCGTGTGCGCAACGAGATGCACGAGATGCTCGGTGCCGAGCAGAAGCTACACACAAAGGTTGACAACTACCTTCAGTACGCGCCCATGGTAGTGGCTTACGGCGCATATTTCGCAGGATGGAAGGGGCAGCACAACCTCAAGGACCGCACGATACTGCTTGCCATGTCGGCGGCGACGATGGCTGCCGTGGTGAACGTTTCCAAGCGGGCTTTCAAGGAGCAGCGTCCCGATTCGGGCGCGAAGAACTCGTTCCCGTCGAGCCATACAGCCACGGCATTCATGGGAGCGGAGTTCCTCTGGCAGGAATACCGCACCACCCAGCCGTGGCTCGGCTACACGGGTTACGGTCTGGCAGCACTCACCGGCTATCTGCGCATGCACAATGAGCGTCACTGGGTGAACGACGTCGTGGCAGGAGCAGCGATAGGAATGCTCTCCACGAAGTTCGCCTACTGGCTCTATCCTAAGATTTTTCATGAGGGAAGCAGCCGCGGCAAGGGCGCGAAGAAGCGCAAGGTGACTGCGTTCGGAGTGCCTTATTGCAGCAGCGAAGGCGCCGGTGTGAACATGGCACTGGTGTTTTGAGATACAAAAAATCCCGCAGATTGCGGGATTTTTTTGTTGGTGGAGAGGGGGGTTGAGCCTTTTTTAAGCCTGACTAAGCCTTACTGGGCCTTTCTAAGCCTTTTTAAGCCGTTGGGAGAAGACCAGTTTCGGAGACCTTCCTTGCTCTTTCAGACCCTGTCCTACCCTTATTCGAAATAGTAAAGGAATGTCGCTACGCCGCTGAGAGCCTTTTTCGGCGACTCCTTTATCTCTATTGTGAACTTTATCTGTGCCTTTGCCACGCCGCGAAGGTTCTCAAGCGAGAGCAGATCGGCAACGAGACGGATTGACTCTCCCGACTTCACTGCCTGACCAAACTTCATCTTGTCCATGCCATAGTTCACCATCATCTTGAGGTTGCGCACCTCAATTATCTGGTTCCAGAGGTATGGAAGCATCGAGAGCGTGAGGTAGCCGTGGGCGATGGTGGTCTTGAACGGGCTCTCGACAGCGGCACGTTCGGTATCGACGTGAATCCACTGGTGGTCGAGAGTGGCGTCGGCAAACTGGCTGATGCGCTCCTGGGTGAGCTGAACATAGTCGGATATGCCGATATTCTTGCCGAGGAGAGCGGCAAATTCATCGTAGTTATTGATGATAACTTTACTCATATTTTGGGTTTTTATTGGTTGTTTGTTTTCTGGGGGAGGGGTTAGGCTAAGCCTTACTAAGCCTTTCTGGGCCTATCTAAGCCTTAATGGGAGGGTTTAGGGGGATTGCTGCTAGGCCTTACTAAGCCTTTCTGGGCCTTACTAAGCCTTTTGATAAAACTTGGGAAGGTTTTTTGGGGGAGGCTTGATGCCTTTTTCGGGTGGCATCAGTCGCCGTCAGGGGCGTAGAAATAGTCGTGGAGGGGGTCGGGATATTCGAAGATTTCGCCTTCACGGAAGAAGCGTTTCATCTCTATCTCGGCGTTTTCGGGACTGTCGGAGGCGTGGATGATGTTCTCCTGACCGCTCATGGAGTAGTCGCCACGAATTGTTCCGGGGGCAGCCTTGCGTCCATTTGTCGCTCCCACGATGTTGCGCACTACGGTGACAGCACTATTTCCTTCAACACACATTGCTACAACGGGTGCCGACTTCATCGATGCTGTGAGCCAGGGATAGAATGGCCGCTCTGTGAGGTGTGCGTAGTGTTCGGCGAGTATGGCGTCGTCGAGCTGCATCATCTTCATGCCTACGATGCGCAGGCCTTTGCGTTCGAGGCGGTTGATTACTTCGCCGATGAGCCGGCGCTGCACTGTACACGGTTTAAGAAGAATGAGTGTCTTTTCCATAAGTCCTTTTTTTATTGTAGTTAGTGATTATTCTGTTTTCTTTTTACTATTTTGTCCATCCATTTTCCGCCTGCCATGCACGCCGCACCGAGCACTATGAATGGCAGACTGAGGAGTTGTCCCATGTCGAGCGGCAACGAGGCTTCGAAGGCTTCCTGCACTTCTTTGGTGAATTCTATGAAGAATCGGGCGGTGAAGATGTATGCCAGACAGAGTCCGAAGAAGTAGCCCGTACCCACACGCTGCGGCATACTGCGGTAGAGACGCCACCCGATGAAGAAAAGGATGGCGTAGGCTATGGCCTCGTAGAGCTGTCCCGGATGGCGCGGCATGGCATCGACACGCTCGAAGACGAATGCCCAAGGCACATCGGTGACCTTACCGATGATTTCGGAATTCATGAGGTTGCCCAGACGTATGAAGCATGCCGTGACGGGGGTTGCTATGGCGATGTTGTCGAGAACCTGCCAGAGATTCATGCCAGTCTTGCGTACATACGCCCAGAGGGCTATCATCAGTCCGAGCGTTCCGCCGTGCGACGCGAGTCCGCGGTAGCCTGTGAAGTGCCACGAACCGTCGGAGAGGAACTCTATCGGTATGAATATCTCAACGAAGTGATGCCACGACGAGAGGAAGATGTCGGGCTGATAGAACAGACAGTGTCCCAGGCGTGCGCCGACGAGGATACCTATGAAGCAATAGACGAAGAGCGGGTCGAAAAGTCCTTCCTTCACCTTCTGCTCGCGGTAGAGCCGCTGCACGATGAGATAGGCGAGTGCGAGGCCGATGAGCCAGCACAGCGAATACCAGTGAATGGTGAACGGCCCGAACGAGAGGGCGGTGTCGGAGGGGTTCCAGAGTATGGATAATGGGTGTGGCATTGTGGTTGTTGTTTTTGGTGAGGAGGCGTCAGGGGGAGGCTTTTGGCGAGGGCTTTCTGGGCCTTGCGGGGACCTTTTTAGGCCTTTCTAAGCCTTACTGGGCCTTTCTAAGCCTTACTGTGAGCTTGGAGAGGCGACTCTTTCCTCTTCTTTTTTACACGTTGAAGCGGAAGTGCATGATGTCGCCGTCCTGCACGATGTATTCCTTTCCTTCTATGGAGAGTTTGCCTGCTTCGCGCACTGCTGCTTCGGAACCGTACTGTATGTAGTCGGCATACTTGATGACTTCGGCGCGGATGAATCCCTTTTCAAAGTCGGTGTGGATTACTCCGGCGCACTGCGGTGCCTTCCATCCGCGGTGGTAGGTCCATGCCTTCACCTCCATTTCGCCGGCGGTGATGAAGGTTTCGAGGTTGAGCAGTGCATAGGCCTTCTTTATGAGTCGGTTCACGCCGCTCTCCTCGAGTCCGAGTTCCTCGAGGAACATCTGCTTGTCCTCGTAGGTTTCGAGCGAAGCTATGTCCTCTTCGGTCTTTGCTGCTATGACGAGCATCTCTGCTCCTTCGCTCTTTGCTATCTCGGCTATCTGCTCGGAGTATCTGTTTCCGTTCTTTGCCGACGCTTCGTCCACGTTGCACACATAGAGCACGGGCTTGGCGGTGAGCAGGAAGAGGTCGTGCGCCACGCGCTGTTCCTCCTTCGACTCAAACTCCACGGTGCGTGCGTTCATTCCCTTTTCGAGAGCGGCCTTGTAGGCTTCGAGCACGGCCACGGCTGTCTTTGCTTCCTTGTTGTTGCCTATGGCAGCCACTTTCGACTGCTTCTGAAGCTGTGCCTCAACGGTTTCGAGGTCTTTGAGCTGGAGTTCGGTGTCAATCACTTCCTTGTCCTCCACAGGATTCACCACTGCTCCACCCTCACGCACGATGTTGTCGTCGTCGAAGCAGCGCAGCACATGTATGATGGCATCGGTCTCACGAATGTTGCCGAGGAACTTGTTGCCGAGTCCCTCGCCCTTGCTTGCGCCCTTCACGAGTCCTGCAATATCGACGATTTCGCACGTTGCCGGCACGATGCGTCCCGGGTGTACTATCTCGGCGAGCTTTGTGAGCCGCTCGTCGGGCACGGTGATGACGCCCACGTTAGGCTCTATGGTGCAAAAAGGAAAGTTGGCTGCCTGCGCCTTGGCGTTGGAGAGGCAGTTGAAGAGAGTGGACTTTCCCACGTTGGGCAGTCCTACGATTCCGCATTTGAGTGACATTTCTTTGTATTTTAATGAGGCGTGGGGCTGTTGGCCCTGCCGTGTTATGATTTTAAATTAAAGGCGCACGATAATGTGACATTATTGTGCCTTTTGTTGTTTCCAACTGCGAAGTTACTACTTTTTATCCGTATAAATGCCTGTCTGCGTGTAAAAATGATGAGAGAGCATATAAGGGCGGTTTGCAAACAAGGCTTCTTTGCACTCAAAAGAAGCCTTGTTTGTGATGTAAAGAAGCCTTGTTTTCAAAGCCGGTGTGCGGCATGGTTCAGTCGGGCGTGTCCACGCACTGCCCTATCAGGCGCATGGTGAACCCCCGGCTGAGGGCGTGGCGCATGAGCTTGGCGTTGAGTTCGTAGTCGGAGGCGGCTTTTGTGGTGCGGCGTTTGGCGGCTATGACGCTGCGGAGGGCGTCGAGCCATTCGTCGTCGCTCACTTCGTCCAGAGCCTCGGCGGCGGTGGCTTCGTCGATGCCTTTCTGGCGGAGTGCCATCAGAATCTTGCGCTCGCCCCACGAAGCGAAGCGCAGACGGTCGCGCACGAAGAGTCGGGCGAAGCGCGAATCGTCGATGAACCGCTCGGCGACAAGGCGTTGCACGATGCGCTCCTGCGCGTCGGAGGGGAGCTGCCAACGGCGCATCTTCTCGCGAATTTCGCCCGAAGAGTGCTCGGAACGGGAGCAGAGGGCGGCGAGTTTCTGCAGAGCCTGTGGCTCGCTCACGGGTGATTTCGATTGGGTGAACATTATGGGTTGCTGTGATTTTTTGAAGTTTATGGTGGAAGGAAGTTTGTCAAGTCACGACGGCTTCCACAAACCGCGGCTTGCCGAAGCAGTCGTCGTGGACGGCAGGGTCGTCGAATCCCATCGTGCGGAGCATGGCGGCGGTGTCGGCGGCGTAGAGGGTGTTGCACTCGAAGAGCAGCATGCCGCCGGGGCGGAGTGCCTTGCGGGCGTAAAGGGCAATGGCACGATAGAAGAGCAGAGGGTCGTCGTCGGGGACGAAGAGGGCTGTGTGCGGCTCGTGGCGCAGCACGTTGGGCGACATTGCGGCGTGCTCGCGGCGGCAGATGTAGGGCGGATTGCTCACGATGATGTCGCGCGTGTGCTCTTCGCAGGGCGCGTTGAGGGCGTCGGCGAGGGTGAATGTCACGCTTGCTCCGAGGTCGCTGGCGTTGGCACGGGCTATGTCGAGAGCCTGCGGCGATATGTCCCACGCCTCGACCACGGCTTCCGGCACTTCGAGGGCGATGCTTATTGCTATGCAGCCGCTGCCAGTGCCGATGTCGAGGATGCGGCAGCCGGCGGCGTGGCGGCTCTTGGCTACAACGGTGGCACGCTGTACGAGCCACTCCGTCTCAGGCCGCGGGATGAGCACACCGGGGCGCACGGCGAAGCGGCGACGGCAGAACGGCGCACTGCCAAGCACATACTGCACCGGCTCCGCGGCTTCAAGGCGGCGCATGGCAGCGGAAAGACGCTGCGTGTCGGCGGCACTCAGACTGTCCACGGCGCCGCAGACGATGTCGGTGAGAGTCATGCCGAAGAGCGAGTCGAGCAGGGTGCGGACGACGGCCTTAGCCTCGTCGGGGTCGTAGAGCGGCGTGAGGCTGCGCCAGAGAGAGTTATAAGACATGAAAAAGTAAAAGAGTAAAAGAGTAAAAAAGTAAAAGGGGGGAAAGGGGAGAAAAGCAAAAAGAGCAGAAAAGTAAAAGAGTGAAAAGGCAAAGAGAGGCGGCACAAAGGCTGACTCCTTTTACTCTTTTTACTCTTTTACTTTTCTACTCTTTTATTTCTTACTTCTGCTCTTCAGGCAACATCATTACGGTGATGTGGTTGCCGGCCTTGTTGAAGTCCTTCATGAAGGCGCAGATGTCCGCCGGAGTGATGGCGTTGAGGGTCTTCACATAGTCGGTGTAGCCGTTGAAGCCGTAACGATAGAAGTCGTTGATGGTGTTAAGCCAGAAGCCGTTTTTCTTCTCGCTGTCGCCGAAACGCTTTGCCATGAACTCCTTGCACTTTGCGAGCTTGTCGGCGTCGCAGGTGTTTTCGAGGTTCTTCACCTCTTCGTTCATGATGCGGATGGCCACATCTTTCTTCTCAGGCTTCATCGGACAGTAGGCGAAGATGCCGAACTGGCGGTAGTTGTCGGGACCGATCTGTGCCGAACCCGACGCGCCCACAGAGTAGGCAGCGCTTTCCTGCTCGCGGATCTTGGCGAGATACTCCATGGAGAGCACCTGTCCGGCGATGTCGGCACATATAACGTTCTTCAAATTGTAAGGCATCGAGTTGTTGTGCCAGTACATGTATGAGTTTGCCTTGGGTGTCTCCTGCTTGCGGTAGAAGATGTTCTCCACCTCACCCTTGACCGTATTGACTTCGCGCTTGCTCTTCACCACCTTGCCCTTAGCCGGGAGTGCGGCGAGATACTGGCAGATGAGCGGACGTATGGTGGCTTCGTCGAAGTTGCCCACGATGGTGAATGTCCACGCTGCAGCGTTGGCTGTGCGCTCCTTGGCTATTTCAAGGATGCGGTCGTAGTTTATATTCTTGAGCTTTTCGATTGTGAGCGGAGCCACACGGGGATTGTGTCCGTACATGGTTGCGCTGAGAGAGTCGCTGATAGCCACGTCGGGCGAGAGCGAACGGTTCTTCAGTGCCACCTCATACTGCGACATAAGGTTGTCGTACGACTTCTGGTCCTTGTTGATGGCAGTGAAGTAGAGGTAGAGCATCTGGAACATTGTCTCCACGTCCTTGGGTGTAGAGTTGCCCGAAGCCGATGTGAAGAGCTGTCCAGAGAGACTGAGGTCGGCGTTGGCCTGCTTGCCGGCGAGAGCCTTCTGAAGCTCTGTCGAAGAGAATGCACCGAGTCCGCTCATGCCGATAACCTCGTTGAATGCCGCGAGGTTGTCGTAGTCCTTGGGTCCATAGACAGTCTGTCCGCCCACGCCGGAGCCGCTGAGGAGCACCTGGTCTTTCTTGTAGTCGGTCTGCTTGAGTATTACCGTCGCGCCGTTGGAGAGCTTGAGAGTGGTGTAACCGAGTGTTGCATCCTTCGTTTCGCTCTTTATCTTGCCCGGCTTGGGAAGGTTGGTGATGAGCGGTTCGTTCTTCACGTTATCCACGTATGCGCTGATTTCGGCAGTGCGTGCGGCCTTGACAGCGGCGAGCAGACCCTCCTCTGTGGGATAGACATTGCCTTCCTTCTCGTTGTTGAAGTTGAGGATGACGAGGTTGGAGTCGTTGGCCGGCACGAGTTGCTTCATCAGTCCGTTCACGGCATCAACAGGAATTACCGGCACAATCTGCTTCATGGCCTCGTAGGTGAAGTCGATTGAGGGCATAGGCTCGTTTTCGAGGAAGTTTTCCTTCAGCGGCGCGTAGAGCGCATCGTTGGTGCGCTTGTCCTTGTTGCTGAACTCCTTGTCCATCTGGCTGAGATAGGTTTCCTTGAAACGCTCGAACTCTGTGGCTGTAAATCCGAACTCGGCGGCACGGCGTGCCTCTATGAATGCGGCCTTGAGAGCGTCGGCTGTGTGTGCCATCTCCTTGGGAAGGACGAAGAGCGAGAACGCATCCTTTGTCTTTGCGAAGATGTATGAGCCGTAACTTGCACCTGCCTGCACAAAGGGGCAGTCGGCGTTGAGCACGACTTCGCTCATGCGGTTGTTCAGCATCCATCGTGCTGCGTTGAGAAGGTATCCGTAAACCAGATAGCTCATGTCGCCTTTGAGCGAGTCGGGATATGCGTCGTGCTTGATGTAAAGTTCCACGGTGCTCTGCTGCTGCTCCTTGTCCTTGTCGATAACGACGATGGGCTGTGCGTTATCGGGTACGCTTTCAGCCACGATGGGAGCCGGGTTGGCAGGATTCTTGAATCCTCCGAAGAGCTTCTTTATCTGTGCTTCCACATGATCAACATCCACATCGCCCACGACGATGATGCCCTGGTTTGTGGGATGATACCACTTTTCGTAGTAGTCGCGCAGTTCCTTCGGCTTGAAGTTGTCGATTACCGACATCAGACCGATGGGGAAACGGTGTCCATACTTTGAACCCGGGTAGAGTTTCGGCAGGTTGCGCTCGAACATTCTGTTTGATGCGCTTGTGCGGAGACGCCACTCTTCGTGAATCACGCCGCGCTCTTCGTCAATCTCCTTGGGGTCGAGCGTGAGCTGGTTGGCCCAATCGCTGAGTATGAGGAGGCATGAGTCGAGTGCGCTCTGGCGTGTTGTCGGCACGTTGGAGATGTTGTAAACAGTCTGATCGATGGCTGTATAAGCGTTGAGGTCGCGTCCGAACTGCACGCCGATGCTCTCGCAATAGCGCATTACATCGTTTCCCGGGAAGTTCTTTGTGCCGTTGAAGCACATGTGTTCGAGGAAGTGTGCGAGTCCGCGCTGGCTTTCCTCTTCCTGGATGGAGCCCACCTTCTGCGCGATGTAGAAGTTGGCGCGGTTCTCCGGCCAGTTGTTGTGACGGATGTAGTAGGTCAGACCATTGTCCAACTTTCCGATGCGCACGTCGGGATCGACGGGTATCGGCGGCATCATCTGTGCCTGTGCAAGACCTGCAACGAACAGGACTGCTGCAACAAATAGTTTTCTGAGGTTCATGAAATTATTGTTTATTGTTATGAATTTCGTTATATCGAAACGTGCGAATATAGTAGCATTCTGCAAAAGTAAGCAATAATCTGTGAATAAGGACAAAACAGGTAAAAAATAAATGTTTTTTAAACAAAAGGCAGGGTCGTCCCGACGGGGCGGCGACGCGGGTCAGGCTGTGGCGGAAAGGAGTGTCATTCTTCCGCCTTCTTGATGTTTCTCGGATGGTGAAGGAGTATTTCTTCGCGCAGATGCGTAATGTCGATGTGCGTGTAGATCTGTGTTGTGCCTATGTCTTCATGTCCCAGCATCTCCTGTATGGCACGCAGGTCGGCTCCGCCTTTGAGCAGTGCTGTGGCGAAGGAGTGGCGCAGTGTGTGCGGAGAGACGGTCTTGCTGATGCCGGCTTCGGCTGCCGTGCGCTTTATCATGATGAGAATCATGGTGCGTGTGAGGTGTGCTCCGCGCCGGTTGAGGAATAGATATTCCTCCTCTCCGGGCTTTATCGTCATGAGGTTGCGGTCGTAAAGCCACAGTTCTATCTCATGCAGGGCCTGCTGCGATATTGGCACGAGCCTTTCCTTGCCGCCTTTCCCGACTATGCGCAGGTAGCGTTCCTTGGCGAAGACATCGCTGAAACGCAGCGTGACAAGCTCCGACACGCGCAGGCCGCATGAGAAAAGCGTCTCGATGATGGCCTTGTTGCGCTGCCCTTCCCACTTGCTGAGGTCGATGGCACGTTCCATCATGTCCACTTCTTCGGTGGAAAGCACTTCGGGCAGGTGTTCGCCGATGTCGGGCGACTCGAGGAGTTCGGTCGGGTCGTCGCTTATGACGCCGTCGATGACGAGGAAACGGAAGAAGGTGCGCACGCCGCTCAGGATGCGTGCCTGCGTGCGTGCCCCCACTCCGAACTCGTGTATCGTCGCCGCAAAGTGCTCCAGATGTTCCAGACGCACCTCCTCCACGGCGAGGTTCAGCCCACCGATATAGTTGAGCAGATAGTCCACGTCGTGCGCGTATGCCTCTAATGTGTTGGGCGAATAGTTGCGCTCAAGCCTGAGGTAGCGCAGGAACCGCCGGCGGAGGGATGCGTACTGCTTCATGCCGGGCTTACTTCTTGAGTTCGAAGCCCACGCGCATGCCGTTGTATTTGCCCAGCACGGCGTTGATGACTGCTGCCGACGAGCTGAGGTTCGACGCTGTGTTGCTGATTACCTTAAGTATCTCCATGAGTTTGTCGGCCTTGAAGAGCATGTTCATCGTGTTGCCTGTCACGACGACATAGGCGGTGTAGCTGTGTCCGCCTGATGTGGTGAAGGTGATGGTCTTCTCCTTTTCGTCGAAGGTGTAGGTGCCTTTTGTGGTGTGTTTCTTCAATGCCGAGGTGTATGTACCGTCACTGTTGATGGTGAAGACGATGTTGTTGATGCCAGTCTTCTTCATTATCGGTGCCAGTCTTTTGTTCACCTTTTCCGTGACGGCCTGTGCTCCGGCCTTTGAAAGGAAGTTGTCGCTCTCGAACTCGCATGCCGGTCCGGAGTATTTCCATGTGCCGGTGATTGACGATTTCGATGTCGCCTTGTCGCCGATGATGGTCTTTGCCACTCCGGTGAGGATGTCCTTGATGTCCTGAGCCTGCGCTCCCGTGCCGCAGAGGCAGAGGATTGCGATGATGACTAACGATTTGATTTTCTTCATATTGCCTTTTAGTTGATTTTTGTTTGTTACTTATTTTCTCACTTTTATGCCTGTGCGCTCTCCCGAACGTATCTCCTTCGCCGCCATGCGTGCCTCGAATTCCACGGGTGCGGCGGTGAAGTCGGGCGTGTTGTATGATGTGCGCAGGTTGTCGTAGTAGCTCCACGGGTGACGCTGCGGCAGGAGGAAGGGCTTCGTTGGTTTTCCGTCCTTGTCCACGGATGCCATGTAAAGGTTGGTGTAGAGTCCGTCGCCTCGGCGTGATGTGAATACGAACCACCGCGAGTTGCGGCTCCAGTTGTGGAAACTCTCCGCGCGTTTCGAGTTCACGGCAGTCATGGGCCGTGCCTCAAGCGTGCTCAGGCGGAGCAACCAGAGGTCGCTCTCCTCGTGCCATACGGGGAAACAGCCGTAGCGTGCGGTGGTGAACATGATGTAGCGGCCGTCGTAGGAGGGTCGTGGCAGTGTGGCGCTGAGTCCGTGTGCCGCTGCGTTGAAGATGGTGTCCACCTTGTTTCCGAAGGTGCCGGTGGCTGCGTCGAAGGCTATCCGGCAGAGATTGTAGCGTATTTCCTTGTATTCCGCGGGTATTTTCCTGTAGCGTGCCGAGCAGAAGTAGAGCCACTTGCCGTCGGGCGAGAACGCCGGATAGGTCTCGAAGTCGTCGGTGCGGAGCAGCGGTGAGAGCAGCAGTTCGTGCGTAGCGGGGCAATAAACCTGCAGGTCGCTCTTAAGGTCGAGCACCTCTATGCGCTCCCCTCGTGTGGCATGGAAGTCCTGCCGTGTGACATTGGTGGAGAAAGCCACATACTTTCCCGTCGGGTGCCAGTATGGATAGACGCATGCCGCGAGTGTGGAGTCGGTGGCGGTGTTGAGCCATTCGCGCCTGCCGTCCTGCTGTATGAGCGTCGCTCCGTGCGGTCCGCGCACATGGAATGTGAACTGCCGTGGGTCGGTGCGGTTGGCGGTGTGGCAGTTTATGCAGCTGCCGGGGTCGGCGGTGTTCTCGAGTATCGGTGTCTCGTCGAAGTTGGCGAGGCAGCGTTGGTAGATGCCCATCTTGTTGTAGTTCACATAGCTCGGTGCTATGCGTCGGTAGGTGAGTCCCCAGTCGTCGAGCGGCGCGTCGCTGACATACATCGGGAATGTGGCGTAGCGTGTCCATTCGCCGTTGCGCCGCACGGCGAGCGAGAAGTCGAGCCTTGCCCCGCGGTTCTTCTCCAGCAGTGCGTGCCACTCGTCTATGTCCATATCCACGCTTCCGGCGTTGGTGTGGAGTGTTCCGCCTTTCGTCCCACTGACGGTGAGGTCGATGCGGTCGGCGCCTCCGCAGACGTCGAAGTTCATCGGCGCGATGCCCACGGGGACGGTCACTCCGCAGTAGTCGGGGAATATCTGCGGCTCACGGGTGTCGTTCTTTTCGTTTCTGGGGGTGTTGCCGCACGCCGTGACGAGCGTCGCCATGACGGCTATGATGATGTGCTTGAGTTTCATTTCTTCGTGTTTTTTCCGGGTGTTGCGTTGTTGTCGGCTCCGCCGTCGCCGCCCTGCGGCTTCGAGGCGAAGAGGTAGAACCAGTAGGTATCGGCGAAGAGCGGCTTCTCATGGTGTGCCGCCGCGGCCTTGTCCTTGGGGTAGATGCCGAGGAAATCGGCCAGCTGCCGCTTCGTGGTGGCATCCACACAGGCTGCGAGCGGGTTGCCGCCGTCGTTCATTGTGAATATGGCTATGCCCTCCTGGTAGCTTCGCGGGATGTAGGACGGTCCTGCCTTGAGCACGAGGGGGAAGTACTGCATGAAGCGTTGCGCGTTGTGTGCGAGCAGTTCGTAGGCCATGAGGTACTCCAGTGCGGCGTGGTTCTGCTTGTTGTGCATGTAGAGTGCGCCGAGCGTGAGGTCGGTCTCCGACATTCCGAAGAGGTAGTCGTCGGTGGGACGCAGGCTTCTCAGGCGTGCGTATTCGGGGTCGTCGGCCACGGCACGGTGGTCGGTTGTCGCCCAGGCGAGGCGTTTCTCTGCCCAGGAGCGGTAGAAGAGCGTGTGGGAGAGCAGCCGCAGATAGCGTGCCGCCACACGGTAGTCGGCGTTCACGAGGTTGGTCTCGGCAAGGCGGCGGTAGCACTGGCTGCTGCGCTTGTAGCCCGGCACCGCCTCCTGCGACTCGAAGAAGTAGCGTTGTGCCTGGTTCACCATGCCCAGATGCAGGAATATCTCGCCCGCCATCATCGTGGTGTTGGCGTCGAGGTTGGCGTCGGGAATGAGTCCGTTGGTGCCGAACTGCCTGAACTCGAACATGCGGTCGGGCATCTCGCCCGTTGCTGAGAGCGCGAGGTTGGTGGCTGCCACGCCCACTTCGGAGCGCGGAGCCGTGCGTGTGCTCTTGCTTATGATGTCGGCATAGTGTCCCATGCGCACGAGGTAGCCGTAGCCGATGACTTCGAGTATGGCTCTCTGCGTGCCGCAGCCTATGAGCGCACCGCTCGCTATGAGCAGCGTATAGACTGCCGGGACTGTGATGCTGCGGCGGCGTATGTGCGACACTGCGGCGGCAATCATGGGCAGCAGGGCGGCAAGGGCCATGAGCATGTCCATGGCAAGGGGCAGCGTGGCGGGCTGGCGGTAGTAGAAGATGCCTTTGAGCAGACTCTCCCACGAATAGTGCAGACCCCTGCCCGTGAGCCAGAACGTGAGGGCTGTGGCGGCAATGGCGGCGGCAGCCTTGAGCGGTGATGCCGTGGAGCGGCTGTCGTCGCGCAGCTGCGGCACCACGGCGCAGGCCACGGCAGCGCAGAGGGGCACTGCCACTACGGGTCCTGCCACCCAATAGAAGAGGGGGAGCACTGCCACATCCACCGCCCACGACCAGCGGCTGTGGCGCAGACGCAGGCGCAGCCACGAGAGCGAGAGGGCGGCAAGTAGTGAGAGGGTGAACGTGGGCATGGTGTCGGGGTCGGTGCACTGGGCGGCAAGCAGCGCCGGGAGGACGAGGCTTGCAGCGTACCATGAGCCGCACGCTCCGCACTGGCGCATCACTGCCCACACCACACGCTGCATGAGAGTGAGCAGGAGGGCGGTGACGGCGGCACCCCAGAGCACGAAGAAGGAGAACTGCACGAGGAATTCCGAGACGTAGTCGGCAAGCGCACCGGGCAGCGGAAGGTGCTCCTTGAAGTAGTCGGGGGTGAAGAGGAACATCTGGGTCTGCTCGTGATAGGCGGTCACCTCAGGCAGCCAGAAGCCCCAAAGCAGCAGCATCGCCACGAAGAAGAGCGCGGAGATGACTGCTTTGTAATGGTCTGACAATAAGTGTTTTATTCTCATAAGAGATGTGTTTTGCAGTTTGCTTGTTTTCTTTGTTCTACAAACAAGGCTTGTTTTGTCTGCAAACAAGGCTTCTTCGGAGTGCGAACAAGGCTTGTTTGCGACACAAACAAGGCTTCTTTTTCTGTAGGGTAACAATCCGTCACTTGTGCATCAGGTAGCGGAACGTTCCGTCTGCCACCTTGAAGCCGGTGCCGGTGTATTCGAGTTGCACGATGGCTGTCTTGCGTGTGTGCACCGTCGTGGAGTTGTTGTGGGTGTGGAACACATACTGCCAGTGGCCGTCCTTGTCGCGGAAGAGGTCGCCATGACCCGTGCCGTTGTGGCCGATGTTGTCGCGGCTGATGATGGGCGCGGCAGGCTTTGTCCACGGACCCGTCGGCGACTTGGCAGTGGCGACACCCACGGCGTAGGTGGGCAGCTGGTAGTCGTTGCAGCTGTAGAACATGTAATATGTGCCGTCGAGCTTCACCACCGTCGGACCCTCGGCCACTCCCCCTGAGCGGCGTTCGGTGTTCTCCCATCCATCGGGAGCCGCCTTGATGCAAAGCTTCACGGTGCTCTCGTCAATCTTCGTGAGGTCGGCGTTCATTTCGCCCACATATATGCTGTTGTTGTCCACTATGCGGACATGATACATGTATGTCTTGCCGTCGTCGTCGAAGAACACGAAGGGGTCGATTTCCTTCATTCCCGCCGGAATCCGCGCGAGCTGCTGCTGGCGGAACGGCCCCATCGGCGAGTCGCTTGTGGCTATGGCGAGGTGCTCATCGGCGCAGTAGGCCATGTAGTAGGTGTCGCCCCGCTTGAACACCTGCGGTGCCCAGAACCATTTGCTGCCGTAGCTGCTGCCCTTGACGAGGCAGAATCCGCCCGAAGTCTTGCCGCACGGGCCTTCCCATGTGATGAGGTCGGTGCTCTTGTACACCTCGAAGCCGTTGTCGGAACTGGTGCCGTAGAGGTAGTAGGTGCCGTCGTCGTCGGGGAAGATGGTAGGGTCGGCGAGCCGCAGCTGCGCCATTGCGACAGTGCCTGTACCGCTGCCGCTGCCTCCCGAAGCACCTCCTGCGCCGGGATTGGGATTGGGGTTCGTTGATGGGTCGTCGCCTCCGCATGCCGAAAGGAGGGCAGTGGCGAGGAGGGCGAGGAGTGTCGTGAAACGTGTCGTCTTCATCTTTTTCTTTTCTTTGCTTTTAGTTTTGATTATAAGGGTTTGTCGGGGCGTAGCACTGAGTGCCTGCGCACCGTCTATCGTGTGCAAAGTTACAAATAATTCCTTTGCGCACAAATAAAGCACTTCATTTTCGTGGATGGGGAGCTGAAGAAGTTTTTTTTTAGGAGTTAGAGAAGTTAAAGAAGTTATAGAAGTTAAAGCCGTATGCTTTGAGAATACAGGAGTTAAGAATTCAGAAGTTAAGCCATTACC
>USEC01000038.1 GCA_900553595.1 uncultured Prevotella sp. | reverse complement strand
ATCTTGCCGCCGTCCGCGTTTCGCCATAGCCCGCTATGGCTTCAACACGAACGTTACAATCTGTTCGAAACAAAGACGAAGCTTAGTGGAAATCTAATGCGATTTGGGTTGAATAAAAAAACTTGCGAAGTTCTATTCGCGAGTTTTTCTCCTGACTTCGTCATCGTGTCACCCAAAATTCTTCATCAAAGAGTTTAGCTATTTTTTTGAGTGACGAAGTCAGGACTGTGCGAGATTGATGCAGATTTCGGTAAAAAACTGCATCGGTTTGATGCAAAATGAGTATATTTGCAAAATATTTAGCTATAGTTGTTTCTTAATTTCTTACTAATTTTGTGCAAACATTTAATTTCCAAAACATATAAATATATAAAAACTATGAATAGACTAATGGCTTTGGCAGCTGTGTGTTGCGGATTTGCTTCGGCAGCGGCACAGGATGTGATTGTGAAGAAAGACGGTACGACAATCCTTGCAAAGGTGATTGCCGTTGGGGATGATGTGGTGGAATACAAAAAACATTCAAATCTGAATGGGCCAACGTATAAAGTCAATGTGGACAAGCTCCTTTCTGTGAACTATGAGAACGGCGAGAAGGATACGTTTGAGTCGGCAGCGGAAAGTCCTGCTGCCGTAGGCTCTGATGTGGTGTCTTTCGGCAAATCGTCTGCCGATGTGGTTGAAAAGAACAAGCAGTTGATAGCTGCATACAACAGCGTGAGTCCCAAATGGACGACGAAGCAGAAGGATAATGATGCAAAGTATCTGATGAACGTGGTGAGACTTGCCGAAAACAGTGTGCTGGAGAATGATGATGTGAAACTGGAGATTACGCTTGGCGAGGTGGGTAACGAAAAACGTCAGGAAGAGAAGCTCGTGTTCATGGATTACAGCAGTGGCAAGAATGCAAAGTTTAAGAATGTCGTAGGCCTGTGTCAGAATTATGCGCTTGGAGTGAAGGTGCAGAATAAGACGAACCACACCATATATATAGATTTAGGCAACACGTTCCTGACAAGAAGCGGTGAGGCTCAGGCTTACTATGTGCCTTCGTCTACAGTGACATCGAAAGGCAGTACCGCTGGAGGAAGCGTTAATCTGGGTAGCGTTGCCGGTGCCGTGGGCGTTGGCGGAGTGCTGGGCAGACTTGCAGGCGGAGTGAATGTGGGAGGTTCCAATAGCACTACGATATCAAAGGTGGAGTATGCACAGAGAGTGCTTGCCATACCGCCGATGAGTAGTAAGATGCTCGACCTCAAGTTGCTGTTCGATAATTCTCCAAACGCATACAGATTCGTGACACTGAAGGATGAGTCAACATCACGTTGCCGTTGCTTTACAGCCGTAGGGCAGTTCGATGGGCTCAAGGTGGGCGACATCATACACTGGTCGCCGGACGACACGATGATGAATTGGGGATTCTATCTCTCTTATGCCTTCGACGAGGCATGCTCGCAGCAGGCAGCCGTGCGTTTTGACATGTATGTCAGCGACAGCTATGGCGTAAGACTGAATATGTGGCACATACAATATTTGTTTGACGAGCTGCAGGGGGCAAAGCAAGTGCTGCTTTGTTTTTTTCTCCCTAACAAGGGCAAGAACGGAATAAACTGTTCGACACTTAATATCGAGAAGAATTGACCGCATTGCAATCAGTGCAGATGATTCCACATCGGTATTCCGACAAATAACAAAGTGTGCCAAGGCCCACGATGGCTTTTGCTTTGGGCTTGAATTAATTTTGTACCTTTGTTCCTGAAAACGGGGTATTTATCAAATCCGTTGAAACAACAAATTATTTCAAAAAAACAACACCAATGAAACATCTGAAAATACTTGTGTTCGCTCTTGTGGCAATGCTCGCTTCGTGTGGCAGCGAAGAGGGTGGGGGCGGCAGCGCGCCGACAGAGAAGACCACCGTCGATGGCATAGTGGAAAAGGGACCGTTCGTGCAAGGCTCGAAGGTGACGCTCTACGACCTCGACGGCGACATGACGCAGACGGGACTCCAGTTTGTCACCACGACGAGCAACGACCTCGGCAACTTCGCGTTCAATTCTCCCATAAAACTCAGCGGACACTATGCCGAACTGGAGACGAGCGGCTACTTCTACAACGAATGCGACAGTTCGCTCTCACGCTCGCAGATAACGCTTCGGGCCATCACCGACCTCAGCCGCCGCAACAGCGTGAACGTGAATATCGTCACACATCTTGAGTTCGACCGTGTGAAGACACTCGTAAGAAGCGGCACTTCCTTCGCCGACGCAAAGCGACAGGCGGAGATGGAGATAATGAAGGTGTTCGCCATACCGCACACCATGACCGACCCTGAAAACACTTCGCTCACATCCGCCGACGACAATGCCGCCGCACTGCTCGCCATCTCGGCTATAATGCTTGCCGACCGTACCGAAGCGGAGTTCACGGAAGTGCTCGCCAAGTTCTGCGCCGACTTCAAGGACAATGGCGTGATAGACACAAAGGCCGTGCGCGACTCCATCGCCTCGGGGCAGAAGAAATGCCATCCGGGAGCGATAGCCCGTGCCATGAAGCGTTTCTATGCCGAGAAAGGCAGCGCGGTACAGGTGAGCGACTTCGCGAAGTTCGTCGATTTCAACGGCGATGGCGTCATTGACTCCAACGACAAGGAGGACGAATGGATGGAGATATATCCCAATGTGGTGATACCCGAAAACACGATTGTGAACTCTGAAAGCAACGTGCGTGCCGTCATGGCCTCCGTATATCGAAACACCATGCAGTGCATCACCCTGCTTGGCGGCCTTGACGAGCGTCGTCTCACCGACGGACACGCTCCGCTTAATGCCTCCGACGGCGATGTGTACAAGGCGTGGGAGGCGGGCTATAAAGCCATAAACAATGTCAGCCAGATATTGTATGCCTTGAAAAACCACGACACCAATTACGACCGGACGCCATATATCGATGAGGCATCGGCGCTTCTGGCGTTCCTCTACTACAACATGGCGACGGAGTGGGGCACTGTGCTCTATCTCGACCCCGAAAAGGAGAGAACCCCGGAGAGCATACTCAACGCACAAATAATGAAGCCGGAGCAGATGTACAAGTACTGCCTGACAATGCTCGCCGATGCCCACAACTTGAAGAACGAGCCGTATCATGTCACCGCCGACTTCGTGGCAGTCTTGCAGACGGAGATAAATCTCGCATCAGGCAACCGCAGTGAGGCTCTCAACTGTCTGAAAAGACTTGCCAACCCCGATACCGACATCTTCTGTTTCTATACGGCGGACGCCCTTGAACAGCCCTTGTCGCCCGTGGGAATCTACACGAAACCTTACATAGCCCTCCTCGAAGCCGAGGCGTGCGGCAAAGCCTTCACCCCACAGCAGCTGCTTGAACGCAAAGGCCGCTACGGCACCTTCGCCGCCCTGCAACGTTCCGGCTACCTCGACAGTACGCACGAACGCCTCCTGCCCATACCTGGACAGGAACTGCTCTTTAATATGAAGCTGAAGCAGAATGAAGGGTATTAGGGAGTTAGGAATTACGAGTTAGGAGTTAGGAGTTAGGAATTAGGAATTACGAGTTACGAATTAGAATTTTTAGAAATTACGAATTCAGCAGTTTTGTTTTGGCAAGCTGCAGAGCCGAGTGAATGTCCTGCTTCTTATGAAGATTGGTGTCTATAGGAGGTCGAGCGTCCCGCTCGACGCATCATCCTGACAATTCATAATTCTTGTAAAGCAAGCGGCAAAGCCGAGCGCATAAAGAGAGAGTTACCTTGTGCTGTGTTGCAGGTTTGCGTAGTGTTGTCGAGCGGGACGCTCGACCTCCTATGTTGCTATAATTAGGCTTTGCCGCCAATGCTCTGAATTTTCAACTTCTAAATTTCTAACTCGTAACTCCTAATTCGTAACTCCTAATTCGTAACTCCTAACTCCTAACTCGTAACTCCTAATTCCTAACTCCTAATTCCCCTCTATTTCTCATTCATTTCATTTATCTGCTTTATCACCTCATCGTTGGTGCGCTGCATCTTTAAGAAGATGCGGAACGCGATGGCGATTCCGACAGCGCCGCCTACGATGCCACCCGCTATGCCGCCATACATGCCTCCTCTCATGAAGTCGGGAGCATCGGCAGGCAGATGTATATGTGTCCACGCCTCTATGCCGCTCCACAGCAGCCATACCACCAGTGCCGGTATCGCAATCACCATCTGAATGACGCGCAGGCGTTTCATGTGGGTGAGTTTTGTGATGGTAGTGACGAGGTTGTTCCTACTGTAATCGGCGGCGCAGAGGGCGGAGATGTTTATGCGGTAGTCGGCAATGACATCTATCACTGTTACCGCCATGAGGAAGCCGTAGTTGAACCATGACAGATGTGCGAACTCCTTGATAAGAAGCCAGGCGATGGCGATAAAGGGAATGAGGCAGAACTCGAAATACACATACTTCCTTATCCACGACATGTTCTTCTTCATAGAACTGATGATGAGCTTATCGTTCACAATCTTCTGTCTTTCGAGCTGCGCCTTGAAGTCTTCCATCTGCGAGCGCATAAGTTCAAGTTCGGTATAATGCTGTTTGTTTTCCATATTGTTGTTGATGTTTATTTGTTCGACATGTTCTTCAGTTGCACTCTTATCCGCGCCAGACGCACAGACACGTTCTTTGCGCTGATGCCTACGATTTCGCCTATTTCGTCGTAGCTTATCTGTTCGAGCCACAGCAGGACAATGGCTCTGTCAAGTGGTTGCAGCCGTGCTATGCGCTCGTGCAGCATCCGCACTTGGGCGGTCGACTGCTCCTGAGCGTTGAAATAGTCGATGTCCATGGACAGCATTGCTTTCTTGTGACGCCGCTTCTTGCGGTCGATGGTGATACATGTGTTGAGTGTCGCGCGGTATATCCATGTTCTGATACCGCTTTCGCCATGGAATGTGCCGAAGCCGTTCCACAGCTTTACCAGCACCTCCTGAAAGAGGTCTGCCACATCGTCGGCATCGTTTGAGAACATGTAGCACACGGCATATATCGTGCTGCGGTTGTCCTTGACAAGCTGCGAGAATTGTTGTTCTGTAGGATTCATACGCTTGTTGCTTTTTGTGAATTTCTATTTCTTAGACGAATCTGCCGTGGCATTTGCTACAAAGATTCCCTTTTTTCTTTGGAATTTAACATAAAATGGGAGTTATCGGAAGTTAGAAGGAAGTTAATGGAAGCTATCGGACGTATGTGACACTTGTTGAGCAAGTTGTGCTAATGTCCGATAACTTCCATCCGCTGCAGGCGGATTAACTTCCTTCTAACTTCCGATAACTCCCGTTTTTAAACCTCGCCTTCGCTTATGCCGCTGCCAACGAATAGAGGAGGAACATCCAGTGGGCGGTGATGGCGGCGACGAGTCCGCCGCAGAAGTGTGCCATGATGGCCTTGGGTGTGAGGTCGCGGTAGCCGATGGAGTCGAGCATGGCGGTGTGGGTGCTGAGGAATCCGCTCCAACACATGCCGATGGCGGTGAACACTGCGATGGCGTTGCCGTCTATCCAGCCGTGCGAGATGAAGCCCGGTATCAGGCTGAGAGCCGCTCCCACCGCTCCGAGGGCGGTGATGGGGAATGCCACGAGGTGCGGGTCGTGGAAGCCGAAGAGCCATTCAAACACGAAGTCCACCTTGTTGGCAAGCCACGGCAGCAGCTCCACGCCCTGGTAGGCGGCGCCGTTGTAGGTGCCGTCGGCGCCGGCTCCGAAGGTGAATATCATTACGAATGTGGAGATGATGAGCACGCCGGGGATTATGGCTACGCCCACTTCCACACCGCTGCGGCCGCCGTCGAGCACGGCGTTGAGCAGGCGTATGAAGACGGTCTTCTCTTCCTGCTTGCATTCTTCCTGCTCGTTCTCCTCCTGTTCCTCTGCCGGCACGGCGTCCTCTGTGGCATACTGCGGGTAGGCTTTCAGCACGAAATGCTGCATGAGGCGTGTGGAGCAGACGCAGCCGAAGCACGCGCCTATGAGTCCGATGAACGGGGCTGCGTAGTAGCCTTGGCTTGCCATGAACACGATGACGAGCAGACCCATGCCGAAGGCGGTGCCGAAGTTGGTGAGGGAGATGAACTGATATTTCTTGAAATAGCTTGCGAAGCGTTTGTCGTGGGCAAGCGATATGATTGCGGGGTTGTCGGAAAGGAATGTCATGACGGCTCCCAGCGATGTCACGCCGGGCAGATTGAACACGGGGCGCATGAGCGGACGGAGCGTGCGTTCAAGCAGTGCCACCACGCCGAACTCCACAAACACCTTGCCTATGGCACCCGTTATCACGCAGATGCTCATGAGGTAGAACACGGTGTTGAGCAGAAGGTCGTGGGCGGTCTTCATTATTGTGTTGAGCATGTTGGGTACTCCCATCACTGCGCCTAGATAACCGAACAGCACTACGACTGTGGTTATGCACCAGACACCGCTCGGAACGAGCGGCTTGCGGTTGGATTTGTTGTTTGCCATATAGTTCTTGTTTTACTTTTTGCTTTTCCACGACAGCAGGTTCAGCTTGGCGACGAGGGCCATGCGTACGGTGGTCTGGTTGTCGTTTATGGCTCCTGCGGGGTTGGAGTTGGTGCCTGTCGAGTGCGACATGCCGAGGGACAGGCGCAGTTCGCGCTTGCCTTTCAGCGGGTAGTACTCCACTCCGCCGCCATACGCCGTCACCTCCGTGCCTGCCATGACGCTCCTGTCGGCATCGGTGTCGGTGCGGTTCACGTCGTATGTGAACTTGCCGTACAGTCCGAGCTGCGGCATGAGGCGGTAGTCGAGGCGTGCCATCACCGAGCAGTCCTTGAAGAAGAATGTCTGATGGCTTGCCGCACGGTTCATGAAGTCGAGTTCGAGCGAGGCGTTGCCCACGTTGAACTTGCTGCCGAGTGCCACATACGAGATGAAATGCTTGGGCGCATACTCTATCATGTTGAGCGAGTAGAGGGTGTTGAACCATCCGTAATTGCCTGCCCAGTGGAGGTGATAGGCCAGCATGTCGCGGTTCTCAGGGGTGTTGTACAGGCTTTGTGTCACCTGCGCTGAGAAGCGGCTTTTGCCGTTGGTGGTGGTGTATGATGCGCTTGCGCCGAACTGGAAGGGTGCGATGTTGTTCCAGAATTCCGAGGAGATATAGATGTCGAGCGGCGAACGGTCGTACTCGTAGCCGCCCACCAGAGCCACCTGCTTACCTGCGGCGACGCTCCAGTGCGGGTCAATCTTGTAGTCGATATATACCCAGTCGGTGCCGTCGAACCGGTCGTTAGTCTCCTTTTTCTGGTTTATACGCTGCCGCCATGCGTAGGAAAAGCGGCTGTTCAGCTGTCCGCTGACGCTAAGCATCAGGTAATCGCCCTTAAATCCCGA
Organism: uncultured Prevotella sp.; assembly: GCA_900553595.1. Taxonomy (GTDB): domain Bacteria; phylum Bacteroidota; class Bacteroidia; order Bacteroidales; family Bacteroidaceae; genus Prevotella. The sequence continues at coordinate 9,787 of USEC01000038.1, read as the reverse complement.
AGTTTCGTGACGTATGTTGTGGTCCACGCGGTCGTTCAGATAACTGACACGCGTCTGGAAATCGATGTTCAATGTGGGTTTGTCGTCGTCGGCAAGCGCAGGCGATGCCAGACAAAGCAAACCGGCAAGCATAGCAAGACTTGGTTTCATAAAATAGTAGTTTAATAGATTTTATCGTTTTGTAACGGACGGCAAAGTTATGAATAATTACCGAATAAACACAGCAACATCACATTATTTTTATAGAAAAGTGCAATTTTGAAGGGCGTCAAAAACCATGTATCGGAACAAATTCAGTAATTTGTGAGCATTTTATTCAGTAATTTGTGAGTGATTTATTCAGTAATTTGTGAAAAAGGCATTCTGGTCGGGTTACCGATAAACTAAAAGCATGGGGCGGAGACGCGAAACACGGATAAAAAACATTATCTTTGCACCGTTCCTGCAAACGTTAAAAAGAAAACAGAACTTATGACAACAGAGGAGTTTATAGCCCTGCACCGCAACGAAAACGTGCGCCAACTCGCACTCACGGCGGCACGGTACGGGGAAGTGGATATGAAGTTTGCCCTCGAACAGATTTCGGGTTGGCAGCAGGCGCAGCGCAAACTGCCCTCGTGGGCGGCTGCCGACGGACTCGTTTTTCCACCGCATATCAACATGGAGCAGTGCTCCTCGGAGGCGACAGCACGCTACAAGGCGGCACTGGCGCAACGCATCGCGCGACAAGACACGGCGGAGGCACTGGCGCAGCAGCAACACCCGGCGGCATAACGACGATGGCCGACCTCACGGGAGGGTTCGGCGTGGATTTCACATTCATGGCAAAGGGCTTCGACAAGGCCACTTACATTGAGCGTAACCCCGCATTGTGTGACATCGCACGCAACAACTTCGCCCGCCTCGGACTGCCCGACGCCGCCATCATCTGTGCCGACTCCACCGCCGCCCTCGGCACGCTCCCGTGTCAGACGCTGCTCTATGCCGACCCGGCGCGGCGCGACTCGCACGGCGGAAAGACGGTGCTCATGGCCGACTGCACACCTGACATCGTCTCGCTTCTGCCTCTTCTGTTCAAGAAGGCGCAGCTGGTGATGGTGAAACTGTCGCCCATGCTTGACTGGCACAAGGCCATAGCCGACCTCGACGGAAGCGTGGCGGAGGTGCACATCGTAGCCCTGCAGGGCGAATGCAAGGAACTCCTGCTCGTGCTTGACGCCTCGCTGCACGGCAACCTCAGTCACCCCGTGCGCATAGTGTGCGCCGACATGGTGCGCGACAACGGCGGCACTGCCTGCGGGCAAGTCATGCCGGGACTGCGGACACTCACGTTCGAGTATGAACTGCACACGGGTTCGCCCGACGAGTCGGCTCCCTCCGTCGCCCCTGACGCCATGCTTCGCGACACCACGCAGCCACTCTTCCTGCACGAACCCAACGCCGCCGTGATGAAGGCCGGCTGTTTCGGGCGCATGGCGGAGCGGTTCGGCGTCATGGCAGTGAGCCGCAACAGCCACCTTTTTCTTGCCCGTAGCATGGCTGCCGACTTCCCCGGCCGCACTTTTGTCGTGGAGGCGGTGGGCACGATGAACCGCAAGGAACTGCGCACGATGCTCGCCGGAACGGAAAAGGCCAACATCGCCGTGCGCAACTTCCCCCTTTCTGCCGACGCATTGCGCAAACGCCTGAAGCTCGGCGACGGCGGCGAAACCTACATCTTTGCCACCACTTCGGCAGCAGGCGACCATCTGCTGTTCAAGTGCAGGAAGGGGAAAGAGGGGGATTAGGATTTTTTTTAGGAGTTAAAGAAGTATGCTTTGAGGAGTCAGGAGTTAAGAAGTCAGGAGTTAAGCCGTATGCTTTAAGGAGTCAGAAGTTAAGCCATTAGCTTTACTTACTATAGGAGGTCGAGCGTCCCGCTCGACAACACGGCGCAACCCAACTCATTATGAATTATGAATTCATAATTATGAATTTCAAAACAAGCCTTCCTTGCTCTGCAAAGAAGCCTTGTTTACACCACAAAGAAGGCTTCTTTTGGTTGCAAACAAGGCTTGTTTGCAGACGGGGTGTGTAGGGCTGTGCCAAACGACATGTAATACGTTGTCTCCCAGATGGTTGCCTTTATTGTTCGCGGTCGCCCTGTCTCTCATTGTATGGACACAAAAAAGCCCTGCTTCGCAGTTGCGTGCGAGGCAGGGCTTTGTTATTGTCGTTTGCCGGCGTTTTGGCTGTCGGCCGTGATGTTATTTCACTTCAATCTGGCGTGTGGTCTTCTCTTCCTTCTTCTCTACCTTAGGCAGGGTGACGGAGAGTACGCCGTCGTTCACGTTGGCAGCAATCTTTTCCTTATCGACATCGTCAGGAAGAATAAGAGTCTGCTCGTATTTCGAGTAAGAGAACTCGCGGCGCAGATAGTGCTCTTTCTTGTTCTCGTCCTTCTTCTCGTTCTTCTGCTCCATCTTGATGTGCAGATTGCCGTCGTTGTCTATGTTGATGTTGAAGTCTTCCTTTTTCATTCCGGGGGCTGCAAGCTCTACGGTATAGTTCTTTTCGGTCTCTTTAACGTTGATAGCCGGTGCAGTTGCGTTTGTACGCGGCATAAAGTCAGTGTCGAAAAAGTCGTTGAAAACTTCTGGCATCCAAGAATTTCTCATTACTGGTAACATAATTAAAACCTCCGATTATATTTTTATTCTTTGTTTGTCTGTTGCGGATTCCTCCGCCGTTCCTTGCGGAAGGCTTCGTTGTCCGGCTCCCCTCAGGCTTCCGCCCTCGGTTCGCACCAACAGTAGTGCAACTTGCGTGCCAATGGGATGAAGGTGAAACTTGTGTTAAATAGTAAGCAGATGTGGCAGAAAAGCAGTCAAATAGACAGAAAGAAGTGACAGATAGTCAGCGAAACGTATTCTTAACAGCAATGCAACAGGAGCGTTGCCGTCGTCGTCAGTTGCGGCCGTTTATCCATATATAGATAAGGTCGAGCAGCGTGCAGCCCGCCCTTTGCCAGTTCACGGGGCGTGCGGGGAAGTCGAAGCGCAGTCCCAGCGATAGCGTGGTGCGGCTCATGGGGTTGTCGAAATGCTCTATGAGTGCGCCCTGCTGACCGTCGAGATGCCGCACGTCGAGGCGGCTCTGCCCGTAGATTCCCCAACGGTAGTCGGCTGCCAGAGTGAGCGACAGGCTGCTGATGAGGCGCAGGTCGATGCCTATCTGCGGCGCAAGACTCAGTGCGGGGCACTTTATGTCGTAGTCGGCATGCATGCGCGAGAGGCTGTAGTCGTTGGAACGGAAGTCGAACGCGCCGCGGTTGTGCCCCAGATTGAGCACGTTGGCATACACCGCCGCCCCTGCATAGGGCTGCACTATCCACTTCTTCGGGAAAAAGTAGTACTTCGCTCCTGCCTGGATGCCTGCCATCCAGAACGACTTCGGACCTATGCCGTCGGCGTCGAGATGCGTCAGCATGCCCGTCTGCTCGGCGTAGATGCCGCCCGTGAGAGCCAGGCGTGGCGTGACAAACCAGTCGGCTGTCACGGCGAATGTGTTGCCTTCGTTCTCGCGGCTGTCCGCGTTTTCCGATTCCGACTGTGTTATTCCTCCGAAATTGGCGTGTATGCCCCAGCTGCGGGCATAGTCGTCGCTCTGCGCCGCGGCTTCAAGAAAGGGCAGAATGAGGAGGATGGATGTGAGAATGCGTGTTGTCATAATCCTGAAAATGTATTTTTTTATGCAAAGATAGTGCAAATGAGGGCAAGGCGGTGTGTCAAAATGGGAGTTATCGGGAGTTAAGCTTCGCCGGAAGTTAAAGGAAGATAACGGACAATAGCATAACCCATTGAAAACCAATGGTAATGTCCGTTATCTTCCGTTATCTTCCTTTAACTTCGGCTAACTCCCGTTTTTGATGCTTTTGTAGGGGAGGGAACGTTGCTTCCTGTCGTTGGCAATGCGTTTGGCCAAGAGCCAAGCACCCTCCGATTGTGTTATGTTACTGTCTGCCTACGAACACTTTCTCCACCGTTCCGTCGGAGTATTTCATTATGTTCACTGCGCCGCGTTGCGGTTCCGGCAGCTTGTTGCCTTGCAGCGAGTATATGCCGATGACATGACGCAGCGAGTTCGCCTTATTGGTGGTAATGCTGTTCGACGTGTTGTTGTTTGTGGTTGGGAAGCATTTGTAGTTGTTGGCGATGAGAGTGTCGATGAGTTCCTGGCCGCGTGTGTGATAACCGTTCGACCAATCCACACAGTAATCCATAAATATCACACCTGTCGGTCCGGGTGGGCGTGACTCGAAGAAGTTGATGACAGTGCCGTTTGTGTAACTGGCGACCTTGCGATAGCCGTTGGCGGAAGGAATCCCACCAGGGTATGCAGATGTGAAGTTCATCACCCATACGACATCCCCGGGGTTTGTTGTTATATGTGCATAACTCCAATCGAGCAGTTGGTTTATGGCATCTGTCTTCTCTTTGAATCCGGTAGGGTTGTCGGCGAAATTGTAATAGTCCTGCATGTAGAGTGGGGTGTAGCTGTTGTAGTCGTGGTCCATGCCTATGATCCATCCCTCTTTCTGGCGTTCCCAGTCGAGGCTGCTCGTCCATCCGCCGATGCATCCGCCGGCGTATGGAGGGTCGGCGTAGCCCTGACGGCTTATGAGGAGCATCTTGCCGCGCACGTCGCCCAGTGTGAGGTCGCGGCGGAAAGGCACGAGGAAGTCCTTCATGTCGTCACGCTCGAGCAGCGATTTGAGCATCGGCAGATACTTGTCCTTGTCCTTGTCGAAGTCGGTGTCGTAGTGATAGTGTACTACGGCGAACTCCGACGGGTGCGCAGCCAGTGAGTCGCGGATGAGGAAGAGGGCGTCGTCGAAGCGCAGCTTGGTGGCGGCTATGCCGTGGTTGATGTTGATGTAGCTGCCCTTCACCTTCGGACGCAGGTCGAAGGCGCGTATGCCTGCAGCCCACTGCTGGCTTACGGGGATGTCCTGGCACTGTGAGAAGGCGGCTAACGCCACGCCGTTGCCCGTGCCTGAGTCGTGTGTACCGGGGATGGAGAGCTGTGAGATGTAGATGTTGTCCGGCAGATTCTTCATCCAGTCGCCGGCATGCATGGCTGTCGTGAACGCCATGAGCAATGTTGCGATAAGGTGTAGTCGTTTCATCATAAAAGTGTTGTTTAATTGGGTTACGGTTGCGAAGTTAATGAAAAAGGCGGAAAATCAAAAGATATGGTGCAACCAAATAAGTTAAAGAATATGAACGGAAATGATTTTTTGGGGTATTCATAATTCCTGATTATGAATTCATAATGGATTTCGGCACAACCTTTTGCACGTTTCAAAACAAGGTGATGTGTCAAAAACGGGAGTTATCGGAAGTTAATTCGCCTCGGCGGATGGAAGGTAACGGACACAATTTTTAAGAGTAAAAGAGTAAAAAGGTAAAAAGTAAAAAAGATAGGAGGTCGAGCGTCTCGCTCGACAACACAAAGCAAGTCTGCTAATTAGGGGTTAGGAATTGCTTGGATGGTGTTGTCGAGCGGGACGCTCGACCTCCTAATTCCTAATTCGTAACTCCTAAATCCTAATTCCTATTATGCTATTGTCCGTTATCTTCCTTTAACTTCCGGCGAAGCCTAACTTCCGATAACTTCCGTTGTGAAACGGGCATGCTTATTCATTCATCTCGCGGTCGAGTCGGTCGCGCCACAGATACTTACGGGTCTCATGCACGATGACGCCGTTGAGACAGATAAGCGACAGAAGATTTGGTAACGCCATGAGGGCATTCATGCAGTCGGCAATGTTCCACACGATGGTAAGATTCGCCACACTGCCGGCAAAGACAGCCACGATGTAGAGCAGACGATAAGCGCGGGTCCAACGTTTCCCTTTGATATACTCCATCGCACGCTCACCATAATAGCTCCATCCGAGAATGGTGCTGAAGGCGAATGTGAGCAGACCAAAACTCAATATGAACGGACCGATGACGGGAATCTTTGAAAATGCCATCTTGGTAAGTTCCGCACCGTTGGAATAGTCGATGTCCGGATAGGCAATGATGCTGCTTACGATGACAAGACCAGTGAGTGCGCATATCACGACGGTGTCCCAAAAGGTGCCGCTGGAGGATACCAACGCCTGGCGCACAGGGTTCTTCGTGCGTGCAGCGGCAGCGACAATCGGCGCCGAGCCAAGTCCCGACTCATTGCTGAACAGACCGCGCGCGATGCCGTAGCGGGCTGCCATGATGACCGAACCGCTTGCAAAACCGCCGCCTGCGGCAGTAGGCGAAAATGCTGAACACACTATCAGTTTAAGCGCAGGCACGATATGGCTGCCATTGACACATAATATATATATGCATCCCAACACATAAAGCAATGCCATAAACGGAACGAACATACTGCAGACTTTCGAAATGCTGCGCACGCCGCCGATGATAACCGCCGCAGCAAGAAGCATCAGTACGGCGCCACTCACTTCCGTGCTTATCCCATACGAGGCATGCATGATTGTCGAAATGGCATTGGCCTGCACCGTGCAGCCAGTGCCCAATGCGGCAATGGCAGTGAAAACGGCAAACAAGACTCCCATCTTGCGCCATCCTAAACCGCGTTCCAACGTGTACATCGGACCTCCCTGCATGCGTCCGCCTTTGGATTTCACCCTGTATTTTATGGCAAGCAAAGCCTCTGAATACTTCGTCGAAATGCCGAACACGCCTGTCAGCCAACACCAGAGCACTGCCCCGGGACCGCCTAACGCCACCGCTGTGGCAACACCGATGATGTTTCCCGTGCCGATAGTGGCAGCAAGGGAAGTGGCGAGCGCACCGAACTGCGACACATCACCCTTCTGCGACTTGTCGCGCTGGACGGAAATACGAATGGCTGTAAGCAACTTACGTTGTGGGAAACGCAGGCGGATGGTAAGAAAAATGTGGGTGCCAAGTAGCAGTACAATCATTGGCCAACCCCAAAGATACGAGCTGAGCGTGGCGAAAAAATCGTTGACGTTATCCATATTTAATGTGTTTGTATTACCGCGGTAGGACTTTCAAAATGCTTTGGTTTGTTGTAAAACATCTTCAAAATGCTTGATAAAACGCTGCAAAGGTAATAAAATAAAACCAACAAACTGCAAAATATGAATGGTTTGTTTATACGATTAGCCCATTGTTCAGCGAATCTTCACAAGAATATCCTCAACAACATGCTTCACGAGGTCGCCCAATGGCAGTTCGACGGTAACTTTATTTGATATTTTTAACTCAGGAGAAATGATAGGCACAGTCTCCATCTTACGCTCGAACGTATTGTAGCGGCGTTCAACGCCAAGGTTCATATAGAAGCTGTTGTTGCCAACGGTCATATATCCACCATAGCTTGTTGTCGGCACAAATGGGAATGCCGCCATGCTGATGAATGGATTGGTATTATAATAGGTGCCAAAGATGGTGGCTGAGAGATTTGGGTTGAAGCTATAGACAATCTGTCCTGATATGCCGTATTGCGAGATAATGCCCCTATGGTAGAGATAGCGGTTGGCTATAAGCCCGCCCTGCATATTAAGTGCCCCCAAACTATATTGCATGTTGCCACTTACCGACTGTACATCCATCAGTCCTATGTAACTGCGGTATGTTCCAACGGCAGTAAATTTCAAGTATTTTGATACCTCCATCGACATCGACCCAGAATGGCTTGCGTCATATTTGTTGGCAAGCGGTGGCTCTGTAGCGAACGGCATAGGCGTAAGTGGTGTTATAGGCATGGCAAGAAATTCAGAAGAAGATAACGACTTCATCATTAGAATGTCCGAGTAGGAAGGCGCAACAGGAAGAAACTCCGTATTTTTATAGTCATCATCTAAAGACAATGGTATCTGTTGCCCCGACACTTCTTGCGCCGTTGCTCCCTGCATCGTTGCCAACAAGAATATTAAAAAAGCTATCAGTTTCTTCATACCGAAAGCCTCGGCTTGATACTTACACCTTAAATCATCATATTTCTCGATTTCCTCTTCGAATGCCATAATCATTAGTCTTTGTTGATGGCAAAGATAAAACAAATCGAGTGCAATTCAAAAAGTATGATAGTTAAATAGCCTCAAAAAATACTACATTTATTTGGCTATAAGTGTTTGTAATTTTCAGTCATTTACAAGCACCCAAGTCGATTTGTTGCCAGCTATAGGTGGTGTTGCTAACCTTTCCTCCTTTCTAAATTTGTGCAAGAGATTATTTATCTTGTATTCTTTCTGCTTGTCATCAGGTTGGTCTGGCAGTACATCCCAAAGCAGACGCACTATTTCAGGTTTCGTCAACGAACCATGATCCTTCAACGAATCAAGCAACAATGCCTCGCATTTCTTGTCATCCAATCCCTTGTGCTTGGAATATTCTTATCCCGAACTCAGGTTACAATGATTTGTTATATGCGTCCACAACGATTTTCAATAACTCCATAGAGGTTTCTATTGATTTATATGCATTATCAATTACATTATAACTTGTCTTTAACGTATTCATTTCACTTTCGGAAAAAGGATACGTTATAACTTTGAGGACGAAAAACGTTTTCTTAGCTTCAATGAGTTCAGAAATTGATTGTTTTCTCTCCTGACATGATTTATAATATCGTTGATATGCATAACCTAATTGGGAATCGAAATTCCTATTATAAAGGTTTAACTGAATATCAAGCGATTTTATATTTATTGCGTTTGAAAACAATTCCATATCGGAATTAAGTGTGCTTAATTCGTAAGTTAATTTTAGATACGATAATTCATGATCAAGAGAATCAACTCTCTGAACAAGTGTTTGCATTTTCTCTTGTGAATTTTGAGATTGTGCATTGACAGAAAAAATTGAAAGCACCAATACAAGAAGAGTGTAAAAAATTTTCTTCATTTTATATTTAATAGTTTAGTAGTTAATAACTTAAATTCCTCAATGGATATTTTCCCTATAGTAAATACCATTTTTTCTTATCTCCATTAACCAGACGCTGTATTCTTTTGACTTAAATAATGTAAGCTGAGTTAATGCATTTCCTTTTCCTACTTGAATAGTACCATCTGAAAATGCATAGAGGTATGACTTTGAAAAACGCTTACTATAAGTTTTTTCCCTGTTTTAGCATCTTTGACAATTATCTTAACGCCTTCTGTGAATAAGTCTCCTAAATCTGCTGACCTTAACTCAACAATAACGTCTTGATAGGTTTCTTTTTCTATTTTGGCTACAGCCACTTCTCTATCCAATTTTACTCCAAAGGTGGGTTTAGCACTTTCACTTTGTGCAAAAGATACGATGGCATAAAAGAATACCAAAAAGATAATGATGACTTTTTTCATATACTTGTTATTTTAAATTTCCATCTATGTAATGCTCTAAAACCACGAAGCGTGGCACTGCCAATAACCATGTCTTAAAGTGCAGGCCCTGAGAAAACCTTAATCAACAGATATGCTTAAGCAGCCCACGCTATAACGTGGAAACTGCCATGCCAATTCTTGTTGATTTTGTGTTTCAGTTTCTCAGGCTTCGCACTTACAAGAGTAGCATAACGCTCCTTTTATTTCAAATGTCTTGGAAAGAGTTGATTCTCTCCATTTGCAAAGTTACATCTTTTCCTCGATAATCTCTTATGTTTAAGTGACTTTCCTCATTTCGAACATGAAAATAGATTGTAGAATGATGTTTGTAGGGGATGTTTCCTGACTTCGTCACTCAAAAAACATGCATTTTATAACTTGTTGATAAACAATATT